>CAZDXW010000070.1:0-17644 GCA_964509485.1 uncultured Christensenella sp.
TTGGTCGCAGCTTCCACGCTGGACGCCGAAATCAAGGGCAAGCTCGAGGGCAAGAACAAGGTGGAGCAGGCCACGATCGTGGGGGAACTCATCGGATCGCGCGCCAAAGCCAAGGGGGTTACCAAGGTTGTGTTCGACCGCGGAGGTTACCTCTACACCGGGCGTGTGGCTGCTCTTGCGGACGGCGCTCGCAAATCCGGGCTGGACTTCTAAGGAGGAACGAACATGCAAAATAACAGAAGATTCGAAAAAGAGCCCGCCGAGTTCAAGGAACGCCTCGTGTCCATCAACCGCGTTGCCAAGGTCGTTAAGGGTGGTAAGAACTTCCGGTTCACCGCGCTGATGGTCGTTGGAAACGAAAAGGGCAAAGTTGGCGTTGGCCTCGGGAAAGCCGCGGAAATTCCGGAAGCGGTTCGCAAGGGCGTTGAAGACGCAAAGCGTCATATGATCGAGGTTCCGATCGTCGGCACGTCGATTCCGCACGCCGTGGAAGGCCGTTTCGGCAAGGGTCATGTTCGCATGCTGCCCGCCGAAGAGGGCGCCGGCGTTATCGCGGGCGGTCCCGCGCGTGCAGTGCTCGAAATGGTCGGCATTCACGACATCCGCACGAAGTCCTATGGCTCGAACAACCCCAGCAACTGCGTGAAAGCGACGATTGACGGGTTGAGCCAGCTTCGCACGGCGGAACAGATCGCCAAAGCCCGCGGCAAGTCCGTGGAAGAAATCCTGGGTTAAGGAGGACGGCACAATGGCAAAAGCAAAAGTGGCGGAGGCCAAAAAGCTCAAGATCACGCTTGTGAAAAGCACGATTGGCTGTCTGAAAGATCAGCAGGACACGGTTGTCGCGCTGGGTCTTCACAAGCTGAACAGCTCCGCTATCCAGCCGGATAACGCCTGCACTCGCGGTAAGATCTTTAAAGTCAAACACCTCGTAACGGTGGAAGAAGTTTAAGGCAGGAGGACGTGCATCATCATGAAACTGCATGAATTATCGCCCGCCCCAGGTTCGGTCAAAGCCCCGAAGCGCGTTGGTCGCGGTACCGGTAGCGGTATGGGCAAGACCTCAACAATGGGTCACAAGGGCCAGAAGGCGCGCAGCGGGAGCAAGAAGAACGGTTTTGAAGGCGGCCAGATGCCGCTGCCACGCCGTCTGCCGAAGCGGGGCTTTACCAACATCTTTGGAAAAGAATACACGATTATCAACGTTTCCGACCTCAACGGTCTGGAGAACGGTACCGTAGTGACGGCTGAACTGCTCAAGAAATCGGGCATCATCAGCAAGATTGAAAAGGACGGCCTTAAGGTTTTGGGCGGCGGCGAGCTGACGAAGAAACTGGACGTTAAAGCGGCGAAGTTCTCTCAATCCGCTCAGACCGCGATCAAGACCGCAGGTGGAAGTGTTGAGGTGATCGGCTAATGTTCCAGACATTCATCAACGCGTTCAAGATCAAGGAGATTCGTAAGAAGATCATCATCACGCTTGCGTTGATCGTGGTCTACCGGCTCGGTTGCTTTATTCCGATTCCGGGTGTGAACACCGAACTCCTCAAAGGCGCTGTCGCCAGCTACGACATTCTTGGCTTCCTCGATCTGCTCACGGGTAGTTCGTTCAGCCAGTTCACGATCTTCGCGATGGGCATTTCGCCCTACATCAACGCGTCGATCATCCTGCAACTGCTCACCATCGCGATTCCCGCGCTGGAGCGCCTGAGCAAGGAAGAGGACGGCAAGGTCAAGATCGAGAAGATCACCCGTTACACGGGCATCGTGCTGGCAATGGTTCAGTCGATTGGTATCTTCATCGGCCTCGGCTCCCAGTACCTGGTGGACACGAGCATTCTGACGTATGCGACCATCGGTATCTGCGCAACGGCGGGCACCGCGTTCCTGATGTGGCTCGGTGAGCGCATCACGGAGGATGGCATTGGCAACGGCGTTTCGATGCTGATCTTTGCCTCCATCGTCTCGCGCGTACCCAAGACGTTCATCAGCCTCGGTCAGCAGCTCTTCGTGGGCATTATGCCTTGGTGGGAACTGATCATCCTGGCGATCGTCGTCGTTGGGCTCATCACGCTGGTTACTCACGTGGATCAGGCGCAGCGCCGCATCCCCGTTCAGTATGCCAAGCGCGTGGTCGGCCGCAAGATGTTTGGCGGCCAGAGTACCTACCTGCCGATCAAAGCGAATTCCAACGGCGTTCTGCCGCTGATCTTCGCTCTGACGTTCCTCCAGTTCCCGGGCATGATCGCCCAGTTCTGGCCGAACGGCGCGTTCTACACGTTCTATAAGACGTATCTCGGCACCTCGAGCGCGGTTTACTACATCATCTACGCGCTCCTGATCGTCGCATTTGGCTTCTTCTACTCGAGCGTGACGTTCAATCCGATCGAGATGTCGAAGAACCTGCAGCAGAACGGCGGCTTCATTACGGGCATTCGTCCCGGCAAGCCGACGAGCGACTACCTTGGCAAGATCTCCGGACGCCTGACGCTGTTCGGATCGCTCTTCCTCGCGGTGGTTGCGATCCTGCCGCAGCTGATGATGCGCGGCATGGCCGAGTCCAGCGCGTTTGGCGCGACGAGCGTTCTGATTATGGTCAGTGTTGCGCTCGAAACGACCTCGCAGCTCGAGAGCCACATGCTCATGCGGCACTACAAGGGCTTCCTGAACTAACTGGAAACAGCGTTCGGGGCTCCGTCACGAAAAACGATTTGCGGAAATCAGGCGTGCCGGTCTTCTGCCGGCGCGCCGGTTCCGCGGTTATCGCGGCAAAGCTCGTTTACAGCGACACCGAGCAGGATTTCATCTTCGGATGAAGTCGTTGCTCCGTCCGGGAGGATTCGCTATGAAACTGATCTTTTTAGGCCCGCCAGGCGCCGGAAAAGGCACACAGGCGGTCAAGATCGCATCCCGGTTCGGGATTGCGCATATCTCCACCGGGGATATGCTCCGCGCGGAAATGCGCGAAGGAACCGAACTTGGGCTGGCGGCTAAGAGCCTCATCGACCGGGGCGAACTCGTTCCGGACGACGTGATTCTCGGCATGGTGAAGAACCGCATTCAGCGCGACGACTGCAAGAACGGATTCCTCTTCGATGGATTCCCGCGCACGATTGCGCAGGCGGAAGCGCTGGAAGAAATCAGCGCGATCGACCACGTCATCAACCTCGACGTTCCCGTAGAGCGGCTCATCAGCCGGATCAGCGGGCGGCGGATGTGCCCCGATTGCGGGGCCGCGTACCACGTTTCCACGCGGGAAAGCGGCGTCTGCGACTGCGGCGCAACCCTGTACCAGCGGGACGACGACAAGGAAGAGACGGTTCGCAATCGTCTGGTCGTTTACGAGCGCTCCACGAAACCCCTGATCGACTACTACACGGCCAAAGGCCTGCTGCATACGATTAACGGGGACGCGGACATCGACACCGTAGACGCCAGAATTCGAGAAGTGATTTCGAAATGAGCGAGCAAAAGGGGATTACGATCAAGTCCGCGGCGGACATTGAGAAGATGGACGTTGCGGGGCGCGTCGTAGAGGACACGCTGAACCTGCTCGCGCAGTCTGCCGAAATCGGCATGACCACGGCGGAGCTGGACGACATCGCGGTTGCGTTTATCAAAAGCCGCGGCGCGGAAGCTTCCTTCCTGAACTACAACGGCTATCCGAGGAGCATCTGCACCTCGGTGAACGAACAGGTGGTTCACGGAATTCCCGGCAAGTACCGCCTCAAGGACGGCGACATTCTGTCGCTGGACGTCGGCGCGTACAAGGACGGGTTCCATGGGGACGCGGCGCGAACGGTGCTCATTGGCACCGTGCCGGAGGACGTGCAGACGCTCGTCCGCGTGACAAAGGAGTGCTTCTTCGAAGGAATTCGCTTCGCGAAACCGGGTTATCGCATCTCCGACGTCGCAAAGGCAGTTCAACAGCACGCGGAACGCAACGGTTACGGGGTTGTCCGCGAGTTGGTTGGCCACGGAATCGGCCGAAGGATGCACGAAGATCCCGAAGTTCCCAACTATTGGGACGATTCGCGGTTCGGACGCGGCGTTCGGCTCGAAGCGGGCATGACCATTGCGGTGGAACCGATGATCAACATGGGTACCGCGCGTGTGTATCAGCTCGACGACGGTTGGACGGTGATCACGGCGGACGGGAAACCCTCCGCGCACTACGAGAACACCGTGCTGATTACGGATGGGGAGCCCCGGCTCCTGACGCTGCACGAGGGGGGCTGACGCATGAACGAACCGGTGATTGGCGTCGTATGCACCTCGCGCGCAGGGCACGACAAAGGGCGCGCCTTCGTCATTATCGGCGTATGCGACGACAACCATGTGCTGCTCTGCGACGGGGAAACCCGAAAGCTTGAGCGGCCGAAAAAAAAGAAACTGATGCACCTGCACATCGAACCGCAGACCGCGGATGAGATTGTAAAAAGGGTGGCCGAGGGAGCAACACTGCTCGACGCGGATGTGCGAAAAGCGCTGAACCGGCTCGGTTACAACGTGGACTCAGACAAATAGGAGGGATAGTTTGTCGAAACAGGACGTTATAGAAGTTGAAGGTGTCGTTTCGGATTCCTTCCCGAACGCAATGTTCGAGGTAAAGCTCCAGAACGGTCACAAGATACTCGCAACGATATCGGGGAAACTGCGGATGAATTTCATTCGCATCCTGCCGGGTGATAAGGTCACCGTGGAGCTGTCCCCGTATGATTTGTCCCGCGGGCGTATTACCTGGCGCGGCAAAAGCTGAAGTAAGAGGGGAAATCCCCTTTTTCGAACGAGATTTTGAACAGGAATCGAAAGGAGAACCACCATGAAAGTAAGACCGAGTGTGAAACCTATTTGCGAGAAGTGCAAGATCATCAAGCGCAAAGGCCGCATCATGGTTATCTGCGAGAACCCGAAGCATAAGCAGAAGCAGGGTTAAGAAGAAAACAAAACCGTCGGAGCGGCTGCGCAAACGGGCAACCCCGCTTGCGTTTCCGGCGGATGGAATATAGATCAATACCATTCATGACTATTTACGGAGGTAAAGGAACGATATGGCACGTATTTCTGGCGTAGACCTTCCCAGGGACAAACGAGTTGAAATCGGTTTGACCTACATATTTGGGATCGGCCGCAAAACCGCTACGGAAATATTGGCCGCAACCGGCGTCGACCCCGACGTCCGCGTGCGCGACCTGTCCGAGAGCGATGTTTCCAAACTCAGAGACTACATCGACCACAATCTCAAGGTGGAAGGCGATCTTCGCCGTGAAACTTCCATGAACATCAAGCGGCTGATTGAAATCGGCTGCTACCGCGGCGTTCGGCATCGCAAAGGCCTGCCGGTTCGCGGACAGAGCACCAAACAGAACGCCCGCACGCGCAAAGGACCGAAGCGCTCGCAGGGCGGTAAGAAGAAATAAGGAGGAACAGCGAACATGGCAGCAGCTAAGCAAGTAAAGAAAACCGCTACTACGCGGAAACGTCGCGAGCGCAAGAACATTGAGCGTGGCGCGGCGCACATTCGCTCCTCCTTCAACAACACCCTTGTGACCATCACCGACCTGCAGGGCAACGCCCTGAGCTGGTCGAGCGCAGGTTCGCTCGGGTTCCGCGGCTCCAAGAAGTCCACCCCGTTTGCGGCGCAGATGGCGGCGGAAACCGCCGCGCGCGGCGCGATGGAGCACGGGCTCAAGACCGTTGAAGTCTACATCAAGGGACCGGGTTCCGGCCGTGAGTCGGCCATCCGCGCCCTGCAGACCGCCGGTCTCGACGTCAACATGATTAAGGACGTGACGCCCATTCCGCACAACGGGTGCCGCCCGCCGAAGCGTAGAAGGGTTTAAGGAGGGAAAGCGTAATGGCTAGATATACAGGTTCCGTCTGCCGGCAGTGCCGCAGAGAAGGCGTGAAGCTTTTCCTGAAGGGCGACCGTTGCTATGGCGAAAAATGCGCCATCAACAAGCGCCACACCCCGCCGGGCATGCATGGCCAGGGCAGGAAAAAGCAGAGCGAGTACGGCATTCAGCTTCGTGAGAAGCAGAAGGTTCGCAGAGCCTACGGCGTGCTCGAATCTCAGTTTGCGAAATACTACGAAATGGCTTCCAACATGCGCGGCATCACCGGTGAAAACATGCTCTCGCTGCTCGAACGCCGTCTCGACAACGTTTGCTATCGCCTCAACTTTGGCGAATCCCGCCCCATGGCGCGCCAGATGGTCACGCACGGCCATATCCGCGTCAACGGCAAGAAGGTTGACATCGCTTCCTACCTCGTGAAGGAAGGCGACGTGATCTCCGTCCGCGAAAAGAGTGGAGACGTGGAATTCTTCAAAACCCTCAAAGAGCAGGGCGCAGCCAGAACGATCCCGAAATGGCTCGAACTGGATGCCGAAAAGCTCACCGGTAAGGTCGTCGCTCTCCCGGCACGCGGCGATATCGACTTGACGATTGAAGAGCATCTCATCGTTGAGTACTACTCCAGGTAAGCCATGCAAACTTGGCGGACCGCAACATACAAACCGAAGGAGGGTATGCAATGTTAGAGATCGAAAAGCCCAAACTCGAATGTGTTGAACTGACGGAGAACTATGGCAAATTCGTTGTAGAGCCGTTGGAGCGCGGATTCGGCACCACGCTTGGCAATTCCATGCGTCGCGTGCTGCTCTCGAGCCTGCCCGGTGTGGCGGTTACGAGCGTACGCATCGACGGAGTGCTCCACGAGTTTTCGATTATCGAAGGCGTGAAGGAAGACGTAACCGAGATCGTGCTCAACCTCAAGGAGCTGTGCTGCAAGCTTTACAGCGACGGCCCCAAGAAGTTGATCATTGACGCGGCGGGCGAGGGTGAAGTGCTGGCGAAGGATTTCCTGCCGGATTCCGACGTGCTGATCATCAACCCCGATCTGCACATTGCGACGCTGGACAAGGGCGCGAAGCTCCATATGGAGATCATGCTCGAGCACGGCCGCGGCTATGTGCCGGTGGAACGCAACAAGCGTCATGATATGCCCATCGGCGAGATCGCCGTGGACTCGATCTTCACCCCAATTTCGAAGGTGAATTTCACGGTCGAGAACACGCGCGTCGGACAGATTACGGACTTTGACAAGCTCACGCTCGAAATCTGGACGGATGGCAGCATCAAGCCGGACGAGGCGGCGAGCCTCGCGGCCAAGATCCTGACCGAGCACCTTGCGCTCTTCATCAACCTGACCGACCACGTCGTCGGCGTGGAGATTCTCGTTGAGAAGGAAGAGAGCAAGAAGGAACGAATTCTGGAGATGAACATCGAGGACCTCGACCTCTCCGTCCGCTCCTACAACTGCCTCAAGCGCGCCGGCATCAACACCGTCGAAGAGCTTGTGCAGCGGGATGAGGAAGAGATGATGAAGGTTCGAAATCTCGGCCGGAAGTCGCTCGAGGAAGTTCAAGCAAAACTGAGTGCGCTGGGTCTGTCGCTTCGCGCACATGATGAATAAGGAGGAAGCACAATGGCGAACCGCAAACTGGGTAAGCCCTCTGATCAGCGTGTCGCTCTGCTGAGGAATCAGACCACGGCGCTTCTCTGGAACGGCAAGGTCGTTACGACCGAAGCACGCGCCAAGGAGATCCGGTCGATTGCCGAGAAGATCATTACGCTGGCTGTTCGGGAATACGATAACAGCGAGACCGTAGAGAAGGAATCCCGCAACGAGAAGTCGCAGATCATCAAGCGCGAAGTCACCAACGACAAGCCGAGCAAGCTTGCCGCGCGCCGCGCAATGATGGCGTATCTGTATGACATTCCCGAGGCGAAGGCCAACAAGGAAAGCAAGAGCGAATACACCGAGCGCACGAAGGAACGCGCGCATCCGGTGGTGGAAAAGCTCTTCCGTGACATCGCGCCGAAGTATGCCAAGCGTGCCGCAGCCGGCAGCAAGGGCGGCTACACGCGCATGTACAAGCTTGGGCCGCGCCGCGGAGACGCCGCCGAAATGGTGGTTCTCGAGCTGGTCGACTAACAGCAAACAAAGCAAAAGTCCTGTGGGGTTTCCCGCGGGACTTTTTTTCTTACGGTGGTCGAGTGCTTTGACCGATGGCTTGCAAAGTACCATTTTTCCGAATGGTGGGTGACCGCCCTTATGCATAGTTTGTATTGTAACTTTTTTTCGAACGAATATGGCTTCCTTCTTTTCCGATAAACGCTGTGGTATAATGTTTTTCACGTGAGGATCAACATAAAATGCGTGTAAAGTCAAGAAAAGCACTTATCCTGCTTGCTATTACGGCGGTACTTCTGCCGCTGTTGTTTGCGTGCTCCGGCGGCAAAGCCGCATCCGGCAGCGGACTCGTCGTCAACGAGATCGTCTCCAGCAACAAGCGTTCGCTCGTGGACAACGCGCTCGGCACGCCGGACTGGATTGAGCTCTACAACGCCGGCAGCGAGGCGATTGACCTCTCCGGCTACGGCGTTTCGGATAATCTGCGCGATTTGCATAAATTCGTGTTCCCCAAGGACACGTCCATCGCGCCTGGCGAATACATGCTCCTCTATGCAACAACCGCCGAGGAACAGAGCGACAACAGCGCGTTTTGCACGAACTTTGGCCTCAGCAAGAGCGGCGATTTTCTGTTTATTACGGACCCATATTACGGAATCGTGACCCAGATGGAGATTCCGCCGCTGTATACGGACGTTTCCTACGTGCGCGAATCGGATGGAACCTACGGATTCTGCGCCGTTCCTTCCCCGGGCAAGGAGAACACGGGCGAATTCTATCTAACGCTGGACGCGGTGTTTGCCGCGCAGAACCTCAAGGATATCAGCATCAGCGAGGTGCTCCCCTCGGACAGCGGCGGGCATTACCGCTGGGTGGAGCTCTACAACAGCGGGAATAATCCGGTCAGTCTCGAGAACTTCTGCCTCTCGGACGACGAGAGTGATCCGCTCAAGTGGCAGATTCCCTCCGGCACCGTCGCGCCCGGCGGATACCTCTGCATCTATCTCACTGGCATGGGCAGCGACGCGACGGACGGAATCCACTCGGCATTCCGGCTCAGCAATGAGGACTCCGTGCTGCTGCTTTCGGACTTACAGGGCAACCTGATCGACCGAATCAGCTGGCAGCCGGGCCTGCCAAACGGACTTTCGGTGGTCAAGGACGCTTCCGGCGCGGGGGTTTATACCGCGTTTCCGACGTTTGAAGCCGCCAACAGCGACAAGACGTTTACGGACACCAAGGTCACCATCATGGATAAGAGCGACCCGATCCACATCAACGAGGCGCTCAAGATCAATACGCTTTCCCGCGTGGACGAGGACGGCGAGCGCGAGGAATGGGTGGAGCTGAAGAACTTCTCCTCCGCGCCGGTTTCGCTCTTTGGCTATTTCCTCTCGGACGACGGGGACGACCTCTATAAGTTCGCCCTGCCGGACGTAACGCTCGCTCCCGGCGAGTGCCGCGTCGTATTCCTCTCCGGCAAGAACCGCATCGGTAGCGAACTGCACGCGAACTTCAGCCTCTCGGATGACGAGAACGACATCTTCTTTACCAGCCTCAATGGCATGCGCACCGAGAGCCTGTCGCTCGCGGGGGTTACGCGGGAGAACGTCTCCGTTGGGCTGGACGACAATTGGAACATACGCTATTTCGCTTCTCCAACGCCGGGGAGCGACAATGCACACGGATTTGAAACAGCCGACCAGATCGGCTGTTTCGACAATACGGGGGTATTCATCAGCGAGGCCTCTGCGGTGCAGGACGTCAAAAGCGGCGACAACGACTGGATCGAACTGCACAACGGCTCCGACGCGGCGGTTGACTTGACCGGCTGGACGCTCAGCGACAGCAAGAACACACCCGCAAAGTTCACGTTCGGTGCAAAGACGATTGACGCGGGCGGCTACCTCGTGGTTGAGTGCACGAGCAACAGCCTCCGGCAGAATGCGGACGTTGCTCCGTTTTCGCTTTCGACCGGCGGCGAAACTCTCGTGTTGTACAACGCGCAGGGCACCCTTGTCGACTCGTTTGACACGGGCGCGCTGGGGCCGGATCTCACGAGCGGACGCATCGAGAGTGACACGACGGTGAACCGCGTGTTCTTTTCGCAGGCCACGCGCGGAAAAGAGAACACGGCGGACTTTGTGGCGGGTATGGCACCGCAGCCGTCGTTCTCCGAAACGGGGTTGTATCATACCGAGGCGTTTGCGGTCACGATCACCTGCGACGACCCGAACGCGGTAATTTATTACACGACCGACGGAGACGAGCCGACCTCGCGCTCCAACCAATACACCGGTCCGGTCGAAATCAGCAAGAACACGCCGCTGCGCGCGGTTGCGATCATCCCCGGCAAGCGCACGAGCGACATCACGACGGCGACCTATCTCTTTGAGGAGCCGCATACCGTGCCGGTCGTCTGCGTTACGGGCGATCCGGAACGGATCAAGATGGTCATGACTGTCGACGACATGGACATGAAGGTCGAAAAGCTCGCGACCATCTCCTATTACGAGGCGGACGGCTCGCTTGGCACGACCTTCCCCGCGGGCATCAAGCCAAAAGGCGCGGGTACAGTTGCCTACGCGCAAAAGTCGCTGAGCATCAACCTGCGCTCCGGCTACGGACAAAGCAGCGTAACGTATCCCTTCTGGCCGGACTATGAGTTCAAGACGTCCTCTGCGCTCGTCGTTCGAAACGGCGGGCAGGACTGGGGCAACGCGCGCATTCGCGACGCGTTTGCCAACGCACTGGTCGAGGGCATGAACATTGACAACTCAGCGACGCGCCCCGTCGTCGTCTACATCAACGGTAAATACAACGGTCTCTACGATCTGGGCGAGGATCAGAATGGCGAGTTTTTAGAGACGCATTACGGCGTCAATGGCGATACGGTGGAGTTCATCCGCCGCAACAGCACCACGATCAAGGGCGACAACGACGACATCAAGCGTGTTCGCAGCTTTGCGCAGACGGAAGACCTCAGCGACGACGCGGTGTTTGCCGAGTTCAGCCAATGGGTGGACGTCGCCTACTTTACCGACTACTTCATCGCGCAAACGTTCTTCTGCAACTCCGACATGTTCAACCAGAAATACTGGCGCACGACGGACTACGCGGTGAAATGGCGGCCTGTGTTCTACGACCTCGACTTTGCGTACAAAACCGCCGAGCGGGACATCATAAGGCAATACTTCAATCCGGACGGCGTGCCCTCGTTTGATAAATCTCTGACGTATTTTGAAATCTACATCGGGCTCAAGAAGAACAAGGCCTGGCGGGAATACTGCGTGGAGCGCTACGTCGAAGTCGTCGAGAAATACTTCAATTCGGATCGCGCGACCGCGCTGTTGGACCAGATGGCCGCGGCGATTCGCCCCGAAATGCCGCGCCAGATTGCGCGCTGGAAGAAGCCATACTCGATGGACGAGTGGGAGGATGAAATCAAGCAGCTTCGTTATTTCGTTGAGAACCGTCCGCAGTACGCGCTGGAGAACATGCGCCATTACTTCGGCATTTCGCAGAGCGAGCTGGACGCGCTGATTCAGAAATACAAACAATAGAACCATCTTGCGATAGAACGCCGGGAAACAGCTCCCGGCGTTTTCGTATTTCGAACAATTGTGTTCGAAATTGCGCAAATAGAGGCAGATATGAACGAACCATAAAACAATCGTGCAAACAATTGGCGTTCATTTACACGTCTGTGCGTTCGTGTTAAAATAACATGAAAGCGTGAAAATGGTGAGCGTATGCGTATTCTTGGAATCGACCCCGGTTATGCGATACTGGGTTACGGCGTTGTGGACGCCACCGGTACCAAATTGACCGCGGTGGACTACGGCGTGATTGAAACGTCTTCCAGCGAACGCCTGCCCGCGCGGTTGAACCGTCTGTACGAAGGGACGCGCGCGCTGATTGAACGGTTCCAGCCGGATTGCGCGGTATTTGAGGAGCTGTTCTTCTACCGCAACACCACGACGGCGCTCGCCGTTGGCGCGGGGCGCGGGGTTTCGATTCTCGCCGCCGAGCAGGCGGGCCTTCCGCTCTACGAATACACGCCCATGCAGATCAAACTCGCCGTCACGGGCAACGGCCACGCGGACAAGCGCGCTGTGCAGCAGATGGTTAAGATGCTGCTTTCGCTCTCCGCCCCGCCAAAGCCGGACGACGCGGCGGACGCGGTTGCCGCCGCGATTTGCCACGGCTGCACGATTGGCCCCGCGGCGGAGGAATACCGAATTCGCTGACGCAAGCGCCAGGGAGGATACCAAATTTGTATGCATACATTCGCGGCGTTGTGGACGAGCTTCTCGTCGACCGCGCGGTTTTAGAAGCGGCAGGCGTCGGCTACGAGCTGTTTTGCAGCGCAATGACGCTCAAGAAACTCACCTGCGGCAAGACGGAGCGGCTCTATACGCACCTGCATCTGGCGGAGGGCGTGATGGCGCTCTACGGGTTCTACGAGCCGGAGGAGAAGGACATGTTTCGCAGGCTCCTCTCGGTCACCCGCGTCGGGCCGAAGCTTGCGCTGGCGGTGCTCTCGCTGCTCACGCCGAGCGACGTTGCCACCGCGATTGTCACCAACAACGCAGCCGCGTTTGACCGCGTGCCCGGCATGGGTCGCAAAACGGCGCAGCGTGTGCTGCTGGAGCTCAAGGAGCGCGTGGAGACGAGCGAGATGCTCGCCGGAAACGGCAGCCTCGACGCGCCAGATCTGCGCTCGGAGGCGGTTGCCGCGCTGGTCTCGCTCGGCTACGACGGACTCGCCGCCGGAAAGGCGGTTGCCGCCGTCGAGCAGGCGGAGAACGTGGAATCGCTGATCACCGCCGCACTGCGAAAACTCGCGAAATAACCGCGCCCGCGCGATGCGCTGAAGGATAGGAAATGGACGAACGCCTCATCAGCTCCTCGATGCGCGAGGACGAAGCAAAAACGGAATATTCCCTTCGCCCGCGAAACCTCGCCGAATACATCGGCCAGTTCGCGGTGAAGGATCATATGCGAATCTTTATTGACGCGGCGCTCAAGCGGAACGAGCCGCTTGACCACGCGCTGTTTTACGGCCCGCCGGGTTTGGGCAAGACGACGCTCGCGGGCATCGTTGCCAACGAAATGGGCGTTTCCCTGCGCGTCACCAGCGGCCCTGCGATTACCCACGCGGGCGACCTTGCGGCGCTGCTGACGAACCTCGCGCCGGGGGACGTGCTGTTCATCGACGAGATTCATCGCCTCAGCGCCACGGTGGAAGAGGTGCTCTATCCCGCGATGGAGGACTACGCGCTCGACATCATCATCGGCAAAGGGCCGTCCGCGCGGAGCATCCGGCTCGATCTGCCGAAGTTTACGCTCATTGGCGCGACGACGCGCATGGGGCTCTTGACCTCGCCGCTGCGGGATCGCTTTGGCATTAAGGAGCAGCTCGCGATGTACGACGCGGACTCGCTCAAGGAGATCATCATGCGCAGCGCGCAGATTTTAAACATCGCGATTACCGACGAGGGCGCGGTGGAGATCGGCTCGCGCGCGCGCGGAACCCCGCGCGTGGCAAACCGCCTGCTCCGGCGCGTTCGGGACTATGCGGAGGTGCGCGGAAACGGCAGCATCGACCTGAGTTCCGCAAAGGAAGGGCTCGACATGCTCGGCGTGGACGAGCTGGGGCTCGACGAGATTGATCGCCGCATGCTGGACGTGATGATTTCCAAGTTCGGCGGGCGGGCGGTCGGGCTCGACACGATCGCCGCGGCAACCGGCGAGGACGCAACCACGATTGAGGACGTATACGAGCCCTATCTATTGCGGCTCGGATTCTTAGCGCGAACGCCGCGCGGGCGAATCGTGATGCCCGCGGGCTATGCGCACCTGGGGTACCCCTGTGAAACGCAACAGCTGAAACTGGAGGTAGAGGAATGAACCGCAAAGAGATGAAGCAGCTTCTCGAAGAGAGGTTTGAGCGCATCGCGCTGCTGGAGACCAGAATTGATACCATGGAGCAGCTGATCGAAGGGTATCACGCGCGCGAGCAATCGCTGATTGATACGCTGCATACCGCGCAGAACACATCCCGCAAGCTCACGGAAGACGCGTGCGCGGAGGCGGATGCCATCCGCGAGAAAGCGCGGCAGGAGGGCGAGAAACTGCTCGACGATACCATGCGCGCGGCGCAGGCGGCGATGGATCAGGCGCAGCAGCAGGCGAGTGAGCTGCGCATTTCGGCAAAGAACGAGAGCGACCGCATGATCCGCGACGCGGAGATCATCAAGAGCGAATACGAGGAACTCGTGGACTCGTTTAACGCCCTGCTGGAGCAAAACGCGAACGAGTTGCGGGAAACCGCGGATCGCTTTGCCGAGTTTGTCCGCGGGCGCAAGATTGAAGCGCCAGAGGTAAAGCTCGACGGCGAAGCGTTTTACAAATCCGTCGGCGCGCTCAACGACGCCCGCCTGCCGGACCCGGACGGGGACCCCGCGACGCTGATGAAGAACATCTATCAACTGCAAAAACGCCCGCTGCCCACCGCGGAGAATCTCGGCGCGGAGGAGAGCGGCGAACGTAGCGCCGCCGAAGCGGCGCCCGTTGAGGAAAGTCCGCTGGAGGTGCCCTATTCCGAGCAGGCCTGGACGAGCCTATTTGAGCAAAGCACGAGCGAGCCGCAGGCGGAGTTTACCAAGTCGTTTGACCCCGCGTTTACGCCAAGCGACGTTGAATTGCAGACGGGCGAGTGCGCCATTCCAACGAGCCAGGCGGAGCACGCGTTTGACGAATATTTCGCCTCGCCGGAGTTTTCCGGTGCGCAGGCGGAATCGAGCGCGGACGCGGAACCGTTTTCCCGCGCGGCATACGAATCTGTTTCGCACGAGAGCGCGAGCGAGCCGCAGACGGAGTTTACCAAGTCGTTTGATCCCGCGTTTGTACCAAGCAACGTAGAAGTACAGTCGAGCGAATGCGCCATTCCGGCCGGACAGGCGGAACAGGCGTTTGACGAATATTTTTCGACCGGTTTTGAGCCGAGCGGCAAGACCGCGCAAGACGAGGTCGCACCCGCGCAGGCGGAAGGCCCGGAGGGAGCGATTGCCGAGCCGTATTCCGAGAAAGCCTGGGCGCAGGGCGCGTTTACGAGCAGCCTAGAGCCGCAGGCAGAGGGCGCGGCGGCGTTTGACGAACTGTTTGGCGACAAGCCAACTGCCTCGAGTGAACCCGTTTCCTACGAGGGCGTGCGCATTGAAGAGCCGTATCGACCGATGGAAACGGCAAACGAGAGCGCCGCTTCAACGCAGGACACGAGCGCGACGGAGCCGTATTCCGAGATGGCCTGGGCGCAGGGCGCGTTTACGAGCAACTTAGAGCCGCAGGCGGAAGGCGCGGCGGCGTTTGACGCTATGTTTAGCGAGCCTGCCGGTTCCGGCGCCTTTGAAGCGTCCTTTGAATCGGAGCACGAACCGCGCGAATGGGAGCCGGAGCGCGAGCCGGATGCGGAGGACATCCCGACCGTGTCCCGCTATGTTTCGCAGGGCAATGAAGAAGAGGTTTCGCTGGACGCGCTGCTGGAAGAGATCATCAAGGCGGGCGAGTAGCGCCGATTTTCGCGCCCGATTATTTTCTGGGAGGTAGGACATGGATTTTAAGAGCATTGACAAGCGGCAATGGATCACCATTTTCATCTGCGTCGTCGGCACGTTCATCCTCTCGATTATTCGGTTTGACGCGGGCGGAACCACCTCCGCACTGGGGGACATCAACGCGTATGCCTCGCTCGAAGACGCGGGCATCTTTGCCTCGGTCATGGCGCTGGGCGCGCCGTGGGGGATATTGGCTTCGGTGCTCGGCATCGTGCTTGGCGCAATCGTTATGGGAAGCAAGTACTTCATCATTGGTGATTTACTGATCAAGAGCCTCATGGGGCTGTTTGTCGCCGCGTTTGCCGCAAAATGCGACAACTGGAAGCGCAGCTTCGTCGTCGCCGGTATGGCGGAGGCGATTATGATCGTGTTGTTCTTCGTATACGACCTATTGATCATTCGCGAATTCAAGCTGGTCGGAACCACGCTGTTGATGCAGTTCATTCAGGGCGTGATCTGCACCGTGCTCGGTGCGGCGGTTCTGCGTTATATGCCGGTGATGCAGCCGGACCGGATGCTCTCCATCCGCCGTCCGGTGGACTGAGAGGCTCTTTATGTTTCTAACGATTCTGGGGCGACACGGCCCGTACCCGCGGCCCGGCGGCGCCTGCAGCGGGTATTATATTGAGGACGGCCCGACGCGCGTGTTGATTGACTGCGGCGCGGGCGTGCTCTCGCGGTTGATGGAGCATGTGCACCCGGCAAAGCTGGACGCAATCATCCTGTCGCACCTACACTTTGATCATTGCTCGGATCTGTTCGTCATGCGTTACGCGCTGGATCAACAGGACGTTGAAGCGGGTGCCGAAAAGCGGCGCGTGCCGCTCTACACGCCGAACGAACCGTTTGAAACGCTCAAGGCAATCACCACCGGCGCGTTGTTTGAGCCGCACACGGTCAAGGGCGGGGACGTGATTACCGTTGGTACCCTGACGATTGCGTTCACGGCGATGGCG
The DNA here is from genome assembly GCA_964509485.1 of uncultured Christensenella sp. Lineage (GTDB taxonomy): Bacteria > Bacillota > Clostridia > Christensenellales > CAG-138 > UBA7703. Next base: position 16,553 of record CAZDXW010000070.1, read on the forward strand.
CACCCCGTTCCGGTGAACGGCATGCGAATCACCGGCGCAGATGGTCGATCGCTGTTCTTTACGGGGGACACGAAGCAGTTTCCCGGCATGGAGCAGGCGGCGCTTGGCGCTCATGCGCTGCTCGCGGATGCATGCTTCGTGGACGCCTCGGAAACTGGCCCGCATATGCACGTAAAACAGGCCTGCGAAATGGCGCGAAACGCGGGTGTCGAGACGCTGTATCTGACGCATCTTTGGGGCAAGCGGGACACCGAGGACGCGATGAAAAAAGAGATTGACTTTCCCTCCGCATTTGTGGTAAAAGAACGAGGGCGATACTGTATTTAGTCGAGTGGGATACTGTATTTAACCGAGGGAGATACTGCATTTCACGTGCTTTTCACGCTGTTTTCATAGGCAGACGAGAAGATATGTAGTATAATCAGTAATGAAATAACGATTGAATATAAAAACACGGAGGAATCAGACCATGGCAAAGAAAACCATTGAGGACGTAAACGTAACCGGTAAACGGGTACTCGTGCGCGTGGACTTTAACGTTCCGCTCACGCCGGAAGGAAAGGTTGCGGACGATAAGCGTATTGTCGCCGCGCTGCCGACCATTCAGTACTTGCTCGATCATAAGGCGAAGGTCATTCTTTGCTCGCATCTCGGCCGCCCGAAGGGATTTATGCCGGAATTCTCTCTTGCTCCCGTTGGCGAACGGCTCAGCGAACTGCTGCCGGACGTGCGCATCTGGATGGCGGAAGACGTCATTGGCGAATCCGCGAAATCCGCGGTTGCGGACATGAAGGAAGGCGAAATCGTTCTGCTCGAGAACGTCCGCTTCCATCCCGAAGAAGAGAAGAACGATCCCGCGTTTGCCAAGGAACTCGCGAGCCTCGCGGATCTCTATGTTTCGGATGCGTTTGGCACCGTCCACCGCGCGCATGCGTCGACGGCGGGCGTAGCGGCCTATCTGCCCGCGGTTGCCGGCTTCCTGATCGGCAAAGAGCTCGGCATCATGGGCAAGGCGCTGGAAGATCCGGAGCGTCCGTTCGTGGCGATTCTCGGCGGCGCGAAAGTCTCCGACAAGATTGGCGTCATCACGAA
>CAZDXW010000071.1:0-3179 GCA_964509485.1 uncultured Christensenella sp.
TGATGCTCGGCGGCGCGTATTACTACGCCTGGACGACGGTGATTCCGGGCATTGCACTGGGCGTGTTCTTTCCGCTGGCGATTGTGGTCATCCTCGCGACGTTCCTGCTCTTCCTTTGCGGCAGCATCGTCGTGCTCAAGCTGCTGCGCATGAAAAAGAGCCTCTATTATCAGCCGAATCATTTCGTCACCATCTCCGGCATGTTCCACCGCATGCGCCAGAATGCGCGCGGACTTGCGACGATCTGCATTCTTTCGACCATGCTGGTGGTTACCGTCTCCGGCACGCTTTCGCTCTATCTGGGACGCGAGGAGATGACCAAAGGCATGTATCCCTTCGACGTGCAGGTTAACGTACCGGAAAGCGCCACGGAGCAGCAAATCATCAACTACGATGGTGCGCTGAACCGTCTCGCCGCGCAAAACAACGTGACGCTCAGCGCGGATCGGAACAAGCTCATCACCGAGTTGCCGGAAGGCGAGGAATTCCGCCGCAACAATTTCGTTTGGAAAGAGAGCGAATTCGTCGATGTTCCGACGCTGATCTATTACGACGGCAGCTTTCGCTTTGACGTCTCCGGCACGGAGGACAACTGCCTCGCGTTCATTCAAGCCATTCGGGACCACTACAGCGAGTCGTTCTCCGACACGCCGAAGTTGATCGCCTCGGACATCTTTACGACGCGCGTGCAGGGGTATGGATTCTACGGTGGGCTATTGTTCCTTGGCGCGTTCTTCGCGGTGCTGTTCCTCGCGGTTGCGGTGCTGATTCTCTACTTCAAGCAGGTCACCGAGGGGTATGAGGACAAGGAGCGCTTCGCGATTCTCCAGCAGGTTGGCATGGACGACGAGCAGGTGAAGCGAACGATCAATTCGCAGGTGCTCTGGGTTTTCTTTCTGCCGCTCGCGGCAACCACGCTGCATATGCTGTTTGCCTCCAAAATCATGGCGCAGATGCTTCGTACCTTCATGCTCTACGACTGGGGACTGGTGCTGACGTGCATCGGCGGAACGCTGCTGGCGTTTACGCTGCTCTACTTTGGCATCTATCGAATCACAGCGCAGACGTACTATCGAATCGTCAGACGATAACAACAACGCGCAACAAAAAGGCGACGGGTTCTCCCGTCGCCTTTGTCGTGCTTTTGTGCGTTTTTGATTTATGCGGGATTGACGCGCGTGAGCAGAGCCTGCCCGCTTGCTTCGGATATGGTGTAATACGTGTCCGACTGAATGTCCGCAGCGTCGGCAAACAGCGAGCCATAGGTATTCGCAAAGTAATCGCTGGTCGCCCGCAGATACAGGTGCGTAAATCCACCGTCCAGTAGTGCCTGTCCCCACTCCTCGGCGGAAGGGGAGAGCGAGTAGTAGTCCGCGTCGTAGTAAGGCCCGCCGAGCCGCCAGGAAACGGCCTTTTCCACGTCATAGGGCAGCGCTTCAAACTGGAACAGCGCAAACGAATACCCGGGCTCGGTGGGATTCTCATCCAGAAAACAAATCTTGGTGTTTGCCGGATCAAGGCGATCGTAGAGCCGGTCGGCGGGAGCATAACGCGCGCGCCAATCGGTGGTTTTTGAGTTGGCGTACGGCGCGCCGATGGTCGCGTCAAACACGCTGCGCAGCGGCGCAATCAATAGCAGCGCAATCAGCAGCAGCGCCAGCAGATTTCGCCTGGCATGCGGTTCACGCAAGGTCATTGCATGCACAACGGGATAGAGGCAAACAACGAGCGCACCGAGCTGATAGGACGAGAGATAGCGCGAGAAGGCGGCGAGCGAGAGAGCCTCGCCCTCCACAAAGCTCGTCAGGTAGCCCATCAACAGCACAAGGAGCCAAACGAGATAACCGGCTGTCAGCAGCAGCGCGTCCAACAGGCTCTCTTTCCCCTGACTTGGAAGTGGATGAAGAATACGCACCGCAACAGCACAAAGAAACGGCACGGCAGCAATCCAGAGTGCGGGAGAGAGCATGCCAAACCCTTCGCCTCCCTCGGCGACAAACAGTGCGTTGAGGAAGTTGACGAAGGTTTCCTTCTGATAGGGCAAAAGGCCGTTCTTGAGTGCGAGCACGGCGGAGAGCGAACCGCTCGCCGCGTGCGCGGAAACGGTGAGCTGCCAGGCGAGCCAACCGACGATTCCGCCGAGTAGCACGACGAGCGTTGGCAGCGCCCAACGCGGGCGGGGATACGGGAGGCGTTTCGGAAGAGGAGGGCGAATCCGCTGGAAAAACAGAATTGCCGCTGCCAGAATCACGAAAAACACGCCGGAAACCTTCGTAAACGAGAGCAGAAACGAGCCAAGTCCGAGACCGACCAGCGTGAACCAATGGACCGGGGTTTCCTCCGCAGCCGCGACAATCAGCCAGGCAAACAGCAGGCCAAGCATCGGATCGACGACGAGTTCGCTGGCAAACCCAGCATACTCCAGAAATGAAAGCAACAGCGCGATGGGTACGACCAGCAGCAGCGTTTTCCAACGGTTCCAATCCAGATTATGAAAGAACGGAAACAGCAGCGAGAGCGCGAGCAGATCGCGCGCGCGAAACAGATCCGCCTCATTGAAGCTGGGCGAAAAACTCGCGAAATAGTATTGCAGCAGTCCCATTCCGGGCGGGTAGGATAGCGTGGATGCATACTGTCCGCGCGCGGAGAGCAGCGAGCCGGTGTAGTACATCTTTTTCACGATATAGCCCCATTGCTCGAAGGAGTCCATATCGGTCACCTTTCGCCCAATGGTCAGGAGTACAATCAATACTGTGCTTATGAGTACCAGCGTAAGATCCGTGCTGAAGAATGAAAACGGGCTTTGCCGAAAACCGATGTTGCGGATAAACAAAACGAATAAATACAGCAAGGATGCGATGCTGATCAGGACAATCACGATTCGCCCCGCGGTCAGCGAGCCAAGAAGCCCGCCTAAATAGACGACCAGAACCACGAAGAACAGCGCAATGGGCAACGTTTGCCCCAGCGACCGGCGAAACAGGTGGGCGGCTGCCAGCGCCAGCAGAAGCACGGGCAACAGCGCAAGAAGAAAATACATAGGTTCTCCTCTCAAAACAACTCATGAAGTCACTTATCGGAATGACGCAAAAAGTTCGCTTGTCGGAACGACTGCTTTTTACTATAATACAGCTTATGGAACAGAAGAACAATCGATTCGTACAGGCGCTCAAGGAACT
>CAZDXW010000071.1:3279-6451 GCA_964509485.1 uncultured Christensenella sp.
AAGGGGGACAGGTTTCACATGTTTCATTTTATCGGATGGTTGATTCTCGGCGCATTGATCGGCTGGATCGCCAGCAAGATCATGCATGGCAAGGGCGGCTTATTGCGCAACATCATCGTCGGCATCGCGGGCGCGGTGCTCGGCGGTTGGCTCGCGGATTGGACGGGCATCGGCTCCGGCAATGCCTGGTCGTTCACCGGATTTCTGATCGCCATCGGCGGCGCGTGCCTGCTGATTTTTGTCAGCCGCCTCATCTCCGGCCGGAATTAACGATCGTTTTCTCAAACAACAACAGCGCCCGTTCGGGCGCTGTTTGTTTGTGTGAAGACTTATGATTCGATCGGTATCAACACGGGATTAATCAGTACCACCCGTAGGCTCTTCGTAATTCTTTTGCGGTTAACGCTGCCGGAACGAACGGTTATTCGAAGTGTGTTGACAGTAGATACGTTGATTTTAACGGTTTTCGTTACGTAGGTATAGTCAATCCAATCTGTTCTGAATAATTCTTTGTTGGCTGAAGAATCATCGATAATGATTTGCACAACACCGTTCTCTTCCCTTGGCCCATACAAAGCCGGGTCACTAGAATCCACACCGACGGAAAAGGACAAAGTTTCATATTTCTTGTTTAATTGGAATAGAACAGAGGCTTCACGGCAATCCCAACGTTCAATGTTTTGAAATGCATCTTTTTCCTTAACCATCTGTTCAAAGTTGGAACCGATGATGCACATTCCAACGCCGTGGTCAAATTCAACTCCATTTAGATCAAACGGTGATTTGTCACTCCAACCACCGAAATAGTAATTACCCGGATGACAAGGCAAAGGGGTTAATTCGTCCAACCAATCGCTATTGCTCAGCTCGACGGTTTCCGACTCATAAGGATTCGGCGTTCTTTCTGCTACGTTGCCGGGCGAGCTGCTTACAATAGGATTGGGCATCTCATTGATTGAGTTCGAAGGGGACGGGGTAGGATCACCATCTCCCGATTTGGGACTTATGTCAGCGAAGATAATCGAAAGAAGCATGGTCAGAATAGACAACGCCATGCAGATACCACTCCAAATTAACCTCTTGCGGTGGTTGGGGTCATATGTCCGAGGTACGGATCCTTTCTCCGTATAGAAAATAGACTTTTGAGGGGGCTGTGTTTTTTTAAAAGCTAAAGTGATACAAATTGAGACGAATATGATTGTCAGAAGGATGAAGATGAGGGAAGCCGTACTAAGCATCTTATGCATACCTCTTTAGTTTGGGATTTTTTGAGGCATATCTACTAGTCTGAAATGTTAACACACGGTGAACTTTGCGTCAAATAAACCGCGAAACTCCACAATATTCTGTGGAGTTTCGCGGTTTTTCGCTAAAATATGATGCGTATCTTGTTCGAAAATATTACTCTTGTTATAGGTGTAGGACGGCTTCCTTCACGATGCGGTGCATATCGTCCCAGCGCGTATCCATCTCCCGGACGAGCTGAAGCTGCGTGCGTGCGCGGTCAAGGTTTTGGTTCTCGCGCGAAATGTGGAAATAGACGTCCCCAGCGATATGATCGGCTAAAAACCGCATGCCGCATTCGAGCGTCATCATCTTCGCGCCGACGGGCAGCATTTCGATCTCTGTTTGCGTCAGACTCTTTCCGCAGGTGGAAAGATACCCGCGCACATACGTTTCGAATAGACCGATGTCAAAGTGTACACGGCTTAAATCCCGCTCATCCTCCACCGCCGTAGACGCGCCAAAGCGAATCGCATCCCCAAAGTCGTTGACCGACAGCCCGGGCATGACCGTGTCGAGATCGACGATGCAGAGCGCCTTTTGGGTCTCCGCGTCGAAGAGCACGTTGTTGATCTTCGTGTCGTTGTGCGTCACCCGAAGCGGCAGATCGCCGCTTGCCTGCAGATCGGTCAGCGTATGGGTAAAGGCTTCATTGCCGAGCGCGAATTCAATTTCCGGCTCGACCGACGCGCTCCGGCCGGAGGCGTTCTCCGCCACCGCACGCACAAACGCGGCATAGCGCGCGGGGGTGTCGTGAAAATGCGGAATGGTCTCGGCGAGCTGCTCGGCGGGGAAATCGGCCAGCTGATTCTGGAATCGACCGAACGCGACGGCGGTTTCGTGAAAGAGCGCCTTGGTTGCCGTTTGATAGCAAACGCTGTCGCAAACCAGATCGTATACGCGCCAGTATGAGCCGTCCTCCACGGCATAGTGCATTCCGTCGCGCGTGGGAACGAGGCAAAGCACGCCTCTCGGGTCCGAAATCTTACGCCGCAGGTGCTCGGTGACCAGTTCGATGTTGCGCATCAGGGGAATGGGTTCACGAAAGACACTCGTGTTGATCTGCTGGAGAATATACTTCACGCCGTTGTCGCAAACGACGAGCTGCGTGCCGTTGATATGCCCGTTTCCATAGGGCTCGCAGGAGACGGGATTGCCGGACAGCGCGAAGCGGGAGAGTACGGAATGCATCGAGTGACCTCCGAAAGAACAAATTCTGACGATTTAATTGATAGGATGAATCGCTGTATATCAGCTCCAAAGGATTGGAGCGAGAAAGAACATCTCTCGGAGGAAACACGCAAGACGAGACTTACGGCTGTTTGGTGAGCATATGCCAGACTGCCGCAAAGAAATGCCCGTTTAACAGCATCACGATGCCTTCCACCACGCGGGGCGGAACGCCGCCGCCTTCCATGCTCATCATGCGCAGCGGCGAAGTAAAGAGCACGCGATCCGCAATTCCGCTGCTCACCTCGTCGGTTTGAGCCATATTGTTTGCGATTTTTCGGCCAACAGAAACGAGCAGACGCCCCCAGAACGAATCCTGCGCTTCTTCGAGCGTAGTGTTCAGCGTATGCGGCTCGCCCTTTTGCCGCTCGCGCGGCGGAATGGGCCGACCGAGCACGGCGGCGAACGCATCGTCCGGAACGGAGATACCGTTGGACAGGTCATAATAACAAGGTGCGTCCACACGATGATCGGGCAGATGCAGGCCCACGTCCAGCGCGGCCTCAATGGTGGCCGACAGCCGGATGTCGCGGCTGGAAGCGCCCAGACGAATCTCGTAGGAGCCGCCCTCGACGAGCCAGTCCTTGGCAACCACATCATAATAGCACAAATCGCGGCGATTGAGAACAAAGGAAACGGTCTTTGTTTCCCCCGGCTG
>CAZDXW010000071.1:6551-17613 GCA_964509485.1 uncultured Christensenella sp.
CAACCGGCGAACGATGGGACACGTAGAGCTGCACCGTTTCGCTGCCCGCGCGCGAACCGGTATTGGTTATGTCGCAGGAAACGGTCAACGTTTCATTCGGGTGCAGCGTGCTCCCGCTGAGCAGAAGGTTTTTATAGGAAAAGTTCGTATAGGAAAGTCCATAGCCAAACGGGTAACGAACGGCCTTCTGCGCCGTGTCATAGTAGCGATATCCGACGTAAATGCTTTCGCGGTATTCCACCGTGCGCGGATAGCCGGGGAAGTAGGCGTAGGAGGGAACGTCCTCCAGCCGAATGGGCCAGCTCTCGGCGAGCTTGCCGGAGGGGCAAACCTTGCCGGTGACCAGATCTGCCGTCGCGCCGCCAAACGCCTGACCGCTCAGGTAGAGCATCAGGATTGCCGCCGCGTCCGACTCCCAGCTCATGTCGATGACCGAACCGCCTGCGAGCAGCACCACGACGTTTTTGTTGACCGCGCGGATGCGGCGAACAAGCTCAATGTGACTTTCCGGCAGGTTGAGTTTGTCCCGGTCGAAGCCCTCGGACTCAAACCGATCCGGCAGGCCGATGTACAGCAGCGCCGCGTCCATACCGCGCGCAACCTCGCAGGCTTCGCTCAGCAGCGCCTCGTCGGAAGCGTCGCTCTCCTCGCGATAGCCCGCGGCATATTCCGCGTGCAGGCCGAGCTTGACCAGCTCGTCCAGCGGGCAGTCCATCGCGAGCGGAACGACCTTGCTGCTGCCCGATCCCTGATAGCGCGGCGTTTTGGCGAACGCGCCGATCACGGCGACGCGCGCTCCGCGCTTGAGCGGCAGCACGTTTCGCTCGTTCTTGAGCAGCACCGCGCTTGCTCCGGCGGCTTCCCGCGCGAGAGCGTAGTGCTCCGCCGGATCGAACGACCCGGCCGGAATCGCCGTGCCCTTGAGCGCCAGCTCGACCACGCGTGTTGCGCAGGCGTCCACCGCTTCCTCAGACAGCGCGCCGGTACGCACCGCTTTCACGATCTGTCGGTCGTGATAGTCGCCGACAAACGGCATCTCGAGATCGAGTCCGGCGGAAACGCCGGTGACGCGGTCGTGCACCGCGCCCCAGTCCGACATCACCAGCCCCTGAAAGCCGAATTTTGTGCGAAGCACATCCGTCAGCAGCCAGCGATTGTCGCTGGCGTTGACGCCCTTGACGCGGTTGTAGGAACACATCACCGTCCAGGGCTGCTCAATCTGAATGGCACGCGCAAAACCGGAGAGATAGAGTTCAAACATCGCGCGCTCGTCCACAACCGAATCCACGGTCAAGCGCCGCAGCTCCTGGCTGTTGAGCGCAAAGTGTTTCATGCTCGTGCCGACCTGCTCGCTCTGAACGCCCGCGATATAGGCGCCCGCGAGTTCGCCGGAGACGACCGGGTCCTCGCTGAAATACTCAAAGTTTCTGCCGCAGAGCGGGCTACGTTTGATGTTTAGCCCCGGGCCAAGCAGCACGGCGACGCCCGCCGCGCGGGCTTCCCGCCCGAGCGCCGCGCCGACGCGGCGAAGCAGGCTCCGGTCGAAGGAGCAGGCGAGGGCGGAGGCGGTTGGAAAACAGGTAGCCGGTCGGGTGTGCCGGCCCACCTTTGGAACGTCCACTTCCTTGCGCAGCCCGTGCGGGCCGTCCGACACCGCGACGCTATCTAAATTCAGCCGTGGAACGCGCTTTGTGCGCCAGTTGTCCGCGCCACTGAGCAGGCTCGCTTTTTCCTCAAGGGTCATTTGCGAAACAAGGGCTTGTGCCTGAGCAAGAAAATCCATACCGCCACCTCCTGTATTGGGAGCATTATATCACGCAAGGGTTTCATGAGAAAAGAACTGGATGTACAAATACCCGGATTCCAATTGTACAGCCCTTTTCCAAAGCAAAGGCGGGCTCGTTGATTGTGCCGGCAATGAAAAAAGCAAGAAAATTATTACATAAAAATCACATATTACTGTTGACACGGATTCTTTGGTGTGATATCCTCATCCCAGGTTTAGGAACAACTCCCACGAAAAGGCAAAACCCGTGAAAACGGGCGACGCAAAGCTAAAGGGTCTAACGACGCGAAAGCGTCCACGACAGCCAGCCGCCGAATTGAGTGTCCTGCCGCCGAATGGATTTATATTCTATTTTGCAGCGATAACTTTTTTGGCAGTCTGGCGGGAAATTGGCGGACTGTCTTTTTTTGATCCAAGTGGGGGACTTCCGAGCCGAACAACATTTTGTTTCGGAGGGGTTTCACCATGAAAAGAAAGATTTTGAGCGTTCTCGTTCTCGTTATGCTGCTGGTGATGCTGATTCCCAGCGTTGCGAATGCCGAAGGCAACGGAGTTGCAATCAGTGCAGCGCCCTACTCGAGCTCCGATTTTGCGAAGCTTGAACGTATGGTGGAGAAAGCGAACAAGCAGATTGCACAGGCAGTCAAAAAGGCGCAGAACACGCCGTTTGACGATGTTGCTCAGCTGCTTGCCTACGTGGACGGCGTTGTTGCCGAAGTCGTGAGCTATGCCAACGCGATGGGTGCAACCGTTGTTTGCGAATATACGGCCTATGTGGTCGATGGACAGACTGTAATGATCGATCCGCTCCGCGTGATTCCGCTGTAAGCACGCAGGAGTGCGTGTCGGCGGGAAGGAGCCGGAATGATCGTTTCCAGCGCGGAGTTTGACCGCCTGTTTGGCAGGCATGCCACGCGGCTGCGGGAAATCATCCATCAGATCTATGCGCTGGAACAGGTAGAGCGGGTCATTCTCTTTGGCTCATACGCAAAGGGCTGCCAGAAACACGAAAGCGATGTGGACCTCGCTGTGTTCTTCAATTGTAACGATGCGCGTCTGCTGGACCGATATCGCCAGCTGGCGCGCATTTGCGTCAACTCGGAAATCGATATTCAAGTTCAACCGTTTCACGCCTATGAATTATCTACGCCGTGTGGTATTATTGAAGAGATTCAAGCATACGGTATTGAACTACGTGTAGAATAGCGCGAGCGGGCCCGAACCAGCCGCTCGCCTGCGGGTGACGGAATGGACGGGATACGGTTTAATCGAAAGAGCGCATCGAGCGCGCCGCCGCAAGAAAACGAGGCAATCACCACCTTGCTGGCCAAACAAGGCGAGCTTGAGATGATGCTTCAAAAGATCGGCGGCGAGTCCGTCGTTTGGCTTACGCCGGCGAAGGACGCTTCCGCTATCGAGTTTTTCTTTATTCATGAGGGCGGCGTCGAACTCGCGTTGGACGACGGCCTCGTCTCGCTGGAAGCGGGAGAGTCGTTTACCGTCTGCGGGCTGACGCGGGATATTCCGGTCAAGCTCAGCGGGGACACGCAAATTCTATATGTAACCAACTGCCCGTCGTTTGCTGCCGTTCAAAAATTCGAAGAAAACTTGATCGCGCTTTTAATGCGCGTCAACGAAAAGGACAACTATACCTATCGCCACAGCGGCGCAGTGCTTCGGTATTCCCTTGCGCTGTATGACGCGCTCTCCGAAAAGGCGCCGGTGATTGCCAGGGACGATCTGGCCGTGGCCGCGCTGTTTCACGACGTTGGAAAGTGCTTCGTTCCGGTGGAAGTGCTGCAAAAGCCGGAGCGGCTGACGAACGAGGAGCTGCGGTATATTCTGCGGCATCCGGTGGACAGCGGGCGCATGCTGCTGCAGGAGTTTGGCGAGGAGATTGCCGAAATTGCGCGCAACCACCACGAGCGAATGGATGGCAGCGGATATCCGCGAGGCTTAAGCGGAGAGGACATCAGCTTTGCTTCCCAGATTGTCGCCGTTGCGGACGTTTTCGACGCCATGACGAGCGACCGCGGCTACAACGACGTGAAAACCCCGGAGGAAGCCGCCGAGGAACTCGTTCGGCTGGATACACAGTTTGATTCACGGATTACGAGCGTGCTGCAACGGCTTGTTTCGGAAGGCACACTCAACAAAGAGGAGCGGGACTAGCATGAATCGAATGGAAAAGTGCGGCTACTGGCTGATGCTTTCGGACTATGACCTCGGCACGATCGACGTGTTGATTTCGGGCGAGCGCTGGGTCTACGTTGCGTTTCTCTGCCAGCAGGCGGTGGAGCGCCAGCTCAAGGCGATGTATGTGTACTATACGGACGCGGAACCGCCGAAGACGCACAACGTGAATTTCCTCTTCTCAAAGGTAACCGGGCATCCGGCGTTTCTGGCCGAGGCGGACAACGCACGGTTTTTGGAGCGCAGGAATGCCTGCGAAGATTTTTTGATGGACGTGATGTTTTACTACATGTCCGACTACCCGTTTTCCTATAAAAACATCGCGGGGCGGTTTGTCGATGCCTCGCTCGCGCTGGAACTCTATCGAAAGACGAAGGATATGGTCGCGTTTCTGCGCTCGTTCCTGCCGCCGATCGAAATCCCGAAAATCCCATCATAAACCCCAAACGATAGATAGAATACAACAAGACCTCCCTTGCGGGAGGTCTTTTGTATCTATGTTCGTTATCCAACCGGCGTTGGTTCCGGCGTAGGGGTGGGGAGCGCATCCGCTCCTGGTTGACTCGTCGAGTGCGGCTCTACGTTTTCTCGTAGATAGTCCGCGCCTTGATCCAGCAGGCCTGCGGCGTCCTCCGCAATGCCGGAGTCGTCCATAAACAGCCGAATCTCCACCCAGGCTTCCTTGCCGAGCACACGCAGCGTACCAATCAGGTGCTCCAGCTTTCCGCTGAGCAGATCCTTGGCGTCGAGATAGGTCAGCACCGCCATTAGCAAAATCAGCAGCACGACCAATATGCCAATCAGTCGAAAAATGAATTTCATTCGATACTCCTCCAAAACAGTGATCCATGACGATAGGGCATCGTCAACCATGCTTGTAACCAAGCAAAGCATACCATAATATGCTGTTTTACGCTGTGAATCTTGTGTAAATTCTACGGCAAATGATGAAAGCGATTGAAACGAAATATACCGTTTCAACAGGATTATTCAATGACTCGAACTTCCGTCTCGGCAATCGCCTTCTCGATCATGGGCGCAAAGTCGACGAGCCCTTCGCTGCGGCGCAGATCCTCCAGCTTGGGCTTTGTGACGGGATGCTGCGGCACGAACACCGTGCAGCAGTCCTCAAACGGCAATATCGAGGTGTCGTACGAACCGATTGCCTTTGCGCGCTCAACGATCTCTTCCTTGTCGAACCCGATCAGCGGGCGGAACACCGGCATGGCGACCGCGTCGTTCGTAACCGTGAGGCTCTCGATGGTCTGGCTTGCGACCTGGCCGATGGATTCCCCGGTGATCAGCGCCTGCGCGCCGCAGGAAACGGCGATCTTTTCGGCAATCTGCATCATGAGCCGGCGCATGAGTACGGTTGTTTCGCTCTGCGGGCATTTTTCGTAGATTGCGAGCTGAATTTCGGTAAACGGAACGAGATACAGCGTGACCTCACCCGCAAATCCCGCGAGAATGTGCGTGAGCTCCGCAACCTTCTCTCTCGCGCGTTCGCTCGTATACGGATAGCTGTAGAAATGCACGGCGGAGATGCGCACCCCGCGTTTGGCAATCATATACCCCGCGACGGGGCTGTCGATGCCGCCGGAGATGAGCAGCATGGCGTGTCCGTTGGTGCCAACCGGCATGCCGCCGACGCCGAGGCGCTCCTCCGCAAACAAAAACGCCTGATCCTGCCGAATCTCCACGCCGACGTAAAAGTCCGGCTCGTGCACATCCACGCGCAGCACCGGAAACGCCTCGAGCAGTAGTCCGCCGAGCGTGCGGCAGATTTCCTGCGAACGCATGGAAAAACGCTTGTCCGCACGGCGTGCAATCACCTTAAAGCTCGCCTGCTCCAACCCTTCGATGCGTTTGGCAACGAGCGCGTTTGCAGCGTTTACAATCGCGTCCCAATCCTTCTCCACGGCCAGCGCGGGGCTGACGGAGTGGATGCCGAACACGCGCGTAAGTCTGGTTGCCGCCTCGTCAATCGCGTCTTCCGGCAGGCCAAAGACGAACACGCGGCCCTGTTCGCGCACAACGCGAACATTGCGCGGGCGCAGCGCAAGCGAGATTCGCTTCATGAGCCCGCGTTCAAAAAAGGGACGGTTCAGCCCCTTGAGGTGAATTTCTGCATAACGAACGAGTAAGACCGGTTCCATCGATTTTCTCTCCATTGGGATAGTATCCATTGATTAGCGGCGCTGAAAACGCCGTAAAAAGGCGACCTGTTCGGCGAGCGCGCCGCTGGCGGCGTCCATCTCTTCGAGCGTGTTGAACGGGCAGAGGCTCAGGCGAATCGCGCCTTCCGCGCGCGCGCCGGTGATGCCCATTGCCGCGAGAATGCGGTTTTGTCCCTTCTTGTGCGTCGAGCAGGCGGAGCCGGTGGACACGCAGATGCCCCGCTCGGAGAGCGCGTTGACCAGCACCTCGCCCCGCACGCCGGGGAAGGAAACATTCAGAATGTGCGGCGCGCCGTCTTCCGGCGCGGGGCCGTTGACGAGTACATCCGGAATCGTGAGCAGGTTCTTCGCCAGACGCAGCTTGCAGGCGCGGATGTGGTCGATCCACTCCGCCTGATGCGCGCGGTAGCTCGCCAAGGCTGCGTCGAGGCCGAGAATGCCGGGCACGTTCGTGGTGCCCGAGCGGAGAGACCGCTCCTGACCGCCGCCGATCTGCCCGCCCGCGAACTTGATTCCGCTTCGGACGTAAAGCGCGCCGACGCCCTTTGGCGCATGAAACTTATGCGCGCTGACGCTGTAGAGATCGACCGGCAGGCGCGAAAACGGCAGTTTGCAGAACGCCTGCACGCCGTCCGAATGCAGCAGCGCGTTCGGCGAAAACTGTTTGATTAGCGAGGCGGCGGCGGAAAGATCGTTGACCGCGCCGACCTCGTTGCTAACGTGCATGAGCGAGACCAGCGCCGTGTCCGGCGTGAGCGCGGCGGCAAGCTCGTCGAGATTCGCCTTGCCGTCCGGGCGAAGGCCAACGAAGATGACCTCGGTGTCCGGTGCCTGTTCCAGCGAGCGGAATACCTCGTAGATCGACGGATGCTCGCCCAGCGTCGTAACGATGCGCCGCTTTCCGCGGAGCGGCTTGAGCGAGCCGAACACCGCCATGTTGTTGGACTCCGTTCCGCCGGAGGTGTAGAGTAGCTCGTCCGGTGTGCCGCCAAGCGCGGCGGCAAGGCGCGCGCGCGCCGCTTCGACCGCTTTTTCGGCGGCGACGGCGGGGGCATAAGCGCTCGCGGGATTATAGAATTGTTCCGTCATGGCGGCATACGCCGCGTTCGCCGCTTCGGGCAAAACACGCGTTGTCGCGCTGTTATCCAGATAAATCATGCGGATTTCAACTCCATTTAGCAAAACAAATACAACGCAAAAAAGCGCACGTTGGCAGTATAGCACAAATCCGCGCGCTTTGCTTTGTTATTTTTCATAGGAGGTAACAAACCGGGCAATTTGGCTCGGTTGCTGCAATGCCAATTTGGAACAAACCGCGAACGGGCGGTTACTTCGTGAACCTCTCCTTCAGGTAGCCGTAGCCCTGCGCGTCCAACGAATCGTAGGGCACGAAGCGCAGCGCCGCGCCGTTGATGCAATAGCGCGTGCCGTTGGGCGACTCGGCGTCGCCTTCGAACACATGCCCCAGATGCGAATTGCCCGCGCGGGAACGAACCTCGACGCGGTGCATTCCGTGCGACCAGTCCTCGCGGGAAACCACGACGGAGGGCTCCACCGGCTGCGTGAACGCAGGCCAGCCGCAGGAGGAGGCATACTTGTCCTCCGAGGTAAAGAGCGGCTCGCCGGTGACGACGTCCACGTATAGCCCCTTGGCGGTGTTTGCGTAAAATTCACTCGTGAACGGAGCCTCGGTTGCGCTCTTCTGGGTTACGGCGTACTGCTCCGGCGTGAGGTCGGACGAAATCCGCTCCTCGCGCGGGCGCGCGTATCGCCCCGCGTCAATTGTGCCCTTGGAAAGACGGGCGATATCCGCAAACGGAATGTGGCAGTAGCCGCCGGGGTTCTTGTCCAGATAATCCTGATGATATTCCTCTGCGGGGAAAAAGTTCTTGAGCGCTCCCATCTCCACCGCAAAATGCGGTGTACGCGCGCGCTCGATGGCGAAGATACGCTCGACGGTCGCCTGCGACTCGGTATCCGCATAATAAACGCCTGCCTGATACTGCGTGCCCGTGTCGTGCCCTTGGCGGTTGACGGCAGCCGGGTCAATCACCTCAAAGTAAGCAAACAGCAACTGGTCGAGGCTGACACGGTTGGGGTCGTAGGTCACGCGGACGGTCTCGCGAAAGCCGGTACGCCCGGTGCAGACGGTCTTGTAGTTCGCGTCCGCCTCGCCGGAACCGTTGGCATATCCGCTGACCGCGTCGATCACACCGGGAATGGACTGCATGAGTTTCTCCATGCCCCAGAAGCACCCGCCCGCGAGATAGATGATTTTTTCGTGTTTCGATTCCATATTGCGTCTCCTTTCGACGGCTGTTTCGAATACGGGTTGTCAAATGTAGCGCTATCGTATCACTCTATGAAAGGCCTGTCGAGAGACGAGGTCACAAAGCGATTCCAAACAAAAACGCCCCTTACGGGGCGATGTGAATCGGTAGATCGTTGCATCAGGCTTCCGGCTCCGGTTTTGGCTGCTTTGGAAAGACGCGCCGGAGCAGCAGCACCGCAAACACGCAGAGCGCAAGCATGCATAGCAGCGTGATTATCAGCAAGAGGAATACTATGATGTTGATTGGGGCATTCATGTTTGTCGTATCAAACCGCGTGAGCGTACCCCCATAGAGGATGTTGGCAATCGGGGTGGGCAGTGTGGTTGCCAGCGCGGTCCAGCCGATCAGCTTACGCAGGTAGTTCGCATTTCGCGAACCGATGTAAAGAACGAGCCCGCCGATTTTCGTAAACAAACTAAACATCAACACGAGATAGGGGTAAATACCAATCGGCAGCGGATGGTTCGTCAGTGCGCCATTGATAAAAAACACAAGCGGCAGCACAAACGGCAACCCGACGAGTACCGTCCCCCAAACGGCGAGGGTGCGGCTCTTCCTTCGGCTGCGTTCCGCTTTCTTCGCCTCGGCGGCGGCAATCTTCACTTCCTCCGGAATGTCGGATTCCGGGGTTAGATTCACGCGCTTGCCCCGATACGGGCAGGGTTTGACGGTTACACGAGTGCTCATGCGAAACAGGGTGTCCTTTCGGCAGTTTCGAAACAGCGATTATTCGGTGACAGCAGGTGCATCCGGCTGTTTTTGAAATAGTTTCTTTACGAGCAGGATGCCGAGGATGGCAATGCCGAGAATCAGCAGGTCGTACAGCGCGATGCCGACGATCACGATTGCAAACGCGCCGCTCTGCACGGTCTCCGCTCCGCTGGCCAGTCCGCTGGCGGTCGAGAAAATCATCGACGCGGCGAGCAGTATCAGCGCTGCGGCAGCGCTCCAGCCGATCCATTTGGCAAGGATGCGCGAGGTGATGCTCGCAAGCACGAGCAAAACAAGCCCCAGTGCGACGAGAGGGAACAGCTCCGCGAGCATCAGGTAGTCGAAGAGAAGCGCTTTTCCGGCGATGCTACCAACGACCGCGGCGACCAGCATGAATAGAATCGGAGCCAGCAGTAATAGCGTGCCGGAAACGGCAAATATCTTGGAAAGTGCGGATCTTTGTTTCGGGTTCATGGCAATACCTCCTATGAGTACGGGGTGGGAAAAGAGAAAGTGCGAGAAACGGATTGATTCAAATAGATGTTTGGAAGATCACCGACAAACGTATTATAATATACGAAGCGTGAAAAGAACAGAAAAACGAATCGAACCAGTAATCCAAACGGGTTTAGCAAAACATTGGAAACAAACGGGAGGGAAAACGCTATGACGAGCGAGGAAACCTGTGCCGCGTGGGACGCGCGGGATCGCCTGCTGGAAGAGCTGGCGCAAACGAGCCGACTGCCGAGCCGGATGCTCTACATCCGCCGGGACGACGGAGGAACGCTGGGCATCGGGCTGTTGCCGGATTGCGGCGGCGTGCTGGTCATCGACTGGAAGGACGCGACATATAGCATTGTTACGTTGCGCCAGCCTGTACTCCGACTCGATCCTTACGAGCAGAAGTCGGCGGGGTTCGGCGGCATGTTCGGCTTTGGCGAAAAGGGCGCACGCGGCTGGATGGTTCGCCTGCTGGACGGGGGAACGGTGCAGACCGAAATTGCCGTACTGCCGAACATTACGGCGGTTGCGGACCTGCTGTTGAAAGAGGATGCGTTTCTGAATGGCAAGCGCAGGCCGAAGACGGCTCCGCACGGGCAGCTCCGTCCGGAGGACAAGGAGACCTGCGAGCGAGTACTCGAATACTGGGAAGAGCTGGTGCTCAAAAACGCCTGAACGGCGCGGCTATTCGGCGGGTTCGTTGTAGGAGTACCAGTCGGACTCCTCCAGATTGCGCTCGCGCAGAATCCCGTTGCAGTAGCCGACGTTGTACATAATGTGCCGCGACTGCCCAAAGAGAATGTCGAGCAAGGTGTATTCCTCCGTTCCGTCGTAGACGGGGCGGGCGAGGGCGGCGTCATCCAGCGAGTCAAAGAGCGCGTCGAGTTTTGCCCGAATGCGGCGCAGGTACTCGCGAATCTCCGCGCGGGAAACGGACACGTCCGGCGGCACGTCGTGCTCAAATTCCGGCGGAATGCGCGGGTCAAACGCCATGCAAAGCGAGGCGGCCGTTGCGCCCTCCGCGCGGAACCAGTAGTCGACAAAGTAGGTGACGTGGTACACCTGATACCAAAACGGCACGTCGCTAAACACGCCGTACCAGACCTCGTCCGGACAGACGTCCACGAGCGTTTCGAGCATTTGATAGCTCGAAAGGAACTGGTTTTGGGCAATCTGTATGAACTGCTGACTAGAGCCTTCTGGAACCATATCGCACCTCGGATTCAAATTCAAACTAAGAGTCGTTCCGTTCCTGCCTTACTCCGGCACTTCCTCACCCTCGAATAGCCCGACGGTTGCGCTCTTTTTGAGTACGCCCGTGTAGGTTTCGCCAAAGATGCCGATTTTGTCCTTGCCGGGGT
>CAZDXW010000072.1:0-16951 GCA_964509485.1 uncultured Christensenella sp.
GACCCGCCGTTTGATTGGCGGGTCTTGTGTTTGTTGGCTCTTTACAGGTTCTTCAGCACGCCGGATTTATCGTTGAACTCGTGAATGAGCGCGTCGATCTCGGCGGCCTGTTCGTGCATGTCCGTCCAGTAGTGCTCGTCGTACCACTGCGCGTTGATCTCGTCGACCGTCTTGCCCTGCTGTTCCACCCAGGTGTAGTACTTGAGGTTGTGAACACGCTTGCGGCCCTCGTAGGTGAGCTCTTCCATCACGTCCGTACGGATGCCGTGCAGGTGCTCGGAGTAGTCCGCCGCGGCCTTGACTGGGCTGTACGCGCCGTCCGCCTCTTCGAGCTCCTGAATGCGGCTCGTGTACATCACGGAGGAGTCCGTGCCGACCGTTGCGAGCACGTCGTGCTCGGTCAGCTCGTAGTACTTCGCCATCTTGATGCAACAAAGCATGTTCGCGATTCCGGAGATGCCCAGCAGCGAGAGCTTTTCGATAAAGTCCGCTGGAACGCCAACTTCTTCGACGAGGTACTTTTTGCCTGCCGGATCGTTGAAAAGCCGCAGCAGCTTCTGGCTGTCTTCGTCGTCAATATCGATCACCATGTCGGTGTTCTTCACATTGTGGATCCACGGCACGTGCTTGTCGCCAATGCCTTCGATGCGGTGTCCGCCAAAGCCGTTGTTCAGCAGCGTCGGGCACTGGAGCGCTTCGCCGACGGCGAGTTTGCTCGTCGGGTAAACTTCCTTGAGGTAGTCGCCCGCGGACATGGTGCCCGCGCTGCCGCTCGTGAACGCCGCGCCCGCGAAACGGTCGCCGTCACGCTTGATGGACTCAAACGCGTCCGCAATCGCCTTGCCGGTCACCTGATAGTGCCAGACGCAGTTGCCCATCTCTTCAAACTGGTTGAAGATCATGACGTCCTTGCGGGTCGTCTTGAGTTCCCAGGTTTTGTCGAAGATCTCCTTAACGTTGCTTTCGCAGCCGGGGGTCGCGATGATTTCGCCCGCAACGGTCTTGAGCCATTCGAAACGCTCCTTGCTCATCTCGGCGGGGAGAATCGCAATGGAGTCGCAGGAGAGCAGAGCGGAGTTGTACGCGCCGCCGCGGCAATAGTTGCCGGTGCTCGGCCAAACAGCCTTGTGGTAGGTCGGGTCAAACTGACCGGTGACAAGACGCGGCACGAGGCAGCCGAACGACGCGCCAACCTTGTGGCAGCCCGTCGGGAACCATTTGCCCGTCAGGATGATGATGCGCGCCTTCACGCCGGAGAGCGAAGAAGGCACTTCGATGAAGTTCACGCCGCCGAACTTGCCGCCGACTTCCTTCTGTTCGTTGCGCCAGCTGATGCGGAACAGGTTCAGCGGGTTGATGTCCCAAAGGCCGACCTTGGTCAGTTTCTGCTTGATTTTATCCGGAATCAGATCAGGATTCCGCATTTCGGCGAACGTCGGAATGATAATTCCCTTTTCGCGCGCACGGTCAATGCTGTTTTGAAGCCCTTTCGGGTTTTTGGTCAAGTCGATCATGTATTTCTCTCCTAAATAATTTTATTTAGATATCATACCTTTTCGATATCAGCATACATCATCGACAAGGGTTTGTAAACCCAAAACGGCCAAAATATTGAAATATATTCATGCAATCTAATTTTTTGTTTGGATATGGTATTTCCGGCTTATGATCCGTATTTTGCGGCAAACGCAAGCATCAGATCGACCGATTCGCCGTAGCTCAAAATCCCGCTCGGCTGTGAATTGTGCTTGAGGTAAACGTCGTTTCGTTTGTCCGCGCTCTCGCGAACTTCGCCGTCAAACATGTGCCAGTATGCGTCGTAAGCTTCCAAGTCGCGCCAGACCGCATCCCCGTAGGCCAGCGTAGCCGCAAGATAACGCGCGCTGTCCGCCTTGTAGAGTGCGTTTCCGGATAGAATCAGCGCGTTCATGAGGCCTGAGTATCGAACCGCCGGATCGGTTGAATACCGACAGGCCAGATATGCGGTAAGCTCCGCCTCGTTTTCGCTGGCAATGCCCGTCTGGTGCGCCATTTCGTGCGCCGCCGCCTGATACAGCAGCAGCGGCGGTTGATCCGCGTTGACGTTTGGCTCCGCGGTCAGGCCGATGTAGATTCCGGCGATTCCCTGCCAGGAAAGCCCCCTCGACCAAAGCACCGGCTTTGCGCGCGTCGGGTCGGGTTCAAACGCCGGGTAGTCGCTCGCCAGCGCGGCGTATGCTTCCGGCAGTTTGCCGAAGATCGATTGCATCGATTCTGTCGGGGCAAACACCCCCTGTTCGTCCTCCGGCAGCGTTTTACGAAGCTCGCTCGCCTCCTTTGCCGTGTTCCAGACGAACGCCTCCAGCTCCTCCACCGGTCGGGTTGAAACGTCCAACCCCAGCCGCTGCGCAAGCGGCTCACGAAAGTAGTTAAACCCCCAAGCGATATAAAAAAGGTTTAGCACGATCGTGCCCGCCAGCAGGATTGACGCAACGGTTCGAAACAAACGCTTCCAACCGGCTGTTTTCAACAGCAGCTGCACCACGCGAACGACGAGCAGCGCTGGAATCCCGATTATGAGCGTGTAGAGCAGCAGCTCCGCAATCGAGCACGGCAAAAGCGACGTCACGGCGGAGATTGCGCGGCGGATCGTTTGATAGACGGTTTCGCTGTAATGCGACTCCACCCAGGCGGACTGCCCCGCGAACACGCGCGGCCAGGAGAGGCCGAGCATCGCAAGCGAGAGCGCAATGGCAAGCCGAACGACCGTTCCGCCGAGCGAAGCTGTCTTTATTCGAATCAAGTGTTGTTTCGTTTTTTGGCTCATGCGCCGATTATATCACGTTTTCTTTGCGCTGGCGCCCTATCTTATACTCGGTTTTTCTGGCGAATTGGCCGCCTGCGTGTTAAAATACGGTGTGAGGTTAAACCACATGGAGATTGGTATTTCAACGGCAAGCTATTTCAGCAAACTCCAGATTGAGGACGCGGTGTTGGATATGGGCGCGCACGGCGTTCCCGTCTGCGAAGTGTTCCTGAATTCGTTTTCCGAATACGACCCCGCGTTTGTCGAGCTGCTCGACGAGCGCATTCGCCGTTCGAACCTGCGCGTGTTCAGCATTCACCCGATGAGCATGCAGTTTGAACCGCAGCTCTTCTCCGTCCATCCCCGCCAGCGCGACGACGCCTGGCACATCTTCGAGCAGGTCCTTGCGGACGGAAAGCGCCTCGGCGCGAGCCATTACGTGATGCACGGCCCGGCGCGCCTCTTTGGCGGGGTCAAAAACATTGGCTTAACGCGCATTGCGCCCATCCTCGTGGAGTTGAGCGTGCTGGCCCGGCAGTACGGCATTCAGCTCACGCTCGAAAACGTCAGTTGGTGCGTCTTCAACGAGCCGGAATTTGGCGTTCGCCTTCTGGATGCCATCGGCGGCGACGCGCTGCGCTTTACGCTGGACGTCAAGCAGGCCGTCCGCAGCGGACACGACCCAATGGAATACATCCGCGCCGTCGGCAGCCGAATTGTCAACGTGCACCTCTGCGACGCAACGCAGCAGGAAAACGACGCCGCGCGGTACGCCATGCCCGGCGCGGGTAATTACGATTTCGTGCAGATGTTTGACGAGCTTGCGTCGTTTGGCTATCAGGGCCCCGCGTTTATCGAGGTCTACAGCGACATGTACCGACAGATACCGGAACTTTACGAAAGCTATGAGCGCATGCTCGCGCTCTATGCGCAATCGAAATTGTCAAAAGAAGCGGATTTTACAACTTGATTTTCGGATTTTCGCTTTTTTCAACGCCTGAAATATGGTAGTATATTCGAAACCAATTGGAGGTTTTCTATTATGATGGAACGCTATACCGACGAATCCTGGCGCAACTCGATGCGTCTGCGACTGGATTTTAACAACATGATGTCCGACCAGCTCGGCAACCGCGGCATCTACCGCCGCGAGCTCGAAGTCATGCAACCGCAGATCGACGCGGCAATTGCCAGCATGCGCGCCAACCGGCCGATCATGCGCTGGCGCGAACTGCCTTACAATCAGGATGAAATCGTCGCTTCCATCCTCGAAGAAGCGGCGCGCATTCGCGACAACTTTGACGATTTCGTCGTGCTCGGCATCGGCGGCAGCGCGCTCGGCCCAACCGCCGTTCAGCAGGCTCTCAACCATCTGCGCTACAACGACCTTCCGCGGGACAAGCGGAACGGCCCGCGTCTGTTTGTTGAGGACAACATCGATCCGGAGCGCATGGCGGCGCTGTTGGACGTTGTTGACGTGGAGAAAACCTGCTTCAACGTCATCAGCAAATCCGGCGGCACATCCGAAACAATGAGCCAGCTACTGATCATCTCCGCCCTGCTGCACGAGAAGCTCGGCGCGGACATCAGCACGCACCTCGTCGCCACGACGGACGAGAAGAAAGGCAACCTGATCAAGATTGCCAAGAGCGAGAACCTGAAGACGTATTATATTCCGGAAGGCGTCGGCGGGCGTTTCTCCGAGCTCTGCCCGGTCGGCCTGCTCGCGGCGGCGGTCTGCGGAATTGACATTCGCGAGCTGCTCGCGGGCGCGGCGTATATGGACGCGCTCTGCGACATGCACAAGGATGTTTGGAAGAACCCCGCCTACATGCTCGCCACCTTGCAGGTCGCCAGCATGAAGCGCGGCTGCAACATCAGCGTCATGATGCCGTATGCGGATTCGCTGCGCTACATGGCGGACTGGTATGCCCAGCTTTGGGCGGAATCCCTCGGCAAAAAGGTCGATTGGGATGGCAACGTGGTCAACGCGGGACAGACGCCGGTCAAGAGCCTCGGCGTCACGGATCAGCACTCACAGGTGCAGCTCTATACGGAAGGCCCGTTCGACAAGGTACTCACGTTCCTTGCCGTGGATCGCTATCGCTGCGAAACGATGATCAGCGACGGTTATTTCGACGTGCCGGACGTTTCGTTCCTCTGCGGACACACGCAAAACGAGCTGATCGCCGCCGAACTCAAGGCGACGGAGTACGCCGTGAGCAAGAGCGGACACATCAACCATACGATCGTGCTGCCGGAGGTAAACGCGTTTACCGTCGGACAGCTCCTGTTCCTCTTTGAAATGGCGACGGCGTTTGCGGGCGAACTGCTCAACATCAACGCCTTTGACCAGCCCGGCGTGGAAGAAGGTAAAAAAGCAACCTACGCGCTGCTTGGTAAAGCAGGCTACGACGAGAAGCGCGCGGAGCTCGCCGCGATTCCTGAAAAGAACGAGAAATACATTATTTAACGGAGCAACATGGCAACGATTCGGCCGCTCACCGCGGCGGACAAACAACAGGCAAGGGAAATTTGGGAGTTGCGCTTTGACGACTCCCTTTCCTTTATTGACTGGTTTTTTTCCGAGCGGTTTGTGCCGGAAACCTCGTTCTGCGCGGAGGAGGATGGCCGAATCGTCAGCATTGCGCACGGTTGTGTGATGCAGCTTCGCATTCGCGGCGTCGTGCTGCCCGCGATGATGATCTCCGGCGTCGCCACTCTACCGGGGTTTGAGGGGCAAGGGCTCATGAAGCGCGTGCTCTTTGAACTGTTTTCCGAATGCAGACGGCGCAGCATTCCCCTTGCGTTCCACAAACCGTCGCATTTTTCGATCTATCGCGCGGTCGGCGAGTTTCCCTGCTACGACGCGTTGTTCCATACGCGCGAAACGGAACCAAGCGCCCCCGTCGTATGGGATGCGGTTCCCTCCGCCAAAACGCTGCTTCGCGTTTACGAGCAGGCGACGAGCCGCTACAGCGGCTGCGTCATTCGCTCGACAGGCGACCTGGCAAAGCGCGCGCAAGACTTAACAATCGACGGCTCGCGCTGCCTCGTTCACCAAACCGGCGGCGTCGTGGACGGCTATCTCTTTGCCTCGTTGGAAGCGGACGGCACGCTCTACTGTGAAGAGACGCTGGCTTCCTCCGCGCTCGCGTTTACGGAGTTGATCGCCCGCCTGCCAAAGGGCTCGGTGGTCAAGCTCCCGCCGGACGTGCCGGTTTCGGGCACGCTCCGCCCCTGGGGCGTGGTGATTCCGGTTGACGTTTCAAGTCTGCTCCGCGTGTTCTGCGGCGACGCCGCCGCGCTGCGTCTACGCGTGTTCGACGAGTTCCTGCCTTGGAATTGCGGCGTGTTCGACGGCGCGGGCAGCCAAACGAGCGAACCCGCGACGAGTTTTCTCTCCGTCGGGCGGCTGATGCAGTTTCTTTGCGGATATCTCCCCTTCCGAGCGGTGTTCTCCGAGCAGATTTGCTACTGTGCGGACGAATACTGATTCGATTCCAGCCATACTGAAAAAGGAGTTTCTATGTACGATATTGTTTCCCTCGGCGAACTGCTGATTGATTTTACGGAGAGCGGGCGTTCCCCCGCCGGCATGCGCCTCTTCGAACAGAACGCGGGCGGCGCAGTCACAAACCTGCTCTGCGCGGCGGCGCAATGCGGCGCGAAGACCGGCTATATCGGCAAGGTCGGCGCGGATATGCACGGCGCATTTCTGAAGCAATCGCTCATCAACGCAGGCGTGGACGTTAGCGGCCTCATCGAAGCGGACGACGTGTTTACTACGCTGGCGTTTGTCGCGCTCCAAACCAACGGCGAACGCGAGTTTTCGTTTGCCCGCAAGCCAGGCGCGGACACGCAGCTCCGCTCGGACGAGGTGGATGTGGACATGCTGGAGCACACGCGCATCTTCCACACCGGCTCGCTCTCGCTGACGCAGGAACCAGTGCGTTCGGCCACATATGAGGCGATTGACCGCGCGAAAGCGGCGGGCGCCATCATTTCCTACGACCCGAACTATCGCGCTTCGCTTTGGGGCAGCAAGGACGAAGCGATTCGCTACATGCGCTCGCTGATTACAACCGCGGATATCATGAAGGTCTCCGACGAGGAGCTGCCGCTGTTAACCGGCGAAACGGATCCGGAACAGGCTGCGGACGCTTTGATTGATCAGGGAGTCAAGTTGGTAGCGATCACGCTTGGCGCGAAGGGTGCGTTTGTTCGCGTTCGCGGCGAGAGCCGCTTGATCCCCGGCTTTCGTTCCAACGCCATCGACACCACCGGCGCGGGCGACGCGTTCTTCGGTGGCTTTCTCTACCGCTTCCTCTCCAGCACAAAGGCGCCCAAAGACGTTTCGTTGGAAGATGCGGCGGACTACGCGCGCTTCGGCAACGCGACCGCTTCGCTCTGCGTCGAACGACGCGGCGGAATACCCGCTATGCCAGCATTGAAGGATGTACTCAATCGTCTGGGGCAGTAACACAAGCAATCACAAAGCGCTCCGTCACTGCTAGACGGAGCGCTTTTTTTGCTTCAAATGGTGTGAACGCTTACAGGTACTTCGCCGCTTCGGCGTCGAGATAGAGCGTCACGTTCGGGTGCAGCTGCAGCACCGACGCGGGCACCGCCTCCGTCACCGGGCCGGTAATCGCCTCACGGATGATATTCGCCTTGATGTCGCCCTGCGCAAACAGCAGAATCGCCCGCGCGTTCATCACGGTTTTAATCCCCATGCTCACCGCGTCCGTCGGAACTTCGTCCATCGACGCAAAGAACCGCGCATTTGCCCGGCGGGTGCTTTCGGAAAGGTGCACCAGATGCGTGGTTGAGCCAAACGGCGTACCCGGTTCGTTGAAACCGATGTGCCCGTTCTGACCGATGCCGAGCAGCTGCAAGTCGATTCCGCCAGCCGCCTGAATCAGCGACTCGTATTCATCCGCCTCGGCGGCGGACGCGGTCTTTCCGCTCGGAACGTGCGTGCGCTCCAACGGCAGGTCGATTTTTGAAAACAGGTTTTGATTCATAAAGTAGCGGTAAGACTGCGGATTGGTTTCCTCCAGCCCCACGTATTCGTCCAGATTGAACGACGTTGCCTGCGAGAACGAGAGTTCTTTTCGCTGATAGGCGCGCGCAAGCTCCGCATAGAGCGCGAGCGGCGTTGAACCGGTTGCAAATCCCAGAGTGGATTTTGGTTTTTGAGAAAGCAAAACGGCGTATTGTTCCGCCGCAAGTCGAGCCGCTTCTTCGCGTGATGTTACGATTAGATTCATGCCGGTTCATTCCGTTTCCGCTATTAGTTTCGGATCAATTGTCCGTACATTAATTTTACTAAATTGCCGCTCTAATGTCAATGAAATGTCCGTACATTACAATCGTTGATCGAAGTATTTTCCACTTTCTCACGCGTATTAACCAATTTAATTTGTGAGAATATCCAGAATTATTAAATTCAACCTTGTTGTTTTCTAACATCTACGTTATAATTCCTGTTATACGGGAGGCATTGTCTCGCATGATGAACGAACGAATCTCCAAGGTGCGCGACTTTATTCTGTCGCGCGGTGAAGTCAGCATTTCCGAACTGCAGGGACTCTACAGCGGTTACTCGTCCATGACGGTTTGGCGCGATCTCAAACAGCTCGAAGAACTCGGCTATATTCGCCGCGTCCATGGCGGCGTCATCTCCACGCAGAACCCCGCGCTGCAGGTCGAGGGCGTCTACAGCAAGCGTGCGCGGGAGAACACGCGGCAGAAAATCGCAATTGCGAAAGCCGCCGAACCGTTTATTTTGCCCGGACACGCGGTCTATCTCGACGCGGGTAGCACGCTGATGTCCGTTGCCAATCATCTGAGCAACGACCGATATACCATCATCACGAGCGGCGCAAACATCGCAATCGAGCTCTCGCAGCGTCACACCTGCGACGTGCTCTTAACCGGCGGACAGATCAGTGAAAACACGCTCTCCTGCTCCGGCGCGCAGGCGGAGCACTTTATCTCCACCATCAACATCGATCTGGCGCTGCTCTCCCCCTCCGGCTTCTCGCTAAAGACCGGTTTTACCAGCGGTTCCCAGAGCGAGAGCATGCTCAAGCGAGCCGTGCTCGCGAAAGCCGCGAAGATCGTTATGCTCATGGACGCGACCAAGATCGGCCGCTCGCTGCCCTTTACTTTTGCGACGATGGCGGATATCGACACGATCATCTGCGATTCGGCGCTTCCGCCGGAGATCGCTGCCGAAGCCGCCGCGCAGGGCGTCGAGTGCATCGTCGCGGAAAGCTGAATTCCGAATAACCAATAATCTAATAAAAAAGAAACGGCCTCCGTTTGATCGGAGGTCGTTGTTTTGTTTAGTGCGTGTTTCGCTGTCTGTCGTTCTGATCCTCAATTCGCGCCAGATCCGCAATCTGTTCGCCGACAAACATCTGACCTTGCTCGGTCAGGTGCAAGCCGTCCTCGCAGATCATGTCCTTGAGAAATCCGTTTTTCGCGAGGCAGCGCTGCCGCAAGTCCAGCAGCCGCACTTGATATTCCCGCGCAACCTTCTCAATTAAGAGCGAATACATCTCCTGAAAACGGTAAATCTGGTGCACGTCCCCCAGCCAACGCAGAATGTTCTTTTCGTTGAGTTTGTCTCCAACCAGAAAGCGAAAGTACCGTTCCGCGTCGATGGGCGGCAGCGTCATCAGCACCGGCTCAATGCCGCGCGCGTAGAGCCAACGCACCATGCTGCGCAGCGAGGCAAGAAACGATTCCGGCGTGGTCGCCGGGTCGTGCTTTGCGTCCGGCTGTTCGGAAATCTCCGCCCACTTGAAGTTGCAGTCGTTGCCGCCAAACTCCAGAAACGCCGTATCGCAGGTAAGACCTTCTTCCACATCGCGCTCCATCATTTCGAGCCCCTGCGGTGCGGTGTAGCCAAACTTCGCGTGGTTGAGTACTTCGATGCCAAGCTTCTCAGCGGCTATCTGCGCTGCGGTTACCTTCGAGTATCCAAGGCGCTTGCGCTCCTCGTTCCAGATAACGCCCTTGGCGAGTGAATCGCCCCAAACAACAACGGTTTCCTTTGGTTTCTGTTCCATCTCGGTATCCCCTAAGTCTTATGTCTTCCCCGTTATCATAACAACGCATGTTCAAGTTACGCTCAAATTCTTGTGACAAAACTGGTATCTTGTAACCAATTCCTTTCAAATCCAATACTCACGCAACACAAAAAGAGCCGCGGACGAATCCGCGGCTCTCTTGATCCCTGCTGGGAGTTATTCCATTGCGTTGAGTTTCTTGTAGTACTCGAGCTTGTCCTTCGCTTCCTTTTCGGCGCGCTCGTAGAGCGACTCCGCAACATCCGGGAAGGTCTTCTTCAGCGATGCATAACGCACTTCGCCGAGGATGAAGTCCTTGAAGTTTCCGGTCGGGTCTTTGCTGTCCAGCGTGAATGGGTTCTTGCCTTCGGCGGCGAGATCCGGATTGTAGCGGTACAGCGGCCAGTAACCGGCCTCGACAGCCTTCTTCTCTTCCAACTGCGAATGGCCCATGTTGATGCCGTGGTTGATGCAGGGCGCATACGCGATGATGATGCTCGGGCCTTTGTAGGCTTCCGCTTCGTTGACGGCCTTCATGAGCTGATTGGGGTTCGCGCCCATACTGACCTGCGCCACGTAGACGTAGCCATAGCTCATCGCCATCAGGCCGAGGTCCTTCTTCTTGGTGCGCTTGCCGGCGGCTGCGAACTTCGCGATCGAGCCGGTCGGGGTCGCTTTGCTGGACTGACCACCCGTGTTGGAGTAGAGCTCGGTGTCGAGCACGAGAACGTTGATGTCCTCGTCCATGGCGAGCACGTGGTCGAGTCCGCCGTAGCCGATGTCGTATGCCCAGCCGTCGCCGCCAAACACCCAGACGGACTGCTTGACGAGCAGGTCTTCGTTATCCAGCAGTTCGCAGGCGAGCTTGCAGGCGTCGCAGTCGCAAACCTTGCCGTTCTTGATCCATTCCGCTTCCCACTCGGTGCCGGTCATGTCGAGGCCGTCCTTCGCGGTGGCGATCAGGCGATCTGCCGCTTCGCGGGAACCGGCTGCGTCGTCCTTCTTGTCGAGCCAGTTCTGCGCGGCGGCCTTGAGGTCGTCCGTCGTGTACTCGGCTGCGATCATCTTGTTGACGATATCGATCACGCGGTTTCTGCGCTGCGTGTTGGCAAGCACCATACCGAAACCGAACTCCGCGTTGTCTTCAAACAGCGAGTTCGCCCAGGCGGGGCCGCGGCCCTTGTCGTTGACCGTGTAGGGGCAGGTCGGCGCGCTGCCGCCATAGATGGAGGAGCAACCCGTCGCGTTGGCAATCACCATGCGGTCGCCAAAGAGCTGCGTAATGAGCTTGACATACGGCGTCTCGCCGCAGCCTGCGCAAGCGCCGCTGAACTCGAAGAGCGGCTTTTTGAACTGGCTGCCCTTGACCGTCGCCGTGTTGAGATCGAGATCCTTCTCCGGCAGAGCCGCGAAGTAATTCCAGTTCTCTTCTTCCTTTTCGACGGCGTCCGCGAGCGGGCGGAACTCCAGCGCCTTGACCTTTGCCGGGCAAACGTCGATGCAGTTGCCGCAGCCGGTGCAGTCCCAGGGGCTGATCTGAATGCGGAATTCGTAGGACTCAAAGCCCTTGCCCTGCGCCTTCTTCGTTTCGAAACCGGCGGGTGCGTCGGCTTTCTCCTCTGCGGTGACCAGCGCCGGGCGGATGACCGCGTGCGGGCAGGCCAGAGCGCACTGGTTGCACTGGATGCAGTTTTCGGGAATCCACTTCGGTACGTCAACCGCGATGCCGCGCTTTTCGTACTTGGTCGTTCCGGTCGGCACCGTACCGTCCGCGCTCATCTTGGAGACGGGCAGCTTGTCGCCTTCCTGCGCGAGAACCGGTAACACATAGCTCGTGAAGTACGGATCGTCCGTGGTCTTCACCGGCGTTGCGCCTTCGGTTGCGGTTGCCCAAGACTCGGGATACTTGACTTCTTCAAACGCATTTGCGCCGATGTCGATCGCGTCCCAGTTTTGCTTGACCACGTCGTCGCCCTTCTTGCCGTAGGACTTCTTGGCGGCGGACTTCATGTACTCAATCGCCTCTTCGGCGGGAATCACGTTCGCGAGCTTGAAGAACGCGCTCTGCATGATCGTGTTGATGCGTCCGCCCATGCCGACTTTGCGGGCAAGGTCGATGGCGTCAATGTTGTAGAACTTCACCTTCTGCTTGGCGATTGCGCGCTTCATGGAGGCGGGCAGTTCGCATTCCATCTCCGCGAGCGTCCACGGGCTGTTGAGCAGGAACACGCCGCCTTCGCGGATGCCTTCTGCAACGGCATAGCGGGTAACGTAGCTCGGGTTGTGGCAGGCGACGAAGTCCGCGTTGTCAATGAGGTACGGGCTCTGGATGGGCTTTTTGCCAAAGCGCAGATGCGAAACGGTCAGACCGCCGGACTTCTTGGAGTCGTAGGCGAAATAGCCCTGCGCATACAGCGGCGTGTGATCGCCGATGATCTTGATGGAGTTCTTGTTCGCGCCGACCGTACCGTCGGAACCAAGGCCAAAGAACTTGCAGGCGATGGTGCCTTCCGGCGCGGCGTTCACCTGACGGCGAATGGCGAGCGAGGTGTTGGTCACGTCGTCCACGATGCCGACGGTGAAGTGATTCTTCGGCTTCTTCTCTTCCAGGTTCGCGTAGACCGCGTCCACCATGGAAGGCGTGAATTCCTTGCTGCCGAGGCCGTAACGACCGCCGACGACTTCGATGCTCGTCTTGCCGGTTTCAACCAGCGCGTTGAGCACGTCCTGATACAGCGGTTCGCCGAGGGAGCCGGGCTCCTTCGTGCGGTCGAGCACGCTGAGGCGCTTGACGGTCTTCGGCAGGGCTTCGACAAACTTCGACGCAACAAACGGGCGGTACAGGCGAACTTTCAGCACGCCGAGCTTCGCGCCCTTCTTGTTGAGGTATTCAATCGTTTCTTCCGCAACGTCCGCACCGCTGCCCATGAGAACGATCACGTTCTCCGCGTCCGGCGCGCCGACATAGTCGAAGAGGTTGTACTTGCGACCGGTGATCTTGGCAACTTCGCCCATGTAGTGTTCGACGATGCCGGGAACCGCTTCGTAGTACTTGTTTGCCGCTTCACGACCCTGGAAGTAGATGTCCGGGTTCTGCGCGGTGCCGCCCTGATGCGGATGCTCCGGGTTCAGCGCGCGAGCGCGGAACGCCTTGACCGCGTCCATGTCCAGCAGTTTGGCCATGTCTTCGTAGTCGATCGCTTCGATCTTCTGCACTTCGTGCGAGGTGCGGAAACCGTCGAAGAAATGAAGGAACGGAACGCTGCTCTTGATTGCGGAAAGATGCGCAACCAGAGAAAGGTCCATTACTTCCTGAACGGAGGCGGAAGCCAGCATGGCAAAGCCCGTCTGGCGGCAGCTCATGACGTCCGAATGATCGCCGAAGATCGAGAGTGCATGCGCGGCGAGTGCGCGGGCGCTGACGTGGAACACGCCGGGCAGCAATTCGCCGGAAATCTTGTACATGTTCGGGATCATCAGCAGCAGGCCCTGCGACGCGGTGAACGTCGTGGTCAGTGCGCCGGCCTTTAACGAACCGTGAACGGCGCCAGCCGCGCCGCCTTCGCTCTGCATTTCCGCAATGCGAACGCGCTGTCCGAACAGGTTGGTTCTGCCGTTTGCCGACCAATCGTCCGCAACTTCCGCCATGGGGGAAGACGGCGTGATCGGGTAAATCGCCGCTACGTCGGAAAATGCATACGCAACGTGCGATGCGGCGGTATTACCGTCGATTGTCATGGTTTTTGCCATTTGGTGGATGCCTCCTAAGTGATATGTATGGAATCGGGTGAACCCTATGATTACCACCCAACATTATATCTTTTCCTTGGTGCACTGTCAATCAAACCGATCCACGAAGAACGAATTAAATGCAGGAAAAACATTCATTTCGCAAAATAGTTGTCGATTTTACGCGATTTAATTGCAGGATTCCCTGCATAAGGCTGTTTCCATCGTAAAAAAGTGGAACGCCATTCCAAAATAGTATACAAAAGGCGAAGGAATCGCTCCCTCCGCCGTGTTGCATGACTTCATTCTAGTAGTCCAAACGAGTTGAAAACAGAACTACAGGCACTTATTTTGATCGGCGTGGTCGTTGAACAGCTTGTCCCCAAAGCGCTCCAGCAGCGACAACAGCGGCAAACCGATCACGAAGCAGGCAATCGCCTGACCAACGGCGACATACGCCGCCGCAACCCAGTAGCTCACGCCAACCTGATAAACATAGACCAACAGCGCACCAACGACGAGTGCGTTGACGACCACGGACGGCAGCGGCGCAAGGTATTTTGGCGCACGCTTGCGCAAAAGGTAGGTTATGTAGGCCGCAATCAGCGTTGCGAGGCTGCCAAACAGCACGTCGTAAAACGGCGCGCCCGTGAGCAGATTTGCCAGCAGACAGCCGACGAACAACCCCGGCACGGCGGAGAACGTAAAATACGGCAGAATGCTCATTGCCTCCGCTACGCGGCACTGAATCAGCCCCGAAGAAATCGGCGCGAGTGCTATGGTTAAGAGCGCATAGATCGCCGCGATGATTGCCGCGCGAACCAGCCCGTGAACGTTGAACTTCTTCGTTGTTTCCATAATATCAATCCTACTTTCCCGCCGCCGCGCTGAGCAGGCGATTCGTTTCCGCGCGGCTCTGCGCGGCAATGCGGTCTTCGTCGATGGTGAGCAGTGCGCCGTCCTTTACCGTTTGCCGTCCGGCAACCCAAACCGCATCCGCGGGCAGATGGTACCCGACCGTACCAAACAGGTTCGCCTCGTCCATCTCCGCGCAGACCAACTCCAGCCGGTCGTAACGAATGGCGAATAAATCCGCCGCGAAGCCTTCCGCAACTGCGCCGAGCCGGTCGCGCCCCAGCAGCCGCGCGCTGCCGCGCGTTGCCATCTTCAGCAGATCATACCCGCTTGGTGCCGCCGCTCCGTAACGCAAGCGGTGCATCAGGTATGCCGAGCGCATCTCTTCCATGAGATTGGAAGCGTCGTTGCTGGCGCTGCCGTCAACCGCGAGGCCGACCGGTACGCCGAGCCGGAGCATGTCCGGCATGCGCGCAACGCCGGAACTGAGCTTCATATTCGAGCAGGGGCAGTGCGCAACGCCGGTTCCGGTATCGGCCAAAAACTGTAGCTCTTCATCGTTAAAGTGAATCCCGTGCGCGTAAAACACGTCGCTGCCGACGAAATCCACGCTCTCCATGTACTGAAGCGGGCGCATGCCGCGCGTTTCCAGCGTAAAGCGCTCCTCGTCCTTGGTTTCGCAAAGATGCGTGTGCAGGCGAACGCCGTAGTTTCGCGCGAGCGCCGCGCTCTCCTTCATTAAATCCGCCGTAATCGAAAACGGCGAACACGGCGCGAGCACCACTTGCCGCATGGAATAGGGTGACGCGTCGTGGTAGCGCTCAATCGCCTCGCGGCTGTCGCGCAGAATCTCGTCCGTGGTCTGCACGACGGAGTCCGGCGGCAATCCCCCGTCCTTTTTCGACAGGCTCATGCTGCCGCGCGAGCTGACCATGCGAATGCCAAGCTGCTGCGCCGCCTCGAACTGCGCTGCGAGCAGATCCCCTACGCCCGCCGGAAACACATAATGATGATCAAAACAGGTTGTGCAGCCGTACTTCATGAGCTCGCCCATGCCGCAGAGCGAGCTGAGGCGAACGGTGTCCTCGTTGAGATGCGCCCAGATGCCGTAGAGCGCGGTGAGCCAGTCAAACAGCTCCAGATTCTGCACCTGGCGCAGATTGCGGGTGAAGTATTGATACAGGTGATGATGCGTGTTGATCAGGCCGGGATAGAGAATCCAGCGGCTCGCGTCAACGACCTCGTCCGCCGGAACGTTGCCCAGCGAACCAATGGAACGAATCACGCCGTCTTCGAGCAGCACGTCCGCGCCATGCAGAATGGTATCCGCTTCGTCGCAGGTAACGATGGTACGCGCGTTTTTGAGCAGGGTTTTCATCCGATTGTTTCGCTCCTTCTCGTTTCGCCATCCGGATCGAGCTCGCCGGATAAACTTGCCAGTTTGCCGTGATTTTGCTATACTGAATTGCTTTATTGCCGGAATATTACGTCCGTTCGCTTCGTTCCGGTGCATTATTTTACCATATTGCGCGGCCCGGAAACAAGAACGCATGCCGCGCGAGACGATTAGGGAGCAAATCATGCCGCAGGAAACAATCATCGAGCTCGTGAACGTCGGGTTCCAATATGTCGGTTCGGAGAAAACCGCGCTGAAAAACATCAGCCTTTCCATAAAGAAAGGCGAGGTCGTCGCGATTGTTGGGCACAACGGTTCCGGCAAGAGCACGCTGTGTAAGCTCTTTAACGCGCTGCTCCTCCCCTCCGAAGGAAAAGTGACGGTTCGCGGCATGAACACCTGCGACGAGCAAAATACGCTGGAGATTCGCCGCCGCGTGGGCATGGTGTTTCAGAATCCGGACAACCAGCTTGTGACGACGATTGTCGAAGAGGACGTTGGATTCGGGCCGGAAAACCTCGGTATCCCGCCCGTTGAGATTCGAACGCGCGTCAACGCGGCGTTGGAATCAGTCGAGATGACCTCCTACGCGGAAAAGGCGAGCCATGCGCTCTCCGGCGGGCAGAAGCAGCGCGTCGCCATCGCGGGGCTGCTCGCCATGCAGCCGGAGGTGCTCGTGCTCGACGAAGCGACCGCCATGCTCGACCCCAAGGGGCGTGAAGAGGTGCTCTCCACCGTGCTTCGCCTGAATCGCGAGCAGGGCATGACCGTCGTGATGATTACGCAGTTCATGGAAGAAGCGCTCGGCGTTGACCGTGTGTTCGTTCTCTCCGAAGGAAGACTCGTGATGGAAGGCACGCCGGAAGAGGTGTTCAACGAGCAAACGCTGCTCGAAGAAAGCCGACTCGAAGCCCCCGCCTATGTGCAGCTGCGGGACGAGCTGATTGCCGCCGGGTTGCCCGTTTTGCCAACCGCCATGACCTGCGACGCGCTGGCGGACGAACTAGGCCGTCTGCTGACGCAAAAGGGATAACGAATATGCCAATTGAGATAACACAACTCAGCCATACCTACCTGCCGGGCAGCGCGCTTGCGTACCCGGCG
>CAZDXW010000073.1:0-11850 GCA_964509485.1 uncultured Christensenella sp.
ATGCGCGTTCGTTCGATGATCATCGACCCCGCCGCGAGCGGGCGAACGGTGCTGAGCCTGCTTCGGCGGGAGCTCGCCTGTTCGGATGCGCATATTTCGCGCCTCAAGCGCCGCGAAACGGGCATCCGCCTCAACGGCGCGCGCTGCTACGTGACTGCGCGGGTGAACGCGGGGGACGAGCTGACCGTGGAGATTGGCGATCAGCCGGACGGACACATCGTACCGATGGCATACCCGCTGAGCGTCGTTTATGAGGACGAGGACTTGCTCGTCATCGACAAGCCCGCTGGCATCGCCGTCCACCAGTCCACGCGCGATCCGGAGGAACTCACGCTCGAAAACGCGGTCTGCCACTACCTCGGCGGCAACATCAGCCCGCATCCCGTGAGTCGGCTCGACCGCGGAACCTCCGGTCTCATGGCGTTTGCCAAGAGCGGGTATGTGCACGAGAGGCTTCGGCGGCAGATGCACACCGAGGCATACCGGCGAACGTACCTTGGCATCGCCGTCGGGCGCGTCGCTCCATCAAGCGGAACCATCGAGCTGCCCATCGGTATGGCGGAGGGATCGACCTACCAACGGGCGATTCGTTCGGACGGACAGCGCGCAAGGACAGTTTACGAAACCCTCGCCGTCAATGAGCTGTTCACGCTGCTGCGGCTGATTCCGGAGTCCGGGCGGACGCATCAGCTGCGGCTTCACTTGTCGGCAATCGGCTATCCGCTGGCGGGGGACTGGCTCTATGGCGCGGAGGATCGCGCGCTCATCGCTCGCCCCGCGCTGCACTCCTATGAATTGTCGCTGACGCACCCGCTGACGGGGCAGGAACTGCACTTTACGTCTCCCCTGCCGGAGGACATGCGACGGTTGATCGATGTTCCAACGCAAAAGGAAGAGAAAGAACAATGAACATCAATACAATACAGGCAAACGGGGAGATTATTGCTCTGGTAGAGAGCGAAGAAACGCTGGTTACGGACGTGCAGTCCGCGCTGGACCTGATGGCGACGGTGCGCTACGAAACGGGCGCCGACCGCGTTGCGCTGCCGAAAGCGGCGCTGGACGAGCGGTTCTTCGTGCTCAGCAGCGGGCTCGCGGGCGATATCCTCCAGAAATTCGTGAATTATCAAATGAAGCTCGCGATCATCGGCGATTTTTCGGGGTATACGAGCAAGCCGCTGCGGGATTTCATCTACGAGAGCAATCAGGGAACGCACGTGTTCTTCGTTTCCACGCAGGCGGAGGCAATCGAGAAACTGTCCGGCGCGAAATAGAAAAGCCGTGCCACGCGGCACAGCTTTCTTGCTTGTTTCTTTGAGTGAGAAACGCTTTGAGCGATTACTGGTTCAGGGATTGCACCGCCGCGCGTTCCACCGCGAGGCAACGCTTGTAGTCCTCCATAAACGCCGCAAAGCCTGCCACCTCCGCTTCGGATGCGGAGATCGTAACGCTCTTTGCGTTGCCGAACACAAACTCGCTGAGATACGCGTCGAGCGACTGTCCGTTGGCCTGCTGTTGAAACGCCGCCAGCACCGCCATGCCCCATGGGCCGCCTTCGCCCGCCGTCTCCATTACGGTGACCGGCGTGCCGAGCGCGGCGGACATGATCGTCTGCCCGATTTTTTCCGCTTTAAAAAATCCGCCGTGGCCGGTCATCGCGTCGAGCTCCACGTGCTCCGCGTCGAGAATGTCCATGCCGATGCGCAGCGAAGCGCAGGCGGAGGTGATGTGCGCGCGCATGGTGTTTGCCAGCGTAAACGACGCGCTGGGCTTGCGCAGAAACAGCGGACGTCCCTCGTCCAGCCCCGTAACCGGCTCACCGGAGAGATAGTTAAACGTCATCAGCCCGCCGCAGTCCGGCGCGCCTTCCAGCGCTTTTTTGTAGAGTGTTTGATACAGCGTCCGCTCGTCGTATACGGCGCCAAGCGCGGTTGCCGCTTCGTCAAAGAGGCGAATCCAGGCGTCGATGTCGCTCGTGCAGTTGTTGCAGTGCACCATCGCGACCGGGTCGCCCGCGGGCGTGGTCACCATGTCCACCTCGGTATACGAACGCGAGAGCGCCCGCTCCAGCACCAGCATCGCAAACACGCTCGTTCCGGCGCTGACGTTGCCCGTGCGCTGGCGCACGCTGTTGGTCGCGACCATGCCGGTGCCTGCGTCGCCTTCCGGCGGGCAGAGCGGAACGCCCGCCTGCAGCACGCCGCTCGGGTCGAGCAGCGCCGCGCCTTCGGGGGTCAGACGCCCGGCTTCGGCGCCCGCGGGCAAGAGGCGAGGAAGGATATTCGAAATCTTCCAGCCGTAACCCTGTTCGGCGACCAGCGCCTGAAACGACTCCAGCATGCGCGCGTCATAGTCGAGCGTGCGGCTGTCCACGGGGAACATGCCGGATCCGTCGCCAATGCCGAGCACGCGTTCGCCCGTCAGCCGAACGTGAAGGTAGCCGGAGAGCGTCGTCAGAAACGCGATGGAGCCGACGTGCGGCTCGTGGTTCAGCATTGCCTGATATAGGTGCGCAATGCTCCAGCGCTGCGGAATGTTGAAGTCAAAGCGCTTCGAGAGTGCATCCGCCGCCGCGCCGGTCGTCGTGTTGCGCCAGGTGCGAAACGGCGCGAGCAGACGGTCGTCCTTGTCGAAGGCGAGATAGCCGTGCATCATCGCGGAGACGCCCATTGCGCCAATGTGTTTCAGCGGCTCCCCGTAGGTTGCCGAAACGTTTGCCGCGAGCTTGGCGTATGCGTCCTGCATGCCCGATATTACGTCTTCCAGCGAATAAGTCCAGTAGCCGTTCTCGAGGCGGTTCTCCCAGCTGTGGCCGCCGGAGGCGAGCACGTTGTGCGCCCGGTCGATCAAAACGGCCTTGATGCGCGTGGAGCCGAACTCAATGCCGAGATACGTGTTTCCGCCGCGAATGTCCTCTGCGGCGCGGAGTTGTTCCTGCGTCATGCGATGAACCTCGATTCTGAAAAAATGATGATTCCGTGGGACGATTTGAGTAAAAACTCGTTCGAGACAGGGAAGGAATCGTCTAGTGCAATTGCTTGCAGACGAAAACGTTCCTTCGACCAAAGAGCGGAAGAATCCATTGTCACAAATAAGGTTACTGTAATCATAACAAAATGCGCCTACGGGAACAATCTGCATTTCGTTTGTTTTTTTACCAGAACGCGCCAAGGATTTTGGCGTATACAATGAAGGAGAAACGATGTAAGGAATCGTAAGAAACCATACGTACCGTACAGAATCGAGCCGGAATCGATGAGTGTAATCTGGATTCACATAAAAAAATACACAAGAATCCATAAAAAACCTATTGGTTATTCGCTCAAAGTACGGAATAATATACGGGGACGCATGCTTTTCTATTCCAATCAAATCCAATCATGTCTGCCGGAAGGGAAGATCCGATGTTTAAGGTCTTTCTCGTTGAAGATGAGATTGTCGTTCGCGAAGGAATTCGAAAAAACATACAGTGGGAGCAATACGGCTTTTCCTACGCGGGTGACGCGCCGGATGGCGAGTTGGCGTTGCCGTTGATTCGGCAGATTCAGCCCGATCTATTGATTACCGACATCAAAATGCCGTTCATGGACGGGCTCGCGCTCAGCGAACTCGTTCGTAAAGAGTTGCCGCAGACGAAGATCGTCATCATCAGCGGATACGACGATTTTGTCTATGCCCAGCAGGCCATTCGCATGGGCGTCGAGCAATATCTGCTCAAACCGGTCATCAAGGAAAAGATGGTCGAGCTGCTCGTTTCCCTTCAGAAGAAGATGGAGGCCGAGCAGAAGCAGCGCGAATATCTGGCGATGTTCCAGCGCGAGGCGCAGGAATACGAGGCGTTCTCGCGCCGCCGGTTCTTTGAGCAGATCGTCACCGGCGGACTGAGCGTATCCGAGATTACGGAGCTGGCGCGCTCCATGGAGATTGACCTCAACGCGCCTGCTTATAACATTCTGCTGTTCTCGCTCAACAGCGCCGAATACGACGGCAGCGCGCCGGAAGGGTATACGGCAGCGCTCGCGGCAACGCAGGATAAGGTGACGCAATATTTTATCGACCGGCCGGAGCTGCTGCTGTTTCGCTGGAACATCACCACGCACGCGGTCCTGATCAAGGGTGGGCTAGAGGAGATGGAGCCGCGCACGCGCGACTGCGCGGAGCGCATTCAGGCGCTTTGCGAGCTGGCGGGCGGCGAGGTAAGCTGGCACATTGCCTACGGAACGCCCGTCTACCGGCTCAGCGCGCTGCCCGTCTGCTTTGCGGAGGCAAGCCGCATTCTGAGCTATCGATACCTCTGCCCGGAGGAGCATTTGCTGACGGAAGCAAGCATTCAGCTTGGCCGAAAGTCCGGCGGCACCACGCAGAGCTCGGGCAAGCAGGAGATCGACCAGGAGCGCGTCCGGTGCTTTTTGAGCAACGGCACCGCGGAGGAAGTCAACCAGTTCATCGATCAACTCTTGCACAGCGCGGGCGAGGAAACCCTGCCGCTGCCGATGTTCTGCCGCTATCTGACGATGACGGTCTATTTTGCAACGTCGAGCTATCTGGACTCGATTGGCTGCCGGGCGGATACGTTCTGGCCGCCGGAACTGCGCCCGCGGGACAATGTTTCCACGCCGGAGGAAGCGCGGCTTTACGCGCGTCAGGTGCTGCTGCACGCCATTGGGCTACGGGACAACGAAAGCCGAAAGCAGCAGCGCGACCTCTTGACGCAGGCGATGGAGTTCATCGACAAGCACTATCCGGAGGAGACGATTTCGCTCGATCGCGTGGCGCAAAAGGTGAACATCAGCCCGAACTATTTCTCGGCGATGTTCAGCCAGGAGGTCGGGCAGACCTTTGTCGAGTATTTAACCGGAAAGCGCATCTCCGAAGCAAAGCGCATGCTCCGGCAAACGGACATGCGTTCCAGCGAGATTGCGTTTGCCATTGGGTTCCGCGACTCGCATTATTTCAGCTTTGTATTTAAAAAGGTGACCGGCATCACGCCCAGCGAGTACCGCAAAGGAGACAAACGTTGAAGAACTTCTTCTCTCGCGCGGGGCAAAACGGAAAGA
Organism: uncultured Christensenella sp.; assembly: GCA_964509485.1. GTDB lineage: Bacteria > Bacillota > Clostridia > Christensenellales > CAG-138 > UBA7703. Next base: position 5,058 of record CAZDXW010000073.1, read on the forward strand.
CCACGATGCAGAAAAAGCTCTGGAAGATGATTCTGGTCGTGACGATTCCGCTGATGCTGACCATTATTCTGGTGGTTGGAATCTTCATTGGCTATGCGCTGCAATACAACGCCATTCTCAACAACGTGACCACCGCGTCGGACTTTAACCGCGCCTTTACGGACAACATCAAAACCAAGATGTACTACTTCGTGATCGACAGCCAGTATTCCGAGGGCTTGCCGACCGAAGAGGTGAAATCCGCGGAAACAATCGCTCGAAAGCTGATTGAAACCACGTCGGAGAAGGACAGCCTCCGCGCAATCAACAGCGTGCTGAACCTCTGCCACAATCTGGAAGACAAGATGCAGGAGATCGCAAAGACCGAAGGCTACGACTCCCGCATGAGTCAGCTCAACGACAACATCTACGTGATGGCCGACCTGATTCAGGAGTATATGTATACCTACCTGTATTACGAGGCGGTGCATCTGGACGCGTTGCAGTCCACGATGACGCGCAACATGGTCGGGCTGATGGGGCTCGTGGTCGTGCTTGCGTTCGTGCTGCTGAGCTTTTTGCTCAGCTACTCGCGAAAGCTCAGTCGCCGGATTGTTGACCCGATCGATATGCTCTGTGAGCGTCTGGTCGCGATTGGCCGCGGCGGGTTGCTGGTCTGCGAACCGATTCAGGCGGACGTCGAGGAGGTACAGTTGCTCTCGGACGGCATCGAGAGCATGGTTGGCCATCTCAAGCGGCAGATCGACCGCAACACGGAGCAGGAGAAACAGCGGCGGCACACCGAGCTGGCGCTGTTGCAGGCGCAGATCAATCCGCATTTTCTGTATAACACGCTGGACACGATCATTTGGCTCATCGAGTCCGGTGAGATCACCGAGGCGGTCAACATGGTTGGCAGCCTGTCGAACTTCTTTCGTTTTTCGCTCAGCCGCGGGCAAAACGTCATTACGCTCAAGGAGGAGCAGCAGCACATTCGCAGCTACCTCGAAATTCAGCAGATGCGTTATCGCGATTTAATGGAATATCAAATCGAACTGCCGGAGGAACTGGAGCACTTCCTGTTGCCCAAGCTGACCTTGCAGCCATTGGTGGAAAACGCGCTGTATCACGGAATCAAAATTCGGCGGCGTAAGGGGCTGATTCGCGTCAGCGGACGCATTGCGGAGAACCAGTTGATACTCGAGGTCACGGACGACGGCTGCGGCATGACGCCGGAGCGCCTCGCGGAGGTGCGAGAATCGCTCACGGAGGGCCGACGTGAGGGCTTTGGCCTACGAACGGTGCACCAGCGGATTCAGATTCTCTTTGGCCCGGAATACGGGCTGGCGGTCGAGAGCACGCCGGACGTCGGCACAACGATCTTTGTAAAAATTCCAATGCAGACGAACGAACAGGAGATGGGCGCATGAAGCGGGTATTTGCCTTGTTGTGCAGTCTGGTATTCCTTGCCGGGGTACCCTGCGGCTGTGCCGCGCAGACACAGGCGGCGAAGGAACCGATCAAAAAAGCCGGCAGTCCAATCGTCGTCGGGTTTTCGCAGGTGGGCGCGGAGTCGGAGTGGCGCGTGGCAAACAGCGAGAGCATGAAGTCCGCGCTCAGCGAGCAGAACGGCTATGAGCTGATCTTTGACGACGCGCGAAACGAGCAGGAAAACCAGATTCGCGCGATTCGCACCTTCATTCAGCAGGACGTGGACTACATCGTCTTTTCGCCCCGCGTGGAGACCGGCTGGAACTCCATTTTGCAGGAAGCGCGGGACGCGGAGATTCCCGTTCTCGTCATCGACCGCGACATCGAGGTGATCGATCGCAGCCTGTATACGGCGTACATCGGCTCCGACTTCCGGAAAGAGGGCGACCGCGCGGTTGCCTGGCTGGAGAACCTGCTCCGCAAACAGGGCAAATCGGAGGACGAGATTCGCATCGTCCACATTCAGGGAACGATTGGCTCCTCCGCGCAGATCGGGCGCACCGCCGCGTTGGAAGAGGCGATTACAGAGCATACGAACTGGCAGCTCATCAAGCAGGAACAGGGCGACTTTACCCGTGCGAAGGCCTACGAGGTAATGGGCGCCATTCTAAGGGAAACGCAGGATATCGACGTCGTCTACTGCGAGAACGACGGCGAGGCGCTCGGAGCCATCGACGCCATGGAAGAGGCGGGGCTTACCTGCAACGCGGACGACGGCGTGATCGTGATCTCCTTTGACGCAACGCGCCTGGGGCTCACCTACTGCTTGCAGGGGCGGATTGCGCTGAACGTGGAATGCAACCCGCTGCAGGGGCCGTATGTCGCCGAAATGATTCAAAGATTGGAGCTCGGCGAAACGGTTGAGCGCGAGAAATACATCGACGAAACGCTGTTTGACTGCTACACCATTACGCAAAAGATGATTGACGAACGCGGATATTGAGACAATTGCAAAACGGATGAACGGGCTTCGCTGTGGCGGGGCCCGTTTTTTTGCTCGTTCGAATCGAGAGGCTCTTGTTTCGCGATTCGCTGTTTTTTTATGCCGAAGGTTCGAAATATTACGCCGCAGTAGAACCGGTATATACCAGTAATCTCGTGCCGGTGTGTTATCTGATTCAGTTGGTTGACATTCTTATGCGCTTGCCCCGGAGCCCTTGGTTTCCGATTTTCCGCATGATATAAACAGAATGCGCCCGAACGAAACAGGGCACAGCTTATCATTTCTAAAAAATCATATCGAAAGGAAACGGAAACAATGAAAAAACTTATTGCTCTGCTTCTGGCCGTCGTATTGGTTGTGGGTCTGACCGCCTGCGCCACCGCCGCGCCAGCCCCGGCTGCCGCCGAAGAACCCGCTGCAGCAGCGACCGAAGCCCCCGCAGCAACGGAGGCGCCCGCCGCCCCCGCGATGCTCAAAGTCGGCATCATCAACAACCCGCCGGCCGAGTCCGGTTACCGCGCCGCGAACGTAGCGGACATGGAGAAGGTCTTCTCCGAAGCGAACGGCTATCAGGTTTCGACCTTCTATAGCCTCAAGAACGACGAGCAGCTCAACGCAGCCGCGCAGTTCATTACGGACGGCGTAGACTACCTGCTCATCTCTGCCGCCGCGACGGATGGCTGGGACACCGTTCTTGCCAACGCCAAGGAAGCCGGCGTGAAAGTGTTCCTCTTCGACCGTATGATCAATACGGACCCGAGCAACTACGAAGCGGCTGTCGTTTCCGACATGGCACAGGAAGGCATCACTGCCGTCAACTGGCTGAAGGATCAGAAGCTGGATTCCTATAAGGTCATCCACATTCAGGGCGCCATGACCTCCGACGCGCAGATCGGCCGTACGGCTGCTCTGGACGCGGAATTCGCAGCTGGCACCATGACGAAGGTCGTTCAGCAGACCGCAACCTGGGACGAAGCGACCGCCAAGCAGATCGTGGAATCCGTCATCAACTCCGGTGAAGAATTCAACGTCATCTACGCCGAGAACGATGGTATGGCCAAGGGCGCCGTTGCCGCGCTGGACGAAGCGGGCATCACCCATGGTCCTGGCAAAGCCGTCATCGTGATGGGCTTCGACTGCAACAAGTGGGCGCTCCGCGAACTGCTTGCCGGCAACTGGAACTACGATGGTCAGTGCAGCCCCTTCCAGGCGGCTGTGATCGACGGCATGATCAAGACGCTCGAATCGGGCGGAACGCTGCCGGAGAAGAAGGTCATCAACGAAGAGCGCGGCTTTGACGCGACGACGATCACCCAGGCGGACATCGACACCTACGGCCTCGGTGAATAAGCACTTCACTTCAAACCATTAATCCATCGTTTCAACAAAACGAACAAACGCTTTGGTGCAGAGTATGCGGCTTCTCGCCGCATACTCGCACCGGCGTCTTGGGGATCTTTACAACCAAAGGATGGGACTCTATGCCAAACGACGTCGTTTTATCCATGCGCGGCATTTCAAAGACGTTTCCGGGCGTGCGCGCGCTGCACAATGTGGATTTCACGCTGAATCAAGGCGAAATTCACGCCCTCATGGGCGAGAATGGCGCCGGAAAGTCGACCCTCATTAAAGTTTTAACCGGCGTGTATCCAAAGGACAGCGGGCAGGTGTTTCTCGGGGACATGACTCGGGAAATCACGGTGAAATCGCCGCAGGAGGCGCAGCATCTGGGCATCAGCACGGTGTATCAGGAGATCACGCTCTGCCCGAATCTCTCCGTTGCGGAGAACATGTTCATTGGCCGCGGGAATGACAAGACCGTCCACTGGCGCGCAATGCAGCGCCGCTCGACGGAACTGCTCAACTGGCTCAACATTCCCGCCCGTGCAACCCAGCAGCTGAGCACCTGTTCATTGGCGGTGCAGCAGATGGTTGCGATTGCGCGCGCGGTGGACATGGACTGCAAGGTGCTGATTCTGGACGAGCCGACCTCTTCGCTGGACGATCGCGAGGTGCAGAAGCTCTTTTCCCTGATGCGCGATCTCAAGGCGCGCGGCGTTGGCATCATCTTTATTACGCATTTTCTGGAGCAGGTCTACGAGGTCTGCGACCGCATCACCGTATTGCGAAACGGCGAACTCGTTGGCGCCTACGATACAAAGGATCTGCCGCGTGTGCAGCTCATCTCCAAGATGATGGGCAAGGAACTCGACGACATCTCCGCCATGCAGAACCAAAAATCCATGCGGACGAGCAAGAGCGGCGCGCCGGTGTTTGAGGCGTGCGGGCTGTCGAGCGCGGCGGGTACGCGCGCGTTTGATTTTCAAATTGAATCGGGCGAGGTCAACGGTTTTACCGGTCTGCTCGGCTCCGGCCGCAGCGAGTGCGTCCGTGCGATCTTCGGCGCGGACCCGGTGACCGGCGGAAGCGTTCGCATGAACGGAAAGCACATTCGCATATCGAAACCGAGGGACGCAATGAAGCACGGCATCGGTTATCTGCCGGAGGATCGAAAGCAGGACGGTATCATCGAGAGCCTCTCCGTTCGGGACAACATCATTCTTGCGTTGCAGGTGCTCAACGGCTTCTTCCGCCCGTTTTCCCGCAAGGAGGCGGAGGCGTTCGCGGACGAATACATCAAGCTCCTTGGCATTAAGACGGCTTCGGCGGACACGCCGATTGGCTCCCTTTCCGGCGGCAACCAGCAGAAGGCAATTCTGGCGCGCTGGCTCTTGACCAAGCCGCAATATCTGATTCTGGACGAGCCGACGCGCGGCATTGACGTTGGCACCAAGGTCGAGATTCAAAAGCTCGTGCTCAAGCTGGCGCAGGAAGGCGTCAGCGTTACGTTCATCTCCTCCGAAGTGGAAGAGATGCTGCGCACCTGCTCGCGATTGATCGTCATGCGGGACCGCAACATCGTTGGCGAACTGACGGGCACGGACATGACGCAGGCAAAAATCATGCGCACAATCGCGGGGGAGACGGCTCAAGATGGCTAAGATGTTTCAAAAACTGACCAAATCACAGTTGGGTGTGCCGCTGTTTGCGCTCCTTCTGATCATTGTATTCAACCTGATTCGCGATCCGGGGTTCTTTTCGTTGTCGATTACGGTCAACAACGCGGGCAACTCCGTTCTCGCGGGCAATGTCGTGAGCATTCTCAACGGCGCTTCCGAACTCGTGATTCTTTCCATCGGCATGACGCTGGTTACCGCGTCCTCCCGCGGGCAAGACATCAGCGTCGGCGCGCTCGCGGCGATTGCCGGCAGCGTGTTTGTTCGCATACTGCGCGAGCATCCAATTACGATGCCGGTCATCCTGCTGGCGTTCCTCGCGAGCTGCCTCGTGGCAATGCTCTTTGGCGCGTTCAACGGCACGCTGGTTTCCGTGTTCAAGATTCAGCCGATGATTGCGACGCTGATTCTCTTTACGGCCGGTCGCCCGATTGCCTACTGGATCAACGGCGGCGCAACACCTACGGTGGAAAGCCCGTTGCTCGGCTACATCGGCAGCTTTATACCGGGACTTCCGATTCCAACCCCGATTCTGATCGTCGTCGTCTTTGGCATTCTCATGGCGCTGGTGCTGCGGCTGACGAATCTTGGGCTGTATACGCAGGCGGTTGGCATCAACGAAAAATCCGCGCGTCTAAACGGCATTAACTCGATTGGCATGAAGATGCTCTCGTTCATGATCCTCGGCGCCTGCTGTGCCATTTCCGGTGCGATTGGCGTGAGCCGCATGGGGCTCATCAACCACGAAACGCTGCTGTTGGACGTCGAAATGGACGCGATCCTCGCCGTCGCCATCGGCGGCAACTCGCTCAGCGGTGGAAAGTTTAACCTGACCGGCTCGGTCATTGGCGCTTACATCATTCAGGCGCTCACGATTACGCTCTACGCGATGAAGGTTCCGTCCATGGCGGTCAAGGCGTATAAAGCGATTGTCATCATCGCCATCGTCGTGCTCGGCTCGCCGGTGGTCAAGTATTATGCGATGCAGCTGCGCGACCGGCTCTTTCGCAAACCGATGAACGAAACGGAGAACAACTAATATGAATAACGATCAGAAAGGACTATCCGCATCATCGGTCGAACGGCGCAGGGAGCCAATCTCCAACACGAACCTGCTGCTCACGATTACCATCTGCATCTTCATCTGCATGTATGGCCTCGCCATGCTGATTTGGGGCGGCGGCTTTCTCAACCCGCAGCAGTTTCTGGACATTTTCAACAACAACGCGTTTCTGATTATTCTCTCGTGCGGACTCACGATTGTAATGATCGCCGCGGGCATCGACATCTCCGTCGGCGGGATCACCGCGCTGGTCTCGATGGTTTGCGTGCTGTATCTGGACGACCACAGCGGCAGCGTGCT
>CAZDXW010000073.1:11950-16628 GCA_964509485.1 uncultured Christensenella sp.
CGCTGGTCTCGATGGTTTGCGTGCTGTATCTGGACGACCACAGCGGCAGCGTGCTCGGGTCCATTGCGGTGGCGGTTGGAATCGGTCTCGCGTTTGGGCTTGTACAGGGATTTTTAATCTCCTATCTGGAGATTCAGCCGTTTATCGTGTCGCTTGCGGGCATGTTCTTTGCCAAGGGGTTGACGACCATCGTCAGCGCCGCGCCGCGCACGGCGGAGCAGGCGGCGTTCGTCGCGCTCAAGCAGTTTCGAATCGTCTTTCAGAGCTTCGGCTCCTATGGTAAGACCGGAAACTTTATTCCGGCAAAGATTGAGTTGGGCGTGCTGGTTGCGCTCGCGATTGTGCTGCTCATCTCGGCCATGCTCAAGTGGACGCGGTTCGGGCGGAATCTTTACGCGATTGGCGGCAACAGCCAGAGTGCAATGATGCTTGGCATCAACGTAAAGCGCACGCGTTTCTTCTCCTACCTGCTCTGCGGGCTGCTCTCCGGCATCGGCGGCTATGTCTACCTGCTGCACACGGGCGCTGGCAACGTGTCCAATGCAACCGCTTCCGAAATGCAGGCGATTGCCTCGTCAATCATCGGTGGCACGCTGCTTTCCGGCGGTGTTGGAAACGTGATCGGTACGCTCTTTGGCGTGCTGACGCTCAAGACAATCAGCAACATCGTCATTGCGTCCGGCCTGCGGGAACCATATTGGCAGAGCATCACCACGGGCCTGATGCTGTGCTTCTTCATTCTGCTGCAGAGCGTCGTGCTCGCGGTGCGCGAGAAGGGCATTCAAATTCGCCTGCCGGAATGGTTGAAGGGAAATCGCCGCGATTCCTGACGAACCCGAAACAGCGGTCGTTTCGAAAATGAACGAAAGAGGAGATTCTATGCTGGAAGCGCTGAAAGAGCGGGTCTTGCAATCAAATTTAAAGCTGGTGGAGCTGGGGCTGGTGCTCTTTACCTGGGGCAACGTGAGCGCGATTGACCGAAACAGCGGTCTGGTCGCGATCAAGCCCAGCGGCGTGGAATACGAGGGCATGCGCGCGGAGGACATCGTCGTCGTCAATCTCGACGGCGTTGTGATCGAGGGCGGCTGGAAGCCGTCCACCGACCTGCCGACGCACCTCGCGCTCTACAAGGCGTTTCCGGAAGTCGGCGGCGTGGTGCACATGCACAGCGCCTACGCAACGGCGTTTGCGCAGGCGGGGCGCGGCATTCCGGCCTACGGCACGACCCACGCGGATTATTTTTACGGCGAAGTGCCCTGCACGCGGTCTTTGACAAAGGCCGAGGTGGAAACGGACTATGAGCATAACACGGGGCTTGTAATCGCGGAGGCGTTTGCCGGACGGGATCCCGGCGCGGTGCCCGGCTGCCTCATCAAGAACCACGGGCCTTTTGCCTGGGGCAAGGACTGCGAAGCGGCGGTCTATCACGCGGCGGTGCTGGAGTACTGCGCGAAGATGGCGCTGTTGACCGAGCAGCTCAATGGCGCGGCGGTGCCCGCGGATTCGTATCTGCTCGATAAGCATTATTTTCGGAAACACGGCGCAAACGCCTATTATGGCCAGGAGGAGAAAGCATGAACGAGAAGCTGTATTTCATTACCGGTAGTCAGGATCTGTATGGAGAAGAAACCCTCAAGCAGGTGGCGGTGGACAGCAAGGTGATCGCCGACTACTTGGATTCCGCGCTGGGCGACACGATTCGCGCCGAGTGGAAGCCGACCGTGCGCAATTCCGAGGAGATCATTCGCGTTTGCCGCGAAGCTTCGGCGGACGACGCCTGCGTTGGCGTGATCACGTGGATGCATACCTTCTCGCCCGCGAAGATGTGGATCAAAGGGTTGCAGCTGCTGACAAAGCCGCTGCTGCATCTGCATACGCAGGCGAACGAGCGGCTGCCCTACGATTCGATTGATATGGACTTTATGAACCTGAACCAGAGCGCACATGGCGACCGTGAATTCGGGTTTATCCTTTCGCGGCTCGCCGTGCCGCATGAGGTCTCGGTTGGATACTATCGGGACGCGGCGGTGGTTTCCGAACTGCGCCGTTTTGCGCAGAACGCCAAGGCGATTGCGTTTTCGAAGAGCCTCAAGGTTGCGATGTTTGGCAGCAACATGCGTCAGGTCGCGGTGACGGACGGCGACCGCGTGGAAAGCCAGATTCGCTTCGGTTGGGAAGTGAACTACTACGGCATCGGCGAGCTGGCCAAGCGGGCGAATGAGGTAACGGTGCTGGAGATCGACGAGAAGATGGATCAGTATCGCAAGGCGTACGACATGGACGCGCGTTCCTCCGAGTCCGTGCGCGAACAGGCGCGGTACGAAATCGCGTTGGAGCGGTTCCTCGCGGAGGGCGGCTTTGGCGCGTTTACGGATACGTTTGAGGATCTCTTTGGCCTCAAGCAGCTGCCGGGACTCGCGACCCAGCGCATGATGGCGCGGGGCTACGGCTTTGGCGCGGAAGGCGACTATAAGACGGCGGCGCTCGGCGCGGTGCTCTGCAAGATGGCGGAGGGGCGCGACGGTTCAACCGGATTCATGGAGGACTACACCTATGACTTTGCGGACGAGCTCGTGCTCGGCGCGCATATGCTGGAGGTTTCGCCGGCGTTTGCGGCGTCGCGGCCGAAGCTGGAGGTACATCCGCTCGGCATTGGCGGCAAGGACGCGCCCGCGCGGCTCGTGTTTGACGGCGTCTGCGGAGACGGTATTGCGGTCTGCATGACGGACATGGGCGACCATTTCCGCCTGGTTGCGGCGCAGATTGAGCTTGTTCGGCAGCCGAAGTCCATGCCGAATCTGCCGGTTGCGCGGATTATGTGGAAACTCAAGCCAAACTTCAAAACGGGCGCGGCGGCCTGGCTGTATGCGGGCGGCGGACACCACACCGTGGTCAGCACGGCGCTGACGATGGACGACCTGCGCTTGTTTGCGAAACTCACGCGCACGGAGCTCGTCGTGATTGACGAGGAAACGAACCTGACGAAGTTGCAGGCGGAGCTAAAGGCGTAGATTCTCCCTATCACTTGGCACGCTAGATAGCGGCGGCGTTTGTCGGTTGATTGCTCTCCACCTCTACGGGAATACCGAGCTGAACGAGACGAGTAAAAAACTCGCGTTCCAGTACTGGATCGATGATGGTACGCGTAAAACTGATGCGGAGTTTACCGTCATACGTCAGCATTGCTGCACAAACGCGGTTTTGCGCCAGTGGGCCGATGATCACATCCATGCGTTGAACATACTGCGCCATCGCGTCCGGCAAGGATGAAACGCCGAGATTGCTTAGCGTGGTGGAGGAGAGAGCATCCCCCACCTGCGAGTAGATGTATTTGAGCATCATGTTTTTTAGAAACAACGGCATCAGCCGAACGAACAAATTCCGCTCGGATCGAACATTGGTTGTTATTTTAACGTTGAGCAGTTTTTTGGTTGCCTCCATCGCCATCGTATGATGAACGATGTGCAGCGTCTCATCGAACGTATACTCGCCCAGCCTCGGGTCGATACCGGGGTTTACATAATTGGAGAAGTTCCGAAGGGTCTTGCTGGGAAAGAGATTTCGCAGGTTGATGGGGACATTCACCTTCACGGGGCGGTAATTCCGTGTCTGCGGGACGCAATTACGCTGAATCGTGTCGATGGAGAGAATCAGCACTGCGGTGAGGTACTCCGTAACACTCACGTTCTTTTCTCGAGCTTTGGCAAGAACATTCGAAGCATTCAGAGAACCGGTGGTGATATGTACAAAGCCGTTGCGCTCGTCGAGACCTTTGATGTGGTAGGCTTTGACCTCTTTTCGGGATTGCGTAAATTTACCCGAGTATACGGCAAAGCTGTCCTCGGTTTCCTCGGCAGACGGGTTTTGAGAACAGTCGAGAATTTTGTCCCCACGCGGGATATCTGCGCCGTATTTTAAGCGGAGGTATTCGGCAACCAACGTTTGAAGAAACACAAGTCCGCCGGAACCATCGGTAAGTACATGGAAAAACTCCACGGCGATCCGGTTTTGGTAGTAACGTGTACGCATGCAAAAGCCGTCGCCCCGGAAGAAACGCATCCGAACGCAAGGGTTTGCTACATCCTGCTCAATGGGAGGCAGATCACCGCTGTGTTCAAGGTAAAACCAGAAAAGCCCGCGTCGGAGCTTGTTGGCATATAACGGAATACGCTGCAACGTGCGCTTTTGCGCTACCTCAAGGATGTCTTCGTCGATGGGCTCCGTCAGGGTAACGGAGAGTCGAAAAAGCGCAGTCCAGCTGGTGTTCATGGTTGCGGGGTAGATGAGCGCGGCGTTGTCGAGTTTCGTCCATCGCTTTAGGCTTTTTGTCTTGGACATAGAGCAGCTCCTTCATAGCGGATTGCATCCGCAGCAGAGTGTGGAGAGTACGTGCGGAAACTCTGATTCTGTGTACAATCGTAAGCGGAATTGTATCAGCCGCGACTCAAGTGAGGTTCAATTATACTACAACAATTTCTTGTTGTCCTTTGAAACGGCGATAGAAGCGTGATTTTGCGCAATGGAATTGAAATTTGGCGAAGAAACATCTATACGGGTGGTTCGGGATTTGTTATACTGGAGCCAACAAACGGGGAGGTGAAAGGCATGGCAACGGTGGAACAACTCATCAAGCAGTATGAAACCGACAAAGCGCTGCAGGCGGAAGTCGCGCAGATCG
>CAZDXW010000074.1:0-15640 GCA_964509485.1 uncultured Christensenella sp.
ATATTGCCGCGCTGGAAGTTGCGCTCGTCGGGTACCAGTACTCCGAAATTGAGCCGCTGTATCAAACGTTGAAGACCGACTTTACCACGCTGCAAAGCGACATGGCCGCGCAGACACAGCAGAACAACGGAGGTTGACGCTTGACACAAACGGACACAACCTTAACGTTGGAAGCGCTACTAAAGGCGGCCTACTCGGTGGAACGCGAGCGCCTGCTCATGTTGGCGCAGCAGGACGACCCGCAGGGGGAGTATCGCTCGCCCGTGTTCGGGGAAGGCGGTGTCGCTTCCGGCGCGCTGCTCATCGGCGAAGCGCCGGGTGCGGAGGAAACGAAGCTCGCTAGGCCGTTCGTCGGCAAGGCGGGCAAACAGCTGGATGAACTGATCGCGCTCTTTGGCGTAAAACGCGAAGCGCTCTATATCTCCAACACGGTCAAGTACCGTCCGGTGGTACGCTCGCCAAAATCGGTTCGAAACCGCACGCCGCTGCCCGCGGAGGTTGCGCAGTCGTTGCCGTTGCTGCGACGGGAGATTGAGCTGCTCCAGCCGCGCGTGATTCTGACGCTGGGAAACACGCCGCTCAAAGCCGTCTACCAGCTCGCCGGACAAAAGCCGCCCGTCATTGGCGCGGTACACGGCGCGAAACAACCGCTTTGCATTGGCGAGACAAGCGTTCTGTTGATTCCGTTGTATCATCCCGCCAGCGGCATCTACAATCGCTCGCTGGTTGTGGTGATGGAGCAGGACGCCGTTCGGGCGGGGGAAGTGATTCGGCAAGGCCGCTGAATTCGATTTTGTTCAATCGTATTTCATGTTCTTTTGAATCATAAAATCGATTCTGCCGAATGCTATACGGGTTTTCACAAGTATGGTATACTAAACAGGAATAAGCTTAACAAATACAGCTTACATTAAGGAGCTAATTATGGCGCAGAAAGTATTAATTGCGGACGATGATCAAGTCGTACACGAGGCGCTGGGGATATATCTCAAAGCGGAGGGCTTTGAAGTGGTGGACGCGTTCGACGGCGCTTCCGCGCTGGAGAGCCTTACGCCGGAGGTCGTGCTCTGCGTACTGGATATTATGATGCCGAAGATGAGCGGCATCGAGGTCTGCCGCGAGATTCGTAAAACCTCGCAGCTGCCGATTCTGATGCTCACCGCAAAAGGCGAGGAGATTGACCGCATTGTCGGGCTGGAGCTCGGCGCGGACGATTATATTGTAAAACCGTTCAGCCCGCGTGAGGTGGTCGCCCGCATCAAAGCGGTGCTTCGCCGCGCAACCGAGCAGCCCAAGAGCGACTCGAGCGTCATTACCTACAACAGCCTGACGATCGACCTCAAGAGCTACACGGTCACGCTTCGCGGTCAGCCGGTGATTTGCACCCCGAAGGAAATTGAAATTCTGCATATGCTCGCGTCAAACCCGGGTCAGGTGTTCACGCGCGAACAGCTGCTCTCGCGCGTCTGGGGCTATGATTTCGCGGGCGAAACGCGCACGGTGGATACGCACATCAAGCGCATCCGCGCGAAGCTGGATTCCACCGGGCTGGGCTGGAGCATCAAGACGATCTACGGGGTCGGCTACAAATTCGAAACCGAGTGAATCGACGCCAATAAATGCGCAGCGTTTTCTACTGGAGAATTCTAATCGTATCGATCATTGCATTGCTGCTGGCAAACGTCATTTTGCTGGCGGCTTATACGTATGTCGGAAAAAACACCTATGTCTCCATTGAAATGGCGAATCTGGAGCCGGAAGCCGAGGTAACGCGCCAGATTTACGAAGAATACAAGAACGGCTATATGAATGAGGACGCGTTTCAGCGCCTCATTGAAAAGCAGACCGTTTCCAGCGAAAGCGCGATCCTGATTTCGGACGCGCTCGGTAAGATTCTAATCGTTCGCAACGTCGGCAGCACGGTCGAGGTGCAGGATTTTGGCGAGTATTACCGCGCCGAAGTGCAAAACGTTCTGCGCGGGCAAACGGTGGAAAACAAGAACCTGTTGCTGCTCAACGGCGAAACCGCCGTTTCCGTCGGCATTCCCGTGCGCGATACGGACGGGAACGTGACCGGCGTGATCCTCGTGATCAAGCAGATCAAGCGCATTCAGTCTGCGTTCAATCAGCTCAACAACGTGCTTACCGGAACAATCCTCGCGATTCTTCCGGTGGTTATGCTGCTCGTCGCGTTCAGCACCAATCGGCTGTCCCGCCCGCTGCACGACATGAGCAACGCGGCCATCGAAATGTCGAAAGGCAGGTTCAACGTACGCGCAAACGAGCGAGCGAGCGGCGAAATCGGAATACTGGCGCGCGCGCTCAACACCCTCTGCGACAACCTGTCCCAGACGATCTATCAACTGCAAAGCGAAAAGCGACAACTCAACCAGCTTCTCTCCAGCTTTACGGACGGCGTCGCCGCCATCGACAACATCGGCTGCCTGACGCACTACAACCCCGCGCTCATGAAGATGTTTGGCGCGGTGGAGGTAAAGGTGCCGATGGACCTCGTGCCGGACGCTTCCATCTGGGAAATGTTCCGTTCGGTTTACGAAAGCCGCGAACCCGCGAGCCTGCACTACACGCTGCCCAACGACCGTACGCTCTGGATTACCATCGTACCCGTGACGGACGAAGAGGGCGAGTGCACGGGCGTTGTGGGTCTGTTTAAGGACGTCACCGATCTGGAACGGCTCGAAAAGACGCGCCGGGACTATGTCGCAAACGTCAGTCACGAGCTGCGCACACCGCTGACGGCGGTGCGTGGCCTGCTCGAACCGCTCTCGGACGGCATGATTCAGGACGAGGAAACGCGCCAACGTTACTATCGAATCATGCTGCGTGAGGTCATTCGCCTGTCGCGCCTGATTACGGACATGCTTGAGCTTTCGCGCTTGCAGTCCGGCACCGAGCATATGGAACTGCACGCGGTGGATCTCGAGGAACTGCTTCAGGATACGCGGCAGAACTACCTCAACGAGGCGTCGCAACGAGGGATTCAGCTGATTCTGGACGCAAAGGGCGTTCCGTTTGCCATGACGGACGAAGACCGCGTCGAGCAGTTGCTCGTCATTTTGCTTGACAACGCCATGCACTATACGCCGGAGGGCGGAAGTATCACAATCCGCGCCGTGGAGACAACGGGAGATCGAATTCTTGTGACCGTCGCCGATACCGGCTGTGGCATTTCCTCCGAGGATTTGCCGCAGGTGTTCGAGCGATTCTACAAAACGGACAAATCGCGCCGCGAAGGCGGAACGGGGCTTGGGCTTTCCATCGCCAAACAGATCATCGACCGGCTTGGCGAGAACATCTTCGTGGAAAGCGAAGTCGGCATAGGCACGAGCTTCCACTTTACGCTCAAGAAATACGTCAGCAACGCCATCGCGCTCGGACCAAGCTCGGCCACGGTGATTCACGAAGAGGAAGCGACGGCGCAGAACCGAACGGAGCGATCGTCACAGGACGCACCATACGAAGTCATTTCCAAAACACAGCACGAAAAACGACCCAAGAAGCGCGGATGACCAGAGAAAACGGTTCCGCGCCTTCTTTTTCGCTGCGGTTATGCGTAAATTTATGGCAAGAAATCGCAATTTACAACCGATCTTGTTCCAATCGTGTACAATTTCGACAAGCGGTTGCGATCCATTGAATTGTGGCAGAGCGTATTCTATAATGAATGCAACAGGGAGGTGCGAGTATGCAAAAAACCGCGCATATACTGATTTGCGACGATCAGCCGATCATTCATGAATCGCTCGGCATTTATCTTGAGAGCGAGGGATTTACGCACGCCTCCGCTTACAACGGCGTTCAGGCAGTGCAGATGGCGGAGAGCGAATCGCCGGATCTGATTCTGATGGATTTGATGATGCCTGAGAAGAACGGAATGGACGCCTGCCGCGAGATTCGGCAGAAAAGTAACGTTCCAATCATCATGCTGACCGCTAAGGGCGAAGAGGTCGACCGCGTCGTCGGGTTGGAGCTTGGCGCGGATGATTATCTCGTCAAGCCATTTTCCACGCGCGAGCTGATTGCGCGCATCAAGGCGGTGCTGCGCCGCATCTCCGCGGAGCCGGAGACGGAAGGCAAGACCATCCGTATGGAGGATCTGGAGATTAGCCTGTCCAACTACGAGGTCAAGATCAAGGGCAAGCCCGTTGACTTTACGCCCAAGGAAGTGGAGATTCTCTACCTGCTGGCGTCGCACCCGGGCCGCGTATTTGACCGCGAGCAGATTCTCTCAAAAATCTGGGGGTACGACTACTTTGGCGATACCCGCGCGGTCGACACCCAGATCAAGCGCATTCGCCAGAAGATTCCGGAAGAGGGATTAAACTGGGGAATCCGCACGGTCTATGGCGTTGGATATAAATTCGGCGCGAGTGAGTGACCCTGCCCCGTTGGAATCCACAAACGTATTGAATCGAAAGGTTTAGATGAAGCGACTACTGAGCGCGCGCTGGCACGAGGAAGCGTCCACGCAACCGAAAAAAAGAGGCTCAATCTTTGAGAAGTTTCTGTTTTACCTGATCTTTGGATGTGTCCTCACGTCCATGATCGGGGTTTTTGTCTATCTGGTCACGGGCGCGAGCGTGCATGCAAAGCGCATTGCGGATGAGATGGTTCCGCGCGCGGAGTCGATGTCCCGCTTGGCGACCCGGCTGCAGAGCGGACAGATTTCGTTTGATTCCTTTTTGGATTTTACGCTGAACGGACAACAGGGGTCTTACGTCTACATCTTTGATGAAAAGGCGAACCTGATTGCCTACACAACCGAGAATAAGCCGGAGAATAAGCCGGAAGAGAAGCCAATCAGCGATACGATTCTGCAATACGGCAAGCAGGTGGTCGAAACCGGCGAACAAGTCATTTCCACAAAATGGCGTTCGCCGGATGGCATTGTCGTTGGCGTTCCGATTGAGGACAACGTGCAGCGCGTAGTCGGCGCCATTCTCATGGCAAGGCCTACCTTCGAAGTCTACAGCTCGCTGATGAGCTTTGTACGCGCGCTGATCATCAGCTCCATCATCGCCTCCGTTGGTATGGTGATTCCGGCGTATTTAATTTCGCGACGCATGACAAACCCGATTCGTTCCATGACGCGCGCTTCCGCCGCAATGGCGAGCGGCGATTTCACCGTGCGGGCGGACGAGAGCCGGGACGACGAGATTGGTCAGCTCGGTTCCGCGTTGAATCATCTGTCGCAAGAGCTGAAGCGCAACATCAGCGACCTGGTGCTTGCCCGCAATCGGCTGCACATGATTCTGGATGGGTTGCACGAAGGCGTGATCGCGCTGGAAGCGGATAATTCGGTGATCTACCACAATCAGGCGGCCTGTCAGCTGCTTGGCGCCTGCAATGAACTGGAGATTGCGAATGTGCTCAAAACGGCACAGCCGCTCTGCGAACAGGCGCGTCAAACGGGCGAAACCCGTCAAATGACAATGGAAGTCGGCGAACGCAAGCTCCTGCTCGTCGTTTCAAGATCACAGGAGACGAGCGAAGAGGAACCGGGAACCGTCATCGTTGCGCAGGACATTACCGCGACGGAACGGCTGGAGCAAACGCGGCGCGACTACGTTGCGAACGTCAGCCACGAGCTGCGCACGCCGATTGCCAGCATTCGCAGCCTTGCGGAAACCCTCAACGACGGCCTCGTCAAAGCGGACGAGGATCGGTTCCGCTACTACGGCTATATTCTGCGGGAGTCCATGCGGCTCTCCCGTCTGATCAACGACCTGCTGGAGCTATCGCGCTTGCAGTCCGGCGCGGTTGCGCTGGAGAAGGAGCCGTTCCATCTCTACGGCGTGGTCTCCGAGGTGGTGGAGCGGATGAGTCTGGTTGCGGCCGACAGCGGAATTCGAATTCGAAATGTCTGGAACGGCAAGCCGTCTTTAACCGTTCTGTCCAATCCAGATCGCATTGAGCAGGTGCTCATTGCGCTGCTGGACAACGCGGTGAAGTTCGCAACGGACGAAGGCGAGATTCAGGTGGTCACGGAACTGACGAAGGATCGAACGCGCGCGCTGGTTTCAATTAAGAACACCGGGCATATTCCAGAGGAGCATCTACCGCACCTCTTTGAGCGCTTCTACAAGGCGGATACGGCACATTCGGACGGCGGAACGGGGCTTGGACTCGCAATTGTGCAGGAGATTCTGTCGCATTTGGGCGAGACCATCGAGACAAGAAACGAAGGGGAATTCGCGGTATTTCGCTTTACCGTTTCGCTGAAATAGCGAGGGTTCGATTTCAATTCTGACGTATTAAAACAGAGATTTCCTTTCAGGAGAAACAGTGCTGTCGCATTGTTTCTTCTTTTGTTTCGTGGTATATTGTGAAAGATACAGTGCGCGAATATTGCGCATGCTACGCGGTCAACCGCGAACAATAACGGAGGAATACCCAAGATGGAACGAAACGCATACGACGTACTGGAAGAGCGCGGCTTTTTAAAACAATGCTCGCATCCCGAAGAACTGCATGAACTGCTTGGCCGCGAGAAGGTCACTTTTTATATTGGCTTCGATCCGACGGCGGACAGCCTGCACATCGGGCACTATGTCGCGCTGATGTCCATGGCGCATATGCAGCGCGCGGGGCATCGTCCGATCGTTCTGCTTGGCAACGGCACGGCGTTTATCGGCGACCCTTCCGGAAAGACGGATATGCGCACGTTGATGTCCAAGGAACAGCTTACTTACAACGCGGCCTGCTTTCAACAGCAGATGTCCCGCCTGATTGAGTTCGGCGAGGGCAAGGCGCAGATCGTCTACAACGGAGACTGGCTCTACCCGTTGAATTTCCTCGATTTCATGCGCGACATCGGCGTTTACTTTTCCGTCAACCGCATGCTCACCGCAGAGTGCTACAAGCAGCGCATGGAGCGCGGGCTGACGTTCTTTGAGATGAGCTACATGCTTATGCAGAGCTACGATTTTCTAGAGCTGAACCGCCGCTACGGCTGCGTGCTACAGATGGGCGGAGACGATCAGTGGAGCAACATTCTCAACGGCGCGGACCTGATTCGACGCAAGGAGCAGAAACCCGCCTTCGCGCTGACGACTTCGCTCCTGACCACCAGCGACGGCAAGAAGATGGGTAAAACGGAGAAGGGCGCGGTCTGGCTTGACAAGGCGAAATGCAGCGTCTACGACTTCTACCAATACTGGCGCAACGTTGGTGACAAGGACGTTGAAAAGTGCCTTGCGCTGCTCACGTTCCTGCCGATGGACGAAGTGCGCCGTCTCGGCTCGCTGCCGGGCGAACAGATCAACGAAGCAAAGCGCGTATTGGCCTACACGCTGACCGCGCAGGTGCACGGCGAAGAGGAAGCAAAGGTTGCACAGTCCGCGGCTGAAGCGCTGTTTGCCGGCGGGGCGGACCAGAGCGGAATTCCAACCTGCGAACTCACGGCGGAGGACATCGCGTCCACCGGGCTTCGCGTTGCGGATCTCATGGTACTCAGCAAGCTCGCCGTGAGTAAGAGCGACGCGCGTCGTTTGATTGAAGGCGGCGGCGTGTTTGTTGGCGAAAGCAAGGTGGAGTCGGTCTCCGCCGCGCTGGAAACCGCGCAAATCGAAGGCGAAGGCGTGATTCTTCGCAAGGGGAAGAAGGGCTATTGCAGAATCCGAAAGGGCTAAGACCGTATCAAACCGTCACGGGCGCGGGCGAAAGCGAGATTGTCATCAGCAAGTCCCGCTTTCTGGGGTTCTGCCTGCCGGTTGCGAGCGAAGCGGAGGCGCAGGAGCGCATTTCGGAACTCAAGAAACGGTTCTGGGACGCGCGGCATTGCTGCTATGCGTTTCGCCTGTCGGAGGGCGGGATTTCGCGCTCGTCGGACGATGGCGAGCCTTCCGGTACGGCGGGCGCGCCGATTTTGAACGTGTTGATTCAGAACAGCGTAGAAAACGCGCTGATTGCGGTGGTTCGCTACTTCGGCGGCGTACTGCTCGGCACGGGCGGGCTTGTCCGCGCATATGGAAAGACCGCGTCGGAGGCGCTGAATGCAGCAGGCATTTTGCCGATGCGCGTCTGCGAACGAGTGAACCTGATCGTGTCCTACGCGAGCTATGCTGCGCTCGAACCGCTGCTTCGAACGGGGGGATACGCCGTTGAGCCGGAGTTTGGCGAGCAGGTTACGATAAACTGCGTTCTGCCGGTTGAGGATGTGGAAGCATTCCTCAAAATGGTAACGGAGCGCACGGACGGCGGCGCGCTAATCGCGCGCGGAGAGCAACTGTTGCAAGCCTATGGCAGGAACATCAATCAACCGAACGGAACCGCGAAATAGTGAAGGTTAACGGAATGATGAAATCGGTTTTAAAAGGCGTGCTTGGACTGGCGATTTCGCTTCTTTGCTTTGTGCTCTTTGTTCCAAACGCACATGCGGAAGAGGTGCGCATCGACATCACCGCGACGCCGACCGAACTGCCGGACAGCGGGCCGGTGCTCTTTACGTTTGAAATCACGAATTACAACGCGGATTATCCGATGAACGATGTCGCCATCAGCACGAATGGCGTCGTTTGCTATGAACTCAAAGATCAGCCAATTCCGCAGAGCGGCAGTGCGCGGGACATCAAGGTGACGCTCAACGTCAGCCAGTCCCAGATTGGCAAACCGATTCCGTTTGTCGTCACCTGGACGCGAAACGGCGAACCGATGAGTCAGGAAGCGTCCATCACCATTCAACAGGCGGACAACCCGATTATCTCGGTCACGCGGACGGCGAGCACGACCAACGCAAAACCGGGCGATAAGGTTGTTTTGACGTACACGGTTAAGAACGCCACCAAGTTTGATATGTCCGCCATTACGCTGATCGACGAAAACGTCAGCGATACGCCGATTCTACAGCTAGACTCCCTCCGTGCGAGCGGCACCTATTCGATCGACTATACCTATACGATGGGCGATGAAAGCGTCACCAGCACGCCGTTTGTGACCTATACGGTCAACGGAAAGACCAAGACGTTTTCCTCACTCGATCCGCTGGAACTCGTCATGGTGCTCATTCAACTTGACATGAAGGTGCAGGAAGGCGTGCCGACACAAAACGGCGTTACGTTCACGCTCGACGTGAAAAACACCGGTACGCAGGCAATCAGCGACATCACGATATCGGACGAGCGGCTCAGTCCGGTGAACGCAGCTCCGTTCTCACTCGCGCCGGGTGAGGAGACCTCGCTGACCTACGTGATCGTTCCGGTGATGAGCGAACCGCTGCGCAACGTGAAATTCGCGCTCAACGGAACCGACTCGTTTGGAAATCCCTACACGCTCGCGCCGGAGGACGTTTACGAAGTCTATCCGTATGTGGACGATTCCCAGATCAACGTCATGGTTCGCGCAGAAACGGTTACACCGTGGACAAGCAAAACCGGAACCCTCAGCGCGCGCATCACCATTACCAACCACAGTACGGTTACGCTGACGAGCATTACGGTGCTGGAAACCAACATCGGCGTCATCAAAAACTACGAAACGCTGGCCGCAGGCGAAACCAGCTTTGATCTGGACATTCAGCTCGGCTCCCCGCGAAATCTCGCCATCACTGTAAAGGGATACGACCCGACGGGCGCGAACCGCGAGCTTGCCAACTGCGTCATGCCGGTTGCCTATGGCACGGAGACTGCGGAAACGCAAGAGGCAACGCCCGTTCCGAGTACCGGCGGGTTGACGATCTTTGGCGGGCTGCTCAACGGAGTCACGAAGATTCTGATCGTGCTTGGCGCGCTGATGGTGCTTTCGTTTATCCTACTCATCGCGCTGACGGCGATGGAGCGCGCAAAGACACCGCGTCTGAACCGCTTTGGGGATGACGAGCTGGACGATGCGATTCCCGAACCGCCGAGACAGCCGGAGCGTCGGCACATCAACTACGACGACGAGCCGAACCAGGAGGAGATTCGCTATACGCGCCGCATGCTCGCGCAGAAGGAAGAGACGGCGTATCAAGCGGAGCAGGAACCAATCTACCTGCCGCCGCCCGTCGTTGTGGTGGAACCGCCGCCCGTTCCAAAAGAGCGTAGCGCACGCGTACCGGAAGAACCCCCGGCTCGTCCCGCGCGGCAAACACCGGAGCCGCCTCGAAGCCGCCCTGTGGTTGAACCGGAGCAGCGAGCGCAGTATGTTACGGCTCCGCCCGTGCAGCAAAAGCAATCGGCCACTCCACGCGAAACGACCGTTGCACCGGAACCAAGCAGACACCAGCCGGCAGGTAATGCGCCGCGCGTATTTGACTATAAGAAGCAGCCTGTTCCGCAGGCGAGAACCAAACAGACGGTTACGCGTGTTCAAAAAGGCACGCGCGACTATGAGGACGACGAGGAGTAAGCAATCGTGTTTCAGGGATTAAACGAGGATACCTACCAGTTCTTCTGGGAGATTGCGTTCAACAACGAAGCCTCGTTCTTCGAGGCAAACCGCGAACGCTACAAAAAAAACGTATACGAGCCGCTCAAGCAGCTCGCCATTGAGTTGACGCCAACCGCACAGGCAATCGATCCGGATTTCAACGTCCGCCCATCGAGCGTAATTTCGCGCATTCGGCGCGACACGCGATATTCGCACGATAAAACCATGTACCGCGACCATGCCTGGCTGGGATTTCGGCGTCCGGGGAGCATGCTGAGCGAAAGCCTCGTGGTCTACGCCGAGTTTGAGCGCGAGGGTTACGGCTACGGAATGGGCATGTACGGGGCAAATCCCGCGCTGATGCGTGAAATCCGTCCGCACATTCTGGCGAAACCGAACAAGTTTCTGGAGCTTGTGAACGACCCCGCGTTTACGTCCCGCTTTACCGTGGAAGGCGATCTGTTCAAGCGTCCACGCATCACCGACGCACCGGAGGGCGTTCTGCCGTATCTGAACCGGAAGGGGCTTTCGTTCTGCTTCTCCTCGCCGAATCTGAAAAAGACGCTTTCACCGGAGATTGCGGAAGAAATCATCGAAGGATTCCGGTTGCTGCAACCTGTATATCGTCTCCTGATGGGACTGGATGAAACAAAATAAGGAGGATTATTTATGGAAGAAATGTTCATGAAGGAGCCAAAGGACCCCAAGAAGGTCTACACCGGTATTCTGGTGGTGCTCGTGTTGCTGTTTGTGCTTGGACTGGTGCTGGTGCTGACTTCGGCGGCCATCGGGCTCTCCACAGCGCATGCTGAGGTGGTGAAGAACGGCGGCAGCCTCGACACCACGCTCTACAACTACATCATGACAAACACCGCGGAGAACTATCGCATCGTTGGCGCGATCCTTGCGTTGATTTCCGGCGTTGGCTTGCTGCTTGCCGGCGTTGCCAACGATCGCCAGAAAAAGGGTTAAGAGACGGTGCAAACGGATTTGGACTGGAACATTCGCGCCATGACGCTGGATGACTATGACGCCGTCTATCAACTCTGGCGCAGCACCCCTGGCATGGGACTGAACACGACGGACGATTCCCGTGAGGGAATTGGCGCCTACCTCAAGCGGAACCCTACCACCTGCTTTGTAGCGGAGGAAGGGGATCGCATTGTCGGTGTGATACTTTCCGGGCACGACGGCAGGCGCGGGTTCATCCATCACACAGCGGTATCCGGCGATTGCCAGAAGAACGGAATCGGTTCCGCGCTGGTGAATCGCGCCATGCAGGCGCTGGAACTCGAGGGCATTCACAAAGTAGCCCTCGTGGTGTTTGCGCGCAACGAAAAGGGAAACGCATTCTGGGAGAAGCGCGGCTTTGCCCGCCGGGATGATCTGGTCTATCGAAATCGAAGTATCACCGAACTAACGCGAATCGATACCTAACCGAACATTGCTCAACAAAGAAGAACCACCTTTGATACGAAGGTGGTTCTTGTGTTTTATTCGTCAAAATTGAACGCGATAGATGACGACGGAATCGTTTTGATAGAACACGTCGAACTGGCTTTCGAAATAGTCAAAATCGATGTCATAGTTCGCGCGTTCGTTGTCCCCAATCAACACATAGTCGATATTGTACTCCTGTGCGAGCGCGACAAAGTAGGTGCTGGGCTGCTCGTACAGAAGCGATAACGCCTCTTCGCGGTCGGAATAGTCCACGCCGTGGAAGAAGAGGTAGGAGCCGGAACCGCAGACGATGTTGCGACCCGTCAGCGCGGCAATACAATTGTTGTGGTTGTTGTAGGTTAAAAACGTCGCATCCGGCGCGGCATTTTCTTTCACGTAATTTGCGGCGAGAAGCTCGTTTGGGCTGATCAACTGATACTCGGAGACATACTCGCGTCCAAGCGTCAGTACGCCGGAGAGGAACAGCGTCACGCAGACGAGTGCGGAGAGCACCGCGGTGCTCGCGCGGTTTCGAACGCCGCCGCGCGCGAGGCGATCCTTCGTGTCGATCAGCCAGCTGCCGACGAGACCGCAGGCATACGCAAACGAAACGAAGAGGAGCTTGTTGTTGTCGTATGGATTCGGCTGAAATTGAATGAATTCCGCGACGAGCCAAACCAACACCGCGCCGCCGACCACGCCGCGTTCTTCCTTGCGCGCGGCGAGGAACGCGATCGGCGCAAGCAGGGCGATGAGCCCGAAATTCTTGATATAGAACCAGAAATAGTTGTCGGACTCGTTTGCCCAGTTGAAATGGAACTTGAGGAAACTGCCGGACTGTTTGAATGTAAAGAGGATTAATTGCGGCAGCGCGAGCAACAGCACGATTCCGAGATACGAGGCAAAGCCCAGCAACTGCTTTTTTCCTTGCTGGCGAACGATCGAACGAAGCAAGTAGAATCCACTGATCATACCGAGCGCGAGAAAGGAATGCGTGTGCACCAGCGGCAGGCAGCCCGCGAGAACAGCCAGCGGGAGAAATGCGCTCGTGTCGCGCTTAAACGAAGCGCGGTGCAGCAGAAACAGGCACGGAAACAGCAGCGCCCAGCCAAAGAGCAGCGCGCGCTGCGGGATCATCATGTCCGCAATCGGGTTGACCCAACGCAGTCCGTTGGGCACGAAGTTTGTCGGCGTTTCGTAAAACGCGGTGAAGAGTCGCGAGAGATTCTCCGGATTCGCCTTGATCAGGTCAAAGAAGTACCAAAACCCGAATCCGCCGCCAACAAAGAACAGCAGCATGGCGAAGATTGCCTTGCGACGCTCGGCGAGCCACTCCTCAAAGAAGAAGTATACGCCAAGGATCACGAGCAGAAACGCGTATGCCGCCGTCAGCATCGTAGCAAAGCGCAGGCTGGTTCCGAAGAGATAGAACGTCGAGCCAATGCTCTCGGAGAGGAAGGGGTAGCAAACGGGTTTGTCCGGGCAGATGGAATACATCGGCGGAAACTTGCCTTGCACGGCGATGCTTGAAATAAAGCCGAGGTGCATAGCCAGATCGCCGTAGGTGGACTGCCCGACGTAGAGTGCGCCGTCTTTCTCGACGATGGTGTGGCTGGAAAGCAGCACCATGCAGAATACGAAAAGAATCCCGCCCGCAATCAAAATTGGCAGCTCGTTTTTCAGCGGCGAAACGGTCAGCGACTTTTTTCGGGAAAGCGACCAGCAAACCCCGCCGATGCCGGCGGCCAGCGTGAGGGCGAGCAACTGTGCCTTGAGAACAAATCCCATCGCAAACGAGAACAGCGCGGGCAGCCACAGCAACATGGCAAACCCGAACACGAGGCCTAGCCAAATACGACGGAGCGGGCGCTCGCGATAAAACAGCAGCCGCGCCACGCCGAGACCGGAACACGCAAACAGCGCAAGATAGAACAACGATACCAATTCCGCCATGCGAAATCTTCTTCTCCTTTATGTTGTCAGCCGAATCATGCGTTCGGTGTTATTTCTTTCCAAAGAGCCGCGCGAGGGGTTCAACCGTCGCGTTGAGGTTTGCAATCGCCGTATTCAACGTAGCGACGTCCAACTTGGAGAACGACTCCACGGCGACTTCCAGCTCGGCAATCGTCGCGTTGAGCGACTCCATGTCCAAATCGTCGAGCACCTTGACCGCGTCGCCAACCTGCGAGAACGTTTCGTTGGCCTGCACCGCGAGCGCATCCATATCGGAAGCAATAGTCTCTACGTCGATCTGCTGAACAATCGCGAGCGTCTTAGAAGCCTCGTTCGCCGTGTTCAGCAGTGCCGGGACGACGAGCACGGCGGAGAGAATCACCGCCGCCATGGTGACCGCAAGAAGCGTAACGGCGGCGCGCAGCAGGCGAACCTTTCGATGATCCGACTTCTTTTGCTCTTCCGCAAGCAGATAGAGCTCGCGAACATAGTCGAGCGTCGTAAAGGAATCGGCCTGCGTTTCACCGGTCGATTCCGAAACCTCCAGCGCCAAGTTCGAATGCGTTTGTTCCACAATCGTGCTCCTTTCGCTCTGCTTAAATTCTTTGTCAGTATATCACAGATCGATTATAATGAGCAGATAGAAAGCTTGCGAAGCGAGCGTTAAAGATTCGATCTGGAGTGGGGGAATCTGTATGAAAAAAGAGGAAATCGACACGACCGCCGAAACAAGCCGCGTTCGACTGGAAACACCGGTTGGAACGTTGGTGTTCGAAGCGAGAAACAACGCCGTCTGTGCGATTCATCTGGAAACCGAGCGGGACGCGGCGTTTTCGTTCTCGGCGCCGGAAGGCTCGGCGCTTGCGCTTGCCGCGCGGGAGATGGGGGAATACTTCGAAGGCAAACGGACGGTGTTTTCGTTTCCCATGCAGGCGGAGGGAACGACGTTTCAACAACAGGTGTGGCAAGCGCTGAATACCATTCCCTATGGCGAAACACGCACCTACGGCGACATCGCGTTGCAGGTTGGAAACCCCAAGGGGGCACGCGCGGTCGGCGGCGCTTGCAACAAAAACCCGCTTTGGATTGCGGTTCCCTGCCATCGGGTGCTCGGCGCAGGCGGATCACTGACCGGCTATGCCTACGGAACCGGCATGAAGCAAACGCTGCTTGCGCTGGAACAATCCAACAAGAAATAGATCCAGAAATAGAGACAGATATACCATACAGAATTGGATTCTCATACTTGACAATAGCCCAGTGAAATGCTATTGTATGCACATAAGGCAACTATTTTACTAGGGTATGGTGAACATGAAACTTTCGACGCGCAGCCGATATGGATTAAAAGCGGTAATCGACCTTGCCGTTCGGTACGGTTCCGGGCCGGTTTCTCTGCCGACGCTCGCGGGAGAGCAGGGCGTTTCGGAAGGGTATCTGGAGCAGTTGCTGCGTGAGCTCAAGAAGGGCAACGTAGTCGATACGGTACGCGGAGCACAGGGCGGATATGAACTAACCTGTCCGCCCGCCGAACTCTCCGTTCAACGCGTACTGACGCTTCTGGAAGGGTCAACCGCGGTGGTGGACTGTGTCAGCGCGGAGGATCACGCATGCAACAGCGCCTGCACCTGCTCGGCGCGACCGCTGTTTTTGAAACTGCAAAACCGAATCAACGACGTTCTCGAACAAACGACGATTCAGGAACTGGCGGACGATTACGTCGAGCAGCTCAAACGCGGCGGATGCGCGAAGAACGTCTGCAAATAGGAATGATCTGCAATCAGCAGAGGTAATATAAAGAAGGACAATAAGAGTATGCGAGTATATCTGGACAACGCAGCAACCACCATGGTTCGGCAGGATGTCATCGACGCGATGA
>CAZDXW010000075.1:0-1277 GCA_964509485.1 uncultured Christensenella sp.
ATGACATCCCCATGCAAAGGGCTAAAGCAGATAATAATGATCTGTGCATTCTCATAATTAATATATTAGTTTTTAGTTAGTATTCATTTTATACGTTTTCCCCAGACTGACCGACCATGACTATCCAATCCTGTAAAGAGAATTGTCTCTGTCTGGTTTTCCCAATCGTGTCCGGCAAAAGTAACCAAATTATTTATTTCCTCACCATTCAAAACTAGTTTAGTTAATGATTTCGATGAATCAAAAGACCAGGAACTATTAGTATGATCTTTTATACTATTGTCTTCTTGCAACACTATATGAGAAGAATAATTCTGCTCTGTTTTATTAAGTCGTCCTTCTCCCCAAAGAATCTGTCCGGCTTCTAACTGTCTGTCATGTTTTGGCTCATTTATGCGAATCACTTCCCATTCACCATGCAGATCTTTATCTTTAATCTTTATCGAACGACTTCCGGCATATCTTTCAGGAGAAACAACCGGCCATCCATCGGGAGTAAAGAACATCTCTCTAGTGTGAAGCACCATTAACATATTATCCGGTGAAAGGCGACCTTGATGAAACATGAAATATTTACCTTTTTCATCGGTAGTTACTCCGCAATGAGCTGTTCCAGCCCACCCCACATGATTATTAAAACAATATGGAGCAGTAAGTATTGGGAAAATATCTGTTGTATCAGACATTGCCTTGCCAAAGAAATCGGTAAACGGTCCTTCCGGCTTATCAGCTCTTCCTACCCTGACATTATAAGTGGTCATCAATGGATCATAGGAAACAAAAAGATAATACTTTTTAAACTGAGGATTATATACAATCTCCGGAGCTTCCATATTATCAACTTTGTAATTGGCTCTGCGCGCAACCAAATGTCCTAAATCTGCGGTTTTCATTGTTAATCCTGTTTCCGGATTTAGCTGAACACAATAAAGACCTCCAAAGAATGAGCCGTAATGCATCCACATTTTTCCATTGGAGGGATCAACTATAACAGTTGGGTCAATGGCGTTCATTGGCGTTTCTTTATTTGTGCGGACTACACATCCTTTCTGAATCCAAGGGCCTTCTGGTGAAGACGACTCAGCCAGACCTATATATGAATTCTTCTGTCCGAAAGCAGATACACAATAATAAAGTCTGTAACTCTTTCCATGTTTAATGATATAAGGTGCCCAAATATTAGTAGCCCCTTTTCCTTCAGAATTACTTCTCACCCACTCCACCGCTTCACGAGGAATTTCGGGAAAAGCCCATCCTTCAAATTCCCAATGAACCAA
>CAZDXW010000075.1:1377-15450 GCA_964509485.1 uncultured Christensenella sp.
CTTATTTTCACTTGTTGTCTTTTTATCTTCTTTCAAAGCGTTTGCATTACCAAAGAGCCTGACAACCAGATATAATTTCAGCTGCATCACTATGAATGACGGGCTGTTGCATAACTTTATAGACGATATATATAAAGACAAACAAGGTTTTCTTTGGATTTCTACTGCCGGAGGAGGACTGTCCAGATATGATGGTTATGAATTTACCCATTACAATATAAGCACATGGCCTATTTCCCTGAAAAGTAATTTTATCCGCAAAGTTTGCGAGGATAACTTTAAGCATTTATGGATAATATCTGAAAAAGGGACAGACATATTAAATCTCTCATCGCTGAAAATTAATCAACTGACTTATAAGGATAAAACCTTAGATCAGATACTGAACAAATCGGCAAATACAATATTGAAAGATAGCAGAGGAAATATCTGGTTATCTGTGAAAGATGCATTATATAAAATAGAATTTACTCCGGATGGTGCTATTGCTCATATCTATTCTATGATGCTGAAATTGCCATCTTCAAACAACCAAATCGTTGCAATAAAGGAAATAAACGGAGAAATATGGGTTGGGCATAATAGCACTGTATTTAAGGTGTTGACCAATAAATCCGGAAAACTTGTACTTTCAACTATTTCTGATAAACTGAAATTAGTAAAAGGTAGCTACATAAACGTAATCTTTGAAAAAGAAAATGAAGTGTGGATAGGTAGTGATCGCGGACTATTTAGATACAACAAAACAAATGAATCTATAAAACGCTATGTGCATAATGAAAGTGTGCAAGGTTCTATTTCACAGAACCAGATTACTGACCTCGCTGAAACAAATGATAAGCAATTAATTGTAGCAACTTTAAAAGGACTCAACTTCTATGATCCTATAAACGACAATTTTATGCATATCAATCGTGATGAGAAGGACGACTGTTATAGCATAAACTGCGATTTCATTAATTGCTTGCTTGTTGATAAGAATCTTATCTGGGTGGGTACCGAAGCAGGAGGTTTG
Source organism: uncultured Christensenella sp. (assembly GCA_964509485.1). Taxonomy (GTDB): domain Bacteria; phylum Bacillota; class Clostridia; order Christensenellales; family CAG-138; genus UBA7703. The sequence continues at coordinate 2,393 of CAZDXW010000075.1, forward strand.
AACAAGATTGCCCCAAAAAAGCTTTCAATACACAATTATATATATAATGAAAACGATCCGGGGTCCATTTCCAGAAATCCAGTCAATGCTATTTATGAAGATAAAACAGGAAATCTATGGATAGGAACAGTAGAGGGTGGACTTAATCTGAAAAGAAAAGATAGTGATAAGTTTATTCATATTACATCTGGTAACAGTTCTCTTAGTCATAATTCTGTAAGTGCTATAACTGCTGATGAATATAACCATCTTTGGATAGGGACCTGGGGAGGAGGCATAAATATACTGGACATGAGTAATATTTCTCATCCTGCATTTGAACACATAACTTCCGGCACTCACCCCGAATTCACTATCGATTTCGTTGGAGCTCTATGCTATGATCCTATTAATAAGGGTGTTTGGATTGGATCGAACAGAGGTATTTATTTCTATGATATAAAAATAAAAAAACTCATTTCTCCTTTTCCTTTCAGTGTAACAAAGAATATTCAGGGTACAATAGGCTCACTTATCGATAAGAAAAACAAGTTGTGGATAGGAACTTCGGACGGAGCAATGATCATCGACTTAAAATCATTTGCCAGAAGTCATTCACACTTTTCATATAAGTATTTAAAATATAAAAGTAACAAGCCCGATTCTCATTGTGTTGACAAAATAAACTGTCTTTACGAATCATCCAACGGAACAATCTGGCTGGGAAGTAACGGATATGGTTTATACAAATTATTATCAAGAGATAATGAGAACTATCAGTTCCAATCGTTCACAACAGCACAAGGACTAGCCAATAATTGTGTTCTGGGTATTCTGGAAGATCAGAGAGGTCGTCTTTGGTTAAGTACGTGCAATGGAGTTTCCTGCTATAATCCCAGCACAAATAAATTTATTAACTACACCAAAGAAGATGGATTAATAAGTAACCAATTTTACTGGAATGCATATTGCAAATCACGCATTAATCAGAATCTTTATTTTGGTAATATGGGAGGATTAATTGCGATTGAGGGGAATAAAATACAGCCAAAGCCATTAAATGAAAAGGTTATCTTCACCAGACTTAGTGTTTTAAATGAGATTATCTATCCTGGCAAGGGGAACTATATTGATGTAGATATATCACAGGCTAAATGTTTAAGATTGCATGAAAAAGACAAATCTTTCTCTATAGAATTCTCTGCAATGGATTATGAGGTATCAAATACAGCAACCTATTCATACAGATTACTTGGATTTGACGATAACTGGGTAAAGGTTCCTTCGAGCAGGCGTATAGCAAGTTATACCAACTTGCGTCCAGGAACTTATACTTTACAGGTGAAATGTGATACTGGATCAGAGATACAGTCGGGCAACGTAACTGAACTAAAAATTGTTGTTTCTCCATTCTTTTATAAAACAACATGGTTTATTTGTCTGATAATGATTATCCTTTCTTTAGCAATATACAGACTGTACAAGTGGCGTATTGATTCATTGAAGAATCAGAAAGAACAGCTTCGCATAAAAGTAGAAGAACGTACTCATGAACTGGAAGAGCAAAAGCATATACTTGAGGAACAAACAAAAGAGCTTTCGCGACAGAACGAAATTCTTACACAACAAAACGAAAAGATTACCCGTCAGAAAGGACAGTTAATCAAGATGTCGAAGAAGGTTCAGGAACTAACAATTGACAAGCTGACTTTCTTTACCAATATCACTCATGAATTCAGGACTCCCATTACACTAATTATGGGACCTATAGAGAGAGCTCTTAAGTTAAGCTACAATCCTCAGGTTATAGAGCAATTACATTTCGTTGAAAGAAACTCCAGACATTTACTTTCACTCGTAAATCAATTGATGGATTTCCGCAAAGTTGAATCTGGTAAAATAGAGATTGTAAAGGTCCCGGGCAATTTCAAGAAGTTTATTGACGATATACTCGATCCTTTTGAGGCTTTTGCCCGAGAAAGAAACATCAGTATCGAAAAGGTATTCCGTCTTAGTTCTCCGGTTATTCTGTTTGATGAAGATGCAATGGATAAAGTAATAACCAATCTTTTGTCGAATGCAATAAAATATACGCCCAATAACGGAACTGTTTCTATTTACATATCTTCTTTAATAGACAGAGAGACATTGAAGGAGAAACTGTATATTTCAATAAAAGATAGCGGTGCCGGTATTGTTGAAGAGGATATTTCCAAGATATTCAACAGGTTCTATCAATCCAAAGGAAGTGTGAAGTACCCTGTGTACGGACAAAGTAGTACGGGTATAGGTTTGTATCTGTGTAAACAAATTGTGCATCTTCAGGGAGGAACTATTCAGGCAAAGAATAACCGCACCGGAGGTGCTGCTTTCAGAGTTGTTCTTCCTTTGCTGCGTGAAGAGCATCCTAAAAAAGAGACAAATGTAGACAATCAACTTCATGCAGCAAATGAAATTAAGGATAATAAACTGCTTATTTCAGGAGGACGTCTTAACATGTTAATTGTTGAAGATAATAAAGACATGCGTAGTTATATCCGTTCAATATTGATAGATAAGTTTAATGTAACAGAAGCCGAAAACGGTGAACAAGCATTGGCTATATTAAATAATCAGAGTATTGATTTTATTATAAGCGACCTGATGATGCCTGTTATGGACGGACTGGAATTATCCAGAAAAGTAAAAGAAAACTTTTCAATATCTCATATTCCATTCCTGATGCTTACTGCAAAGACCTCAATTGAAACCCGTATTGAAAGTTATAAGATTGGAGTAGACGAATATTTACTCAAGCCGTTTGATGAAGATTTACTATTGGCTCGTATAAATAACATTCTGGAAAATCGTAAACGCTATCAGAAGCAATTCAGTTTTAAAATGGACGTTGATATTCTTAATGTAGAAGAGGAATCTTGTGATAAGAAGTTCCTGGATAAAGCAATTAGCGTTATTAAGGAAAACTATAAGAATTCTTATTTCGAGGTAAGTGACTTTATTGAATCAATGGGGGTAAGCAAAAGTATACTTAACAGAAAGATGCAGAATCTTGCCGGACAATCTGCCGGACAGTTTATCAGGAACTACAGGCTGAACATTGCCAGGGAACTAATTTTAAAGAACCGTAGTACGAGAAATATGAATATATCAGAGATAGCTTATGAAGTAGGATTCAATGATCCTAAATATTTTACCCGGTGCTTTACCAAACATTTTGCAGTTACACCTAGTTCTTTAATGGAGTCTGATAAATAATTTAATGTATAGATACTTTACGAAGTGGTGCTAAACTTTGAATAAAACATCTTTTATATGTCTTGGGATAAAATTTAGCACTCCCATCACCACGGGGTTTCAGAAGGAGGCACCTTGTTACCCCCTCGAAAATAACCTTTATAAATTTGTTTTTTCGGAATAAAACTGTGCAAAAATTAGTTAACACATAATAAACTGACTATAAACGTATTAATCATAAAATACAGATATTCTATTCTTTTTTTGTAGAATTTATAAGGTTCAACTATGTATGCAATTTTTATTCGCCAATAAATTTGGTTTATTCCTCAATAAATAGATATCCATTGCCCAATAAATAAAATCTATTCACCAATGGATTTTATAGCAAAAGAATGGCATTATACCCGTTTTTACCTTAAAAGAAGCATTTATCCACCCCTAAAATTCTTTTGTCCACCTTGATAGAACAATTCACTAATACATTTGTGAGCAAACAAAACAGGAATCATGTTCCTATCCAACGCTCAGATTTGGGTACATGAGAATAATAGTTTGAATCCCTTTTTAACTGAATAATAAACACTAAGAACGAGAATTACCAATTCTCAAAATTGAAAAATAGCCTATGAAATAAAAAACATATTTATCTCTCTCCTTTTGTATAACCCTTACATTAATCTTCAGATTTACTATTAAATAATAATCTTAATTTTATGAATTTAAAACTGCGAAAAACTAAAGCTAAAGATATGATTAGATTCAAAAACATATGGCCTATTGGATTCTTTTTCCTTATTTCAGCATGCGGATCGGATGATAATCCTGCTTCAGAAGACCCTGTTGTTCCACCAAGCACGGAGACTTACACTGCACCTACATATAAAGACGATTACAGTAGCATTGCCTCATGGGAAAACCGTAGTAACTGGAATCTGGCCAATGTGCACGACCCCACAGTAGCCAAATGTGGTGATTACTATTATATGTATTCAACCGATGCTTCTTATGGAAATGCTCACGACGGACACGGCCACTTCCTTTACAGACGATCAAAAGACTTAGTAAACTGGGAGTTCAAGGGAATGGCCATGAGTGAAACTCCTGCGTGGGTAAAAGATACACTCAATAATATGCGCCAAAGAGAAGGACTGCCAGTAATTGCCTCTCCTTCTTATGGCTGCTGGGCTCCGGTTGTTCGCAAAGTGGGAAGCAAATATAGAATGTATTACAGCATTGTTGTTGATAATTATATTAAGACCGGAGCAAAAAACACCGCAGCCAACTTTGATAATTCATGGACAGAACATGCTTTTATTGGTTTAATGGAAACTGACGATCTGGCTTCTAATGTTTGGTTAGACAAAGGTATGGTTGTTTGTTCCTCAACAGATAGAGGAAACAACTGGTATAGGTCTAGTTTAAGTGACTGGAGCGGATATTTTAAATGGAATGCTATTGATCCTTCATTTATTGCAACTCCAAACAATGAGCAATGGCTTATTTACGGTTCCTGGCATTCCGGTATAGTTGCCGTTAAGCTAGATCCGAACACAGGAAAGCCTTATCAGCTAAATTCACTGGCCGATTATGGAACCTGCATTGCAACCCGAACTACGGGAAGCAGATGGCAAGGGTCAGAAGCTCCGGAAATTATCTATAATGAAAGTACCGGCTATTATTATCTGTTCTTAGCATACGATGAATTATCTGTTGCTTACAACACCCGTGTGTGCCGTTCAAAAAGCATAACTGGCCCTTTTGTGGGTATTGATGGCAAAGATATTACTCAGGGAGGAGAATGTTGGCCTATGCTTACACATCCTTATAAATTTAGCAATCACTCTGGTTGGGTAGGTATATCTCACTGTTGTATTTTCCAGAATCCTGATACCAAAGAATGGTATTACGGATCGCAAGGACGTCTTCCGGCCAATACAAATGGAAATGCCTACAGCAATGCCATTATGATGGGGCAAATTAGATCTGTAGAATGGACTGAAGATGGATGGCCGGTTGTAATGCCTGAGAGATATGCTGCAGTTCCACAAAGTACAATATCTGAAAGTGATTTAATAGGAAATTGGGAACACATTACTTTATCTTATCAATATCAAACACAGCAAGCATCAAAAAGTATAGTCCTTTCAGCAAATAAAACTGTAAGCGGTGCTATTACCGGGAACTGGTCTTATGATGCAAGCAAGAAGATTCTGACAATAGGTACATATAAAGTAAAAGTTCAAAGAGGACTGGATTGGGAAGCTACTCCTCGTACAACAACTATCATTTACTCGGGACTTACAGACAAAGGTATTTCACTTTGGGGTAAAAAAGTAAAATAATTATTCCAGAGCTGAACTCTATTCAGTGGATAACAGATATAGGTAAATTATATATTACTTTTCAATAGGGTGAACTATAACGGAGGAACTAAATTATTTTTCCCCCTTTTATCTCCTAAAGCCAAGTAAATAATAAAACAAGGGGGGTTGAGTAAGAAAAAAACATAACTTAAGCAGAATGCAATGGTAGTTTTATTGTTGGATTTATTAAATGTACAAAATACACTTTTATCCACTAAGAAAATACATTTGTCCACCTTGTACAATTGGCGATCATTTATATTCGCCATGTAATAAAGACCAAATTAACCTTTAAAATTAATATTATGAAGAAAAGAAAATGGCCGTCATTTCTGTTGGCGGTATTTGCAGTTCTTTCATTAGGCGCCTGTGATGAATGGGGACAAATGGACCCTCCGGCAGGAAATCAAATTTATCCTAAACTAGAACTAAAAGGAGAATACAAGTTTGAAGAAGAACTTTCTCCTGAAGAATTTACTCTCACTGCCTATAACGGAGGAGAAGTTCCCAGAATTGCTACCGACGAGTTCAAGGGGAAAGTGCTCAATCTTAATGGAGGGTATGCTCGCGTGAAAAATCCTTTGTATAATGTAAAGGTGCAGACAGGAGTATCTATCACCATGTGGGTAAAAACAGCGGCGGACAATTTGCAAGGCGCCATATTCTCATTTGCCAATGAGGATAACTCGGAGCGTATCTTTTTTACACCTAACGCCTGGTTGCACCGCGACAGTTTGAGTGTTGCCAGTGAGGTTAACAAGCCTACGAATGTTTCAGCTGCACCATTCACTGCCGATAAATGGCACTACATGGCACTTGTTATCACCACTAAAGGCTACACATTGTATATAGATGGTGAAAAGAGCAGTGAAGAACTTACATCTACCCAAGCGGGATCTTTTGACTATCCGAATCTTGTGCAGGCATTTCCACGTCTGCCGTACCTGTATTTTGGTTACGGCTCACCCGTACAGCCTAAGGCAATGCGTATTGATGACGTGAAAATATATCGGAACGTGATTACCTCTAAGGAGATTGCTGTACCGACAGTAACCGGAGGAGAAGAATATCGCTTCCCGCCAAGAGGAACTGTTGGGTATTACACACTTGACAAGACATTCGCAAATAGTCTTAATTCATCACAAAGCGGTGAATTGATCACAGTTGAAACTCAAGCTACTCCATCAGCCTTCGAACAAGATGCCGACAGAGGTATGGTATGGCACCAGCAAGAAGGTTGGACAGGCAATGCCAATGGTTGGGCTTATTCTCGCTTCGACAACCCTTTGAAGGGTAAGACTTTAGAAGATGGTCTTAGTGTTTGTATGTGGATTAATCCGCCAACACTGAACTGGTGGGATCAGATTTTTGTAATGAACGACGGAACAAGTAAATTCTGGTTCAATGCCATTGGTTACCTTGGCTATAATGGAGCAGGAGGCTGGTTTGATTGTCAGAATAACAATGCTGATAACGCACTAACACCAGGTAAATGGACTTTTGTTACCATAAACATAACTACCGACGGGTTTGCTGTTTACTACGACGGAAAACTGAAGTTTGACAAAGACAATAACGGAGCTTTTGCTTCGGGCGACTTTAAAGGCTACACCAACGTATTGAACATGTTTACTTCCGCTAATAACTTCTATCTGGGTTACGAAACATGGTGGAAATCTGCACCTGCATTGATAGACGATATATTCCTTGTAACAAGACCTTTGACGGAAAAGGAAATAGTGAATCTTTATGCTGACACCAAGAAAGTATCGGGAGGAGTTCCGGTTAGTCCTGCATATGCACCTTCATTGGTAGGCTATTACCCGTTAAATAACTCTTTTGCAAATGCAGTCAATGCAGCACAAGGAGGCGAACTTATTACAGTAGAGACTCAGGCTACTCCATCAGCTTTCGAACAAGATGCAACCAGAGGTACTATCTGGCATCAACAAGAAGGATGGACCGGAAATGCCAATGGCTGGGCATATACACGTTTCGATAATCCGCTGAAAGGTAAGACTATTACGGAAGGTCTAAGTGTTAGTATGTGGCTAAATCCTCCAAAATTAAACTGGTGGGATCAAATCTTCGTTCTAAACGACGGCACAAGTAAACTTTGGTTTAATGCCATTGGTTATCTGGGCTACAATGGAGCAGGCGGATGGTTCGACTGTCAGAATAATAATGCGGACAATGCACTAACAGCAGGTGTATGGACATTAGTTACCATCAACTTTATGCCAGATAAATTTGAAGTTTATTATAATGGTGCACTTAAGTTTAGCAATGAAAAGAATGCAGCATTCGCTTCGGGCGACTTTACCGGATACAACAATATCCTGAACATGTTTAAAACAGCCAATAACTTCTACTTCGGTTACGAAACCTGGTGGAAAGCTGCCCCAGCATTGATTGACGATGTGTATTTCTGCGCCAGTCCGCTGTCAGCTTTACAAGCTGCAGCTTTATATAATGCGACGAAAAAATAGCCTTGTTATTTCCATAAAATAAAGAAAATATGAAAGATAAACAAATGAAACCCAAATCATCCAGGAACACATTTCTGTTCCTGAGATGGTTGTCGGTATTCCTGATGCTGCTGATCGGGCAAACTTTGTCGGCACAACAGCGACAAGTTACGGGTATAGTGAAAGATCTGACTGGTGAACCAATAATTGGTGCCAGTGTATTAGAAAAAGGCACAACAAACGGTGTGATTACTGACTTGGACGGAAACTTCAAACTGACAGTAAGCAACGTTGAGAAGGCTGTTCTGCAAATCTCTTATGTTGGCTATCAAACACAACAAATACCTGTAAACGGGAAGACATTATTGAATGTAATCCTGAAAGAAAATACAAAATTATTAGATGAAGTAGTGGTTGTTGGTTACGGTGCCCAAAAGAAAGAAAGTGTGGTTGGAGCTATTTCACAAGTTTCCAGTAAGGAACTGCTTGCCTCTCCTGCCGCAAATATTTCCCAGGCTATTGCCGGAAAGATCCCAGGTGTAATTACTACGCAGACTTCCGGTGCTCCAGGACAGGACGACACGAAGATTAACATCCGCGGACGGGCTACCTTTGCAGGCGATGGTTCACCACTTATTCTTGTTGATGGTGTAGAACGTGAGTTTTCACAGATTGCTCCTGATGATATAGAAACTATTTCTGTTTTGAAAGATGCTTCTGCCACTGCTGTTTATGGTGTACGTGGTGCCAACGGTGTAATGCTTATTACTACCAAACGTGGTCGTGATCAGAAACCAGAAGTGAGTTTGACAGCAAACATGCAAATTCAAAGTCCCACACGTAGCGACACATACCTTAATTCTTATCAGTCGGTAATGCTGTTAGAAGAGGCGTTGAAAAACGATGGATTGCCTTCTCAATTCTCGGCTAACGATATTGAGATGTATCGTAAGTCGTCTGCCGGACAGTTAAGTGGTTTGGATGCCATGCTTTATCCCAATGTGGATTGGTACAACGAAGTTTTGAAAAGTTCAGCTCCAGCACAACGCTACAATGCTAGCGTTCGCGGAGGAACTAAACGTATGCGATACTATGCTTCTGCAGAACTATATGACCAGAAAAGTTTAATCAGGGAGCTGAGCCAGGATACGTATGGAAACTCTTCCAGCCCAAGTTATCGTCGGTATGCTTTCCGTGCTAACATGGACTTGTTCCTAACCAAAGACCTGACATTCTCCGTAAACTTCGGAACTCGTTTCGAGGAACGTCGCGGATCTAATACTAACGAAAGCAGTACATACAGTCAGACTTTCTACGAACTGAACCATACACCAGGTTGGCTCTTCCCTGTATCATATCAGGTACAGAATGGAGAAAGCACAAAGACCTTGTACGGAGGTAGCTCACAGTATCAAAGCAATATTGTTGCAGCATTAGCCAAAGGTGGTTACTATCGTGCTACCAATACCATAAATGAAACCAACTTTATTTTGGATTATAAAATGGATTGGTTAACCAAAGGATTGAGTGCCAAAGGTATGGCTTCATTCGATTATGACTCTTATTATAAGAAGATGTTCAAGGCCGACTTTGCTACGTATGAACTAAATGACCGCAATAATTACGAATCAATTGATGCTTACAACCAGTTTAATTCGGATGGAGAACTAGGCTATAGTAAGGATAACAGTACCACTTACAAGCTTTACATGGAAGCCCAGATTAACTACGCACGTCAGTTTGGAAAGCATGATGTAACAGCTATGGTGCTTTATAATCAGAATGATTACCGCTATAATTCTGAGCTGGCCAAACGTTATCAAGGTTTGGTAGGCCGTGTAACTTATGGTTACGATGACCGATATCTGGCTGAGTTCAATGCAGGTTATAACGGTTCTGAAAACTTCCTCAAAGGCAAACGCTTCGGTTTTTTCCCTGCAGTCTCAGTAGGATGGCGCATAAGCAAAGAAGAATTTATGGCCAACACACAAGAATGGCTGAACAACCTAAAAGTTCGTGCTAGTTACGGTGAAGTGGGAAATGACATTTATACGGTAAACGGAACCAGTCAACGGTTTTTGTATCAAGAAAAATGGTCTCAAATCGGTAATGACTATTATTTTGGCAGTTCCGGTAAAACAGGTATTTATGAAACACAATATCCTAACCTCGGAGTAACCTGGGAACGTGCCCACAAGTATAACCTCGGTCTTGAATTTGGTTTATGGAATGGTTTATTGAATGGTAATATTGATGTCTTTTACGAAAAACGCAATGATATCCTGACTGCATATCTTACTCGTCCACAGTGGGTGGGTGTGGCTCTGGCAGCTGGTAACTTAGGTGAAACTAAAAACAGCGGTTACGAACTTGAGTTGAAGCACAACAAACGCATCAATAAGGATCTAAGCTACAACGTAGGACTAACTTATTCTCATGCACGTAACGAAATTATAAGCATGGATGAACCGGAACAGAAGACAGCTTACCGCAAACGCGAGGGTAATCCTATCAGTCAGTATTTTGGTTTGATTGCTGATGGCTTTATTACACAGGCAGATCTTAATAATCCTGATTTACCGGTATCTACGTTTGGTACAGTGAAAGTAGGTGACCTAAAATATAAGGATATGAACGGTGACGGTTTCATTGACGATCGCGACGAAACTCGTATTGGTTATAGTGATATTCCAGAAAACACTTACGCATTATCTCTGGGTCTTAATTACAAGGGATGGGGATTTAACGTTATGTTCCAAGGAGTAGATCACGTGAGTCGTTACTACGATGCTGAAGCGATGTATGCTTTCGTTAACGGTGGTAAGGTGAAAGAGCATCATTTGGGACGCTGGAATCCCGAGCAGAGCGAAGCTTACAATCTGCAACATGCCACTTATCCTCTATTGCACTACGACAATTACGGTGACCACAATCAGCGCACCAACTCTTTCTTCTTGAAGAACGGATCTTTTGTTCGTCTGAAAAACATTGAGTTGAGTTATACACTACCTCAAAACTGGTCAAAGTTTGCAGGTATGAGCGACTGTCGCTTTTACGTGAATGCCAATAACTTGATTACCTGGGATCATTTAGACGGTCTGACAGATCCTGAAAGTAACGGATCTAACCGCTACCCTATTATGAAAACAGTGAACTTTGGTGTAAACATTAAATTCTGAGACACATGAAGAAAACAATAATATACAGTTTGCTAGCGCTATCGATATCTGCAAGTGTTCTCACTTCGTGCGAAGATGCATTCGGTAGTTTTTTGGACAAGCAACCCAGTAACGAATTAACAGAGAAACAGGTGTTCGGAGACTGGAGCTTGATGGAGCAATTCCACTTTGACACTTATAACTTCCTACGACACGGAGCATGTCGCATTAAGGATTCCTGGCTTGATGCTGCTACTGATCTGGCAGAAACCAGTTATGCAACAGGCGGTGTTCGTACTACTTTTAATATCGGTAATTATTATGGATCTGACGGAGCAGCAGAACTCTCCGACACTTGGGAGCATTATTATCGTGGTATCCGCAAGTGTAATATGATCATTAATCGCATTGATAGTGTACCCAAAAGTCCAGATCTTAGCAATGAGAAGTATTTGCAGGACAAAACAAACTATACTTCCGAAGCTCGTTTCTTGCGTGTATGGTTTTACTGGGAATTGTTTTTACGTTATGGACCTGTGCCTATTGTAACAGAAGTACTTGATCCTGATGGAGACTTGCTTAGTAAATATACAGATAGACCAACAGTAAAAGAGTTTGTAGTAGACTTCTTACTGAAAGAGTTGAATGAATGTGAAAGCGGCTTGCTCACCTATGAAGATGCCTGGAACTCAACGTATGCCGGCCGTATCGGACAACCAATGGCTCGCGCACTTGCTTCTCGCATAAAACTGTACATGGCCAGTCCCCGATACAGTGCAGAAAGTGGAGTTACCTGGCAGGAAGCTTCCGATGCAGCAAAGAGCTTTATAGATACCTATGGTTCTAAGTTTGCACTCTTTACAGAGGAAACGACAGATGGTATATTGCCATACAACAATGCTTTGCTTCGTACTACTTATCTGGACAAAAACAAAGAAATAATCTTTTTCCGAAACGATGTAGCGGTGGGTTGGAGTGCAATACAAAATGACACACCTGTTGGTGAAGGAGGTAAAGGAGGTCTTTGTCCTTCACAGAACCTGGTAGATATGTATGACATGATCGATGGCTCTTCACCTTTCAGTACTTATGATGCAACGGGTGCACCGGTTTACAATAGTAACGGACAGCTTACTGTCAATGCAGCTAGTGGTTATAGTGACGCTACTATGTGGAAAGGACGTGACAAGCGATTGGAAGCTACCGTACTTTATCAAGGTACTAAGTGGGGAAACGGAACTATTAATGTTATCAAAGGACAACGAGATAATCCGATAGGTAATGCTAACGCCACTCCCACAGGATATTATGTGCGCAAATATATTCCAGAAGCTATTTTAAGTTCGGTACATACAGGCACCTCACGTCGTTTATGGACATTTATTCGTTATGCTGAAATTATGCTGAACTATGCAGAGGCATTGAACGAAGTACAAGGTCCTTCCACAGAGGTTTACAATATGCTTGATCAGATTCGTCATCGTTCCGGTATTACTGGTTCAGTAGCCAATCGTAGCGACCTTACAAGTTCAAAAGAAGCTATGCGAAACTTCATTCACAAGGAACGTACGATAGAATTGGCTTTCGAGGAACATAGAGCTTGGGATGTACGTCGCTGGAATGTGGCAGTTGAAGCACTCTCTCGCCCAATTTATGGAATTGATGTCGCAACTAATGGAACTATCAGCCGAAAAACAGCACAGAAACGTATATTCGAGAAAAAGATGTACCTCTATCCAATACCTGAAGGTGAAGTCTGGAAGACCAATATTGAGAACAACCCGGATTGGAAATAATTCTTAAATTGAATAAATATGAGTAACATAAAATATATTATAAGAAAATGCACAGCA
>CAZDXW010000076.1:0-1447 GCA_964509485.1 uncultured Christensenella sp.
CGCGCGCGCTCGCCTCGCTTCCCGGCCGCGAAAAACGCCGACACTGCGGCGTTTTTTTCTCGCAGCTTCAAATCCCTCTAAACAATAGGCCAAAGAGAAAAAGGCCAGAAGGCCTTTTTCTCTTTGGTGCGACCGGAGGGATTTGAACCCTCAAGGTTTCCCCGACGGATTTTAAGTCCGTTGTGTATGCCGTTCCACCACGGTCGCAACTGAATTATTGTACCACGTCGAACGATAATGTCAATTCTTGCGTTTTCGCAAAACGTTCCGGTCAGTCCGCTAAAGAAGCCCCATCAATAGCCCGACCACGCCACCCGCGAGAAAGAAGAACACCGGATGCAGCTTCTTCACCTTCGGCACAAACAACAGCCCGAGTAGCACCGCAAACAGCGCGACGTTTCTCCAGTCAATCGCCTGCCAGAACCCGCCCGCGAGCGGGCCCGTCACCAGCGCGGCCTGAATGACCGACCATGCGGCGGCGGCAATCAACCCCGTGACCGCAGGGCGCAGCGCGGAAAACAGACTCGTCACCAGCCGGTTCTGGCGGTGCTTTTCCAGCACGCGCGCGAGCAGCGAAACGAGCACGAACGACGGCAGCACCAGCGCGAAGGTCGCCACCAGCGCGCCTGGAACGCCCGCGACGCGAAACCCCGCGAACGTCGCCGCGTTGACGCCGACCGGGCCGGGCGTCGCCTCCGCAATGGCCGCGATGTCCGCGAGCTGGAGCGTGCCGAACCACGCGGGATACCGCTCCATAATCTTCTGCAAAAACGGCAGCGTGGCGTACCCGCCGCCAACGGCGAACAGACCGGTTTGAAAGAACTCCCAAAAGAGCAGCAGATACGTCATTTGCGCACCCCCCAGAGGACGAGGCCGACGACGATCGCCAGCAGCACGACAAATACGGGCGAGAGGTGCAGAATCGCAATGATCACGAACCCGACGACGCAGAGTGCAATGCCGAGCCAATTCTTCACGTTTGCGCGGATGAGCTGCACCACGGCGCTTGTAATCACCGCCGCAACCGCCACGCGGACGCCGTTGAAGATGTTTACCATCGTGGGACTGTTCCAGAACTGCATGAGCACGGTTGCTACGAGCAGAATCGCGACAATCGGTACCGTGATGACCCCGAGCACCGCCGCCGCCGCACCGCCCCAGCCGCCGCGTTTTTGCCCGACGAACGCCGCGGTGTTCACCGCGATGACGCCGGGAACGCACTGCGAAAGGGCATAGGCGTCCATAAGCTCATCTTCCGTAATCCAGCCGCGGTATTCAACGATTTCGTGCGACAAAAGCGGCAGCATGGTATACCCGCTGCCGAACATGAGCGAACCGATTTTTAAAAATGAGATATAGAGTTCGAAAGCTGTTTTCATATCTGTTGATCCTACTTGAAAAACGCTACTGCGTCAACCGGATATCGGAGATCTCAGTACACGTACCA
>CAZDXW010000076.1:1547-15288 GCA_964509485.1 uncultured Christensenella sp.
ACTTGAAAAACGCTACTGCGTCAACCGGATATCGGAGATCTCAGTACACGTACCAATGAAAACAAACACCGCCAAGGAAGGTGCGATGCCGATCATCCCCTGCGATACTTCAGTACACGTACCATTGGAAAACAAACGCGATGAGATATAGCACGAACAGCACGAGGCAGATGATCGTCGCGAGGCGATCCGCCCACCGCTTCTGCGTCAGCGCGCCCAGCGCAAGCGCGAGCGGATACGCCGCCGTCAGGTAGCGCGGGGCGGAGAGTAGCCAGGTCGCGCCCATGCAGACCGCGAAGTAAGCCAGAAAGTAGGCGACGTTGGACGCGCGGAGCTTGTTCTGCGCCGCGGTGACGAGCGAGATTGAGCCAAACAGAAACAGGATGCTCGGAATCCAGAGCCCCCAGAGCATTGAGATGTTGTCCGCAAAGTTCGTGGTTGCGTTGTTGACAATGGTCGCCGCGCTGCCGAAGAACCAGCCAAGCTGCTGGTGCCAGTGCTCGCGCTGATAGGTCAAGAACATCAGGGCGTTGCCCGAAACGCGGTAGTTGACGTAGAAGTACGCCAACAGCCCCGCGGGAATCAGCAACACGCTCAGCGCGTTGCCCGCCATGGACAGGCGCCATCTGCGGTCGGCCGGTTTCGCGCTGCGGTGCAGCGGGCGCTCGCGGATGATTTCGCCGACCAGCTCAAACACAACGGGCACGACGAGCAGAATGCCCGGCATGCGCGTAAACGACGCGAAGAACCCGACCACCCCGGCCAGCGGATAGAGCCGCTTTCGCGCCGCGTAAACGCAGGCAACGGAGAGCAGCAGAAACAGGCTATCCGACAGAGGGGCGGAGAAGAGAAACGACGCGGGCAGAATACAAAGGTATTTCAGCGCGCGAAGAGCGCCCCTGCGGTCGGTATCCAGCAAGGCAAGCTCATAAAACAGATACGCCGCAAACACCCAGCAGAGGTTTGAAACGATCAGCCCGCTGACCAGATAGTTGCCAAACACGGCGGCAAACACGCGAACAAGCATGGGGTAGAGCGGGAAAAACACAAGCAGCAGCCGGTCGTCGCCCGTGTTGACATAGCCGTTTTCGGCGATGTTCAGGTAGTGCTGGCTGTCCGTGCCGAGCTGATTCCAAACGCCGAGGTTTTCGACCAGCCCGCCGGTATACCCCTGCTGAAGCAGCGAAATGAGATACGCCAGCACAAACAGGAACACGCGAAACAGCGCAAGGCAGATGAGTAGCTGCAGCATGGGGTGCATGCGGCTCTTGCGCGCGCTGCGCCGCCCGATCTCCGGGCGCTCCGGCAACCAGGGCTTGCGGCTCCAGGCCGCCATCCACTGCGGAATGAACCGAATGCCCAGGAGCGCGAAGAGAAACGCCATTGCGGCGGCGGCAAAGACGGCGAGCGGGTTTTTCGGTGCGCTTGTAAGCACCCACTCGGCAAACGCCGCGAACAATAGAATCAAGGGTACCGATGTAAACAGTACCCTTTTCCAAAATACGATTTCTTCCTGCGTGGAGTGAATGCGCATTCGTTACTCCCGCAGCGCGACGCAGGGGCCGAGGATTTCGGCCATGACGAGCCCGTTGCGCACACCTGCCGGATTCCAGACAAACGCGCTTGGCGCGGCATCCGGCGCGGCCGCCGCGACCTGTGCGGGGGAGCGTTTCTCCGGCGGGCAGGAGGCGTCCAGACCGTTCATGCTGGTTTCTTCGTGCGCATGGCTGGACTCACTGCTGGGCTTGACCTCGTGATCCGAGGAGACGTTCAGCTGCGTGAGCGTGCTCTGAACTTCCGTTAGATTCGTCGAGACGCTGTGGGTCAACTCACCCTGAAGCACAGCGCCAGGCATCCCTTCCTGCGAGCCCGTGCCCTCCGAGGAAGACACAACGCTGGCCTGAGTGGGGCGAACGCTCGGCGTCAGCGGCGCGGTGCGCACCTGTGTGGTTGCGCGCGCGTTCTGCGCCTGCTGCGCAACGGCGGCTTGCGCGGCGCGCTGGCGCTCCAGGCGTTCGCGCTCGGCCTGCTCCTTTGCCTGCTTCTGTTTCGATTTCGCCAGAATCGGGATGACCACCCAGACAATGGCGAGAATGATCAGTACGGTTTCCATAGTGGTTTACTTCTTGTTTTCGGTCGTGGCGGGTTTGGTGCCCTTTCCGATGGCATTGCGCATTTCGGTGTCGGACTGCACGTTCTGCATCCGGTAATAGTCCATCACGCCGAGGTGTCCGTCGCGGAACGCCTGTGCCATGGCCTTGGGGACTTCCGCTTCGGCTTCGACCACGCGCGCGCGCATGCCGGCAACCGCCGCAATGTTCTCCTGCTCCTGGGCAACGGCCATTGCGCGGCGCTCTTCGGCTTTTGCCTGGGCGATGCGCTTGTCCGCTTCCGCCTGGTCAATCTGCAGCTGCGCGCCGACGTTGCGGCCAACGTCCACATCCGCGATGTCGATGGAGAGAATTTCAAACGCGGTGCCCGCGTCGAGACCCTTATCCAGAACGGTGCGGGAGATCTTGTCCGGGTTTTCCAGCACGTCCTTGTGGCTCTTGCTGGAGCCCACGGTGGTGACGATGCCCTCGCCGATACGGGCGATGATCGTTTCTTCGCCTGCGCCGCCAACGAGGCGGTCAATGTTCGCGCGGACGGTGACGCGCGCTTTTGCGCGCAGCTCGATGCCGTCCATGGCAACCGCGGCAATGATCGGGGTTTCAATGACCTTCGGGTTAACGCTCATCTGGACGGCGTTGAGCACGTCGCGGCCGGCGAGGTCGATGGCGCAGCTCTGCTCAAAACCGAGCGGAATGCCAGCGCGCTGCGCGGCGATGAGCGCGTTTGCGACGCGGTCCACGTTGCCGCCCGCGAGGTAGTGCGCTTCGAGCTTGTTAATCGAGATGTCAAGGCCGGCCTTGGTGGCTTTGATCATCGGGTTGACGATGCGGCTCGGAACGACCTTGCGCACGCGCATGCCGACGAGCTGGAAGATACCGATCTTCACGCCGGAAGCGCGGGCGGAAATCCAGAGCCCGAGCGGCACGAAGCTGAAGAAGATTACGAGGAAAATAAATGCAAGAGCGATGATTAAAATAGTACCAAACATAAATGCCTCCTCAGAATAATAAGAATAGGGATCGTTCGGTTGTTCAAACAGGTTCTTTCGGAACAATACCGGAACGGGTAATATACCCCGCGGGCGTTATTCCGCCGACTTGTTGACGAGTATGTGCATGCCTTCCGCTTTCACAACGGTGACCGGACTGCCTTTGGGAATGAACTCGCCCGCCGTGGTGACGTCCACGCGACGGCCGTCGATCTCCGCGATGCCCGCGGGGCGCAGGGTCGTCAGCGCGACGCCGGTTTTGCCGACGAGGTCGGATTTCGCGGTCGCGACCTCGGGAACGGACGTGCCGTCCGAGGAATCCCGCAGCACGAGGAACGACTTGGAGAGCCGCCCTTTCTGGAAGGAGCGGATGATCCAAACCAGGCCGAGAATGATCACCAGCAGTACGATGGCAATCACATACAGCGCGACGCGCGGGTTGCCCCAGCCGAGCTGCATGACCACGACGGCAATCAGCGAGAGTACGCCGGTTACGCCGGCGACTCCGATGCCCGGAAGAAACATTTCGATCACGAGCAGAATAAACCCAATGATCAAGCAAATGAGCGTTGGAATGGCGGTTGGCCCCAGCATTTCGATGAAAGTCATCTGATATTACCTCCTATTGGAGCAATATCAACATTATAACATATACGGGATTTGAAATAATGAAATATTTGTATCACGCGTGTTTCAAGAACATGGAGCGCAATTGAATCGGTCGAAACGGCTTTTGATTTTGTAGATATTTATATCACGCGTGTTTCAAGAACACGGAGCGCAATTCAATTTTAACCTTACGATTGATTAAGCGATAGCTTCTCCAAAAAAGAAAAGTCCCGCTTGCGGGACAAAGAAAGAAAATTGATTCTATTGTTCCAAAACAAACAGGCAGACCAGCATGTCGCTCTCTTCGCGCTGAACCTGGTAAGCATAAAACGTGCATCCGTCCGCTTTGTCGCGAACGTCGTCCTTTTCGGAGGAAATCTGCGTCATCTCCTCCGCCCAGATGCGAACGCTTGCGCGCGTGAGCGCGTCGTTCTGGTCGCATGCGGGCAGCAAGTCCGGCAGCAGCGAGCGGACGGCTTCCTCGCGCGCGGCGGCGAACTTTCCGACCGATTTTGCCAGATATTGCTCAATCGTGGACTCACTCTTGGCGTTGTATTCCGGCGGCAGCAGAAACGAGAGTTCCAGCGAGGATACCGCGCCGTCGTCCACCGTGTATTGCAGGCCGACCTCCATGGACGGCTGCTCGCCGTAGGTCAACGTCCAGCTGCACGGGTCGGTTGCGGAGCGCTTTGCGTCAAACAGCTCGCTCGTTGCCAGGTGCGTGGCGAACACGCTTTCCGGAACGCCGACCACGCGCTTTGACTCGGCGGAGGGCGAGGGAGAGGCGGCAGCCGTGTCGCCGCCAGCGGCGGATGCATCGCCCGGAACGGAATCCTCGTTTCCGGAGGCGGCAGCTTCGTTTGCTTGGGCGGCGGAAGCTTCGGCGGTCGGGGCTGCTGCAGCGGTGGCGGCGGAGGTGTTGAGCTGCGCTTTTGGCTGCTCCGCACGGGCGAGAAAATAAACCGTCAGCGCGCCGCCGACAATCAACGCGAGAAACACGATGTTGAGCAGTTGCTTCTTCAAAAACTGTTTCGGTAGAGATTCTTTCATGCAGCCTCGTTTGCGCCGTTCGCCCGACCCGAATGGTATCATTATATATCGAACATTGTCGCAAAAGAAGTTGAATTTGTGCGAAATCGGCACAAAAAAAGCCGGATTTGCTCCGGCTTGTGGTTCAGAAGGTGTTTTGCGTCAGACTGTCGCTTCGGTCGTCGCAGCCCTGCCCTCCAGAATGCGGGTTGCGATTCGCTCCGCCGCGTTTCGGACTAGGTATTGTTGCTGCGCGTCGAGCATCCGCGCGCGCGCTGGCGCATCCGACGCGAGGCGGATTGCGTTGTCCGCCGCGCTGTCCTCGCCGGGTGCGAAAATACTCATGCCCCGTTCGGCGAAGAACTGCGCGTTGAGCGTCTCCACGCCGGGGTTTGCCACGTGCACGAGCGGAACGCCCTTCACCGCCGCCTCCGTGCTGGAAAGCCCGCCGGGCTTGGTCAGCAGCACGTCGCAGGCGTCCATGTAGAGCGAAACGTGCTCGGTAAACGGCACCGCGAGCACGCGAAGGTCGTCGCAAAAGCGCGTCTCCAGCGCGGATTGCAGCGTGGCATTGTGCCTCGTGAGGATCACGATGCGCGCGTCGCGGGTTTTGAGCCGCTCCAGCAGCTTTCGCGTGAGGGACACCGCGTCCCCGCCGCCCTCGCCGCCGGTCATCAGCAGATAGCAGGGGAGGTTGGCGGGCAGGTGCAGCAGCGCGCGCGCGTCCGCCGGGTTCTGCCGCGAGAGGTATTCGTCCCGCACGGGAATGCCGACGGGCACCAGCTTTTCCGCACGGACGCCCCGGCGCACGAACTGCGCGTTTAAGTCCGCATGCGGGGTAAAGACCACGTCCATATCCGTTTCTTCCAGAAACGGAATGCAGGTGTAGTCCGTGGACACATAGTAGCAGCGCGTGGAGAGCGCGTGCTTGCGCTTGAGGTAGGTGAGCGCCTCCGCGGGAAAGAGATGCGGGCAGATAGCCGCGTCAAACTCCTCCTCCTCCAGATAGCTACGGAGGTTTTCCGCGTAGAGCGCGTTGGCAAAGTAGACGGGGGACTTGCGCTTGTTGGAACTTACGAACTCGCCCGCGGCATACAGAAAACCGAATGCGCGCGGCGTTTTGATCGCAATGTTCACAAATGCGCTGGTGATTGCCTCCGAAACGTTGTTGCCAAGAAAGGCGAGCGCGTCGCGGGTTTCGCAGGTAGCGCCGCGCGCTTCCAGCGCCTGGCGAACCGCCAGCGCGGCGGAGTTATGACCCTGCCCCGTGCTGCAGGTTAAAAGAACTGCCTTCATTGCGTTTCCCTTCCCATCCCCATGTGAATGAAACGTATTTTATTTTTTCTGTGTTTTTACAAAACACAAAATATATTTAATGTGAACTGAAACGATTATAATAATGGATGTGTTGAAAACACATCCATTATATGATTAGTCTTTACCCACAGCGGCTGAAGCCGCAACTGCGGCAAATGACACAGCCGCCTTCGTGTTCCACCTTGCCGCCGCATTCCGGGCAAACGTGAATTTCGCTTGCGTCGGACAGCGCGCCGGGCACCGGAACGGGTTGCACCTCGTCGCCCTTGGGAACGGGCGCGGCCTGCGCGCTCTGGTAGCGCTCCTGCGCCTCGGGCGTGGTGTAATCCGCGCCGTCGTCAATGTATTTGCTGACCTTCATCAACACGCGGGCAATCGCGTCCGGACACGAGGTGCAGCTCATGTTCTTTTGCCGGATCGTCGACGGGCAGCGGATGCCCTTGAGCTGGTCGTAGACCTCGCCAATGCTGATTCCGCTGCGCAGCGCGATGGACGCGAGCCGCGCGGTCGCCTCGCTCTGGCTGGGGCAGCCGCCCGCCTTACCCGTACTCGTGAATACCTCGCAGATGCCGTTTTCGTCGTAGTTGACGGTTACATACAGCGTGCCGCAGCCAATGTTCATCTTCTCCGTAAACCCGCGGGTCACGAGCGGACGCGGACGCGGCTCAATCTTGCCGTAGTTCTCCGGCAGGGGCGCCGCCGTGTCCGGCTTTCCGCAATCGGACTTGCCGTCGTTGACCTTGCCGATGTTGAGCACCTGCCCCGCGCGACTGCCGTCGCGATAGATCGTAACACCCTTCAGCCCGTCGCGAAACGCCTGAAGGTACACGCCGCGAACGTCGTCGCGCGTTGCGTCGTGGGGGAAGTTAACCGTCTTGGACACCGCGTTGTCCGTGTGCCGCTGGAACGCGGCCTGCATGCGGATATGCGCCTCGGGCGAGATATCGTGCGCGCAGACAAAGACGCGGCGAATCTCCTCCGGAATCTCGGCAATGTGCTGAATCGTGCCCTCCTGCGCAATGCGCTGGAACATGGTTTCGCTGTCGAGTCCCAGCGCATGGAGCTTCTCCATGAGCAGGGGATTGACCTCGACCATCTGCGTGCCGTCCATGACGTTTCGAATGTAGACAAACGCAAACACGGGTTCCACACCGGAGGAACACCCGGCGATGATCGAGAGCGTGCCGGTTGGCGCAATGGTGGTGACCGTCGCGTTGCGAATCGGCTCGTCCTGCGGATAGGTGCTGATGGAAAACAGCGGGAACGCGCCGCGCTGTGCCGCGAGGCGTTTGCTCGCGTTGTGCCCCGTCGCCTGCAAAAACGCCATCAGCCGCTCGGCAAACGCAACGCCCTCGTCCGACCCGTAGGGCAGGCCGAGCGCGAGAAGCACGTCCGCAAAGCCCATAACGCCGAGGCCGACCTTGCGGGTGCTCTTGGTCATTTCGCCAATGCGATCGAGCGGGTAGGTGTTCACGTCGATGACGTTGTCCAGAAAATGCACCGCCTGCTCCACCGTTTGCTGCAGCAGGTCGAAGTCGAAGCGCGTCGTGCCGTCCTCGGTTTTGAGCATGGTCACGAGGTCGATGGAGCCGAGGTTGCAGCTCTCGTAGGGCAGCAGCGGCTGCTCGCCGCAGGGGTTCGTGCTCTCAATTTCGCCCACGGAGGGTACGACGTTGTCCCGGTTCAGCCGGTCGAGGAAGACAATACCCGGTTCGCCCGTTGCCCAGGCCGCGTCGACGATTTCGTCAAACACGTCCCGCGCGGAAAGCGAACTGACGGGTTTCTTACTCTTGGGGTCGATCAGGTCGTAGCGCTCGCCCGCCTCGACGGCGCGCATAAACGCCTCCGTCATGCCGACGGAGATGTTGAAGTTGTTGATGTCGCTCGTGTCGCTCTTGCAGCGAATGAACTCCAGAATATCCGGGTGGTCGACGCGCAGGATGCCCATGTTCGCGCCGCGCCGCGTGCCGCCCTGCTTGACGGCCTCGGTTGCCACGTTGAACACGCGCATAAAACTGACGGGACCACTCGCAACGCCGCCCGTCGAGCGGACGGTTGCGCCTTTTTGGCGTAGGCGAGAAAACGAAAAGCCGGTGCCGCCGCCGGATTTATGGATCAGCGCGGCGTTCTTGACCGCCTCGAAAATGGCCTCCATGCTGTCCTCCACGGGCAGCACGAAGCAGGCCGAGAGCTGGCCGAGCGGGCGGCCGGCGTTCATCAGCGTCGGCGAGTTTGGCAAAAAGCGCAGCGAGGACATCAGCTCAAAAAACTGATCCGCCGTCGCCTCGACGTTTGTCGAAGCATCATAAAGCGCGTCCGCCTGCGCAACCGCGCGCGCAACACGCGAGAGCATGCCGTCCACGTCCTCGGTGACGCGCCCGGTTTCGTCCTTGGCAAGATAGCGCTTCTCGAGCACCTTTCTCGCGTTTTCGGAAATATTGGTCATGAAAACAAACCCCCCGCCCATACCGGAATTCTGTGAAAACCGATGGATCATTTTTTCTTGGTAACCGTTTGAAATCGCCCGCCGATGCAGCAAACATCCGGCAATTGGAATCTTGAAAGACGAGAACGCGCCTGTTCAGGCGCAAATTAAGAATAGCACCATATCTTGTATAAGACAAGCTATGTAAAACCCATATCTAGCGAGTTTACAGATCGTTAACTCTTGTTACAAGATGACTTTGCCAACGCGGTTTTGCTGCTGCAAAAGAGCCGAAACGACGCGACAGACAAGCAAAAACCCGCGGGAAACTCCACGCGGGCAGATGCGTTTCTGTATGTAACCGAAAAGAAATATTTCGCGTTTGTCCGCTATCGACGGGCGTTAATGCTTGTAGTCCAGAATCAGCAGGCGGCTTTCGCCGAGGGACTCGCGCGTGAGCGCGGCGGTGTTTGCGTTGAGCGAGTGTACGCGACGGCTCGCGTTTGCCGCGAGCAGCGATTCCAGCCCTTCGATATTAAAGTGCAGCGCGGGCGTTTTGTAGTGCATGGGAATCAGCACCTTCGCGTGGAGCGCGTCCGCCAGCCGGGTTGCCGTCTCCGCGTTGATCGTATACACGCCGCCAATCGGCGCGAGCAACACGTCCGCCGGGCCGATCTGCTCAATCAGCTCGTCCGAAAGCATGTGCCCGAGGTCGCCGAGGTGCAGCACGTTTAGAGAGTCGATGCCGAAGCGGAAGACGAGGTTGCTGCCGCGCGTTGCGCCCTTAGCGTTGTCATGGTAGCTTTCGAAGCCGGTCACGGTCAGGTCGCCTGCCTTGTGCTCGCCCGCGGTGCGAATCACGAGCGGTTCTCCGGACACGCCGGTAAAGCAGTTGTGGTCGGGATGGTCGTGGCTGACGGTGACCGCGTCGCAGACGATGTCGTGCAGCTCGTAGCCGGTGTCCTGACCGCAAGGATCGGTCAAAATCGAATAACCGCTCTCCGCGGTCAGTAGAAAGCAGGAGTGTCCATACCAGGTAATTTGCATTTGACGATTCTCCTTTATACGAAGTAGCCCAACATGCGGTTCGGGCGGTTGAGGTTTGGTTTTGTGTTTCGGTGCGGCAGAAACAATCAACGACGGGAAAAGGAACGGACGCTGCCGAGCAGCCGCGCGAGCGCGCGGGCGTATGCGCCGGAGCGATCCAGCAGCGCGGGACGTTCCCGCGGGGGAATCGGGTGAAGCAGCGTTTCCGCCGCGCGTACGGCACGACGGTATGCGGCGGGCGACTGGTTGGCGCAGATTGCGTCCAGCAGCGCGCGCCGAAACGAGGGAAGCGCCGGACAGCCTTCGCCGCCGTGACGACCGAGCACCAGCAGGTGGTTGAGCGCGTGCTCGCCGCCGTCGTCCTCCGGCAGCGGGAGCGAAGCGTTGATTTGCCAGACCAGCGCGTCGAACAGCGCATCCGAAAACGTAAAGAGCATCCAGCCGTTTTCGAGCCGAACGCCGGAAACAAGCGGCGCGCCCCACAGTGAGCCATAGTCGGCGGACAGCGCGGGGGCGGGGTCAAATCCCGGCGGCAGATGCGCGCTCGCGTCGGTAGACCGCGTGGGCAGGTGAACGGCCCGCTCGCCAACGGCGGTTCCAAGCGCGCCGCCGAGCGCTTCGGCAAGCCGAATGCGAATGTCGCGTTCGAACAATGGCATCATACCGCTAGTCTATCCATCCGGGGGCGGACTGTCAATGACCGTTCTACTGTTTCGAGGATTGCGCTGCCCAAACGGGGTAAAAACGGGCGTTTAAGCGGCTGGCACAGGGTGAGGGGAAACGAAATGATTTGTAAACTTCCTGTGCACCGTTTCAAAACGCGGCGGGCGGTGTGCTATAATCGATTCGTTGAGGCCGTCATAGCTGACGGCAAACACCATTCAGACCGAAGATCGCGCGCCGCGAACATAACCGGTACCCAATCAAAATCGGGGGAGACTGCCATGCCAAACAAAGAGTTGCGCTGCCAAACCAGCGTCCGCATCTATGGCGAAGAAAAGTGCTTTGGCCCCGGCGTTGCGGAGCTTTTAGAGCGAGTGGATCAGCTTCGCTCCCTGCGCAAGGCGACGATTGAGATGGACATGGCCTACAGCAAGGCCTGGCGCATTGTAAAAACCGCGGAGACGAACCTCGGCTTTCCGCTGCTCAAGTCCGTGACCGGCGGCAAGGGCGGCGGCGGCGCAGAGCTCACCGAGGACGCAAAGAAGTTCCTGTCCGCCTACCGGCGGCTGGAGCAGTCCGTCCGCCAGTTTGCGGACGAGGCGTTTGTCGAGATCATGGGCGGCTGAACTTCTGCCCACATCGATGAAAGACGAAGCGAATTGCTATTCCGTTAAAGATTGAAATATTGGGTGGCTGAGCGGTTCTGCTCTATAAAACCTTACGTTAGGAGTATTTCGAAACCATGCAGTTTACAAAGGTACACGGACTCGGAAATGACTTTATCGTATTGGACGGGCGCGGCGGGGACCGCGACTATATCACTCTGGCAAAGAAACTCTGCCACCGGCAGACCGGCATCGGCGCGGACGGTTTACTGATCATCCTGCCGAGCGACAAGGCGGACATCCGCATGCGCATCGTCAATTCGGACGGCAGCGAAGCCGAAATGTGCGGAAACGGCATCCGCTGCTTCGCCAAATACGTCTATGAACGCGGCATTGTGCCAAAGACCGAATTCGGTGTGGAAACCCTCGCGGGCGTCATGCGCCCGAAGATCGTGCTCAAGGACGGCAAGGTCAGCGGCGTTACGGTCGACATGGGCGAGCCGTATCTGGAGTGTGCGGAGATTCCGGTCGTCGGCGAGGGGCGCTGCGTCGGGCGCGAGCTGACGGTGCAGGACAAAACGCTGCAATACACCACCGTGCTCGTCGGCGTTCCGCACACGACGATCTACGTGGACGACCCGACGGACAAGCAATGGATGGCGCTGGGCTGGGACGTTGAGCACGCGAGCGTGTTTCCCCGGCGCACGAACGTGAACTTTGCGCACGTGGTAAACGACCACACGGTCATCGTTCGCACCTTTGAGCGCGGCTGCGGGCCGACGCTTGCCTGCGGAACGGGCGCCTGCTCCGTTGCCGTCGCGAGCTTTCTCAACGGGTTTACCGGGCGCAGCGTGGACATTCAAATCGAGCTGGGCACGTTGCACATCGATTGGGCGGAGGACAACCACGTCTACATGACCGGTCCCGCCGAGCTCGTCTACGACGGGGAGATCAACGCCTAACATCTGCAAAAAACACGGAGCGGGGAAAGCCCTGCTCTTTTTTTATGCGCGGCAACGCTGAAAAATTGAACCGGTTATGCAGAAGCACGCGGAACCATTGTCTTTGGAATCGGTTTGTGATACGCTGTTGCAGACGGTCAATCGACCGAACAGGCTTATCTTTTTTGCGTTCTTACAATTCTATTCGGATGGGAGCAATGGCGTAAATGGAACAGATAACCGCAGGCGAAGCGGCTCCGCTGGACGAAAAATCCTCCGCGGAAGCGCTCCGGAAAAAGACGTTCAACCGAAACAAATGGTACTTCTCCATCAGTGGCATCGGCCGCGACATGAGCTACTCGCTGATTGACTCGTTCCTATTAATCTACATTCAGTTCGGCGTCTCCCTGACGCTCGCGCAGTTTACGACGCTGAGCCTGATCATCGGCGTTGGCGGGCGCGTTTGGGACGCGATGAACGACCCGCTCATGGGCGCGATCATTGAAGGCTCGCACTTCAAGAGCGGCAAGTTCCGCCCGTGGATTCTGCTTGGCGCAATCCTCTGCGGCCTGGTCATCATTACGATGTTCAACGTGCAGAGCATTCCCGGCTGGCGGTTCGTCGTGTTTATGACGGTGATGTACCTGCTCTGGGAATCGACGTTTACGATGAACGACATCGGCTACTGGGCCATGCTGCCGAGTCTGTCGAGCGTCAAAGAAGAGCGAAACTCGATCACCACGCTCACGGTGCTCTTCGCGGGCGTCGGCGCGATTCTCGCGCAGGGCTTAATCCCGCAGGTGACGGTTGGCGACATGCGCGCGGGCTATCGGCTGGTGGGCGTCATCGTCGGCGTTACGTTCATCGCCTTCCAGGCACTGCTGTTCTTTACGGTAAAAGAGCCGCCGCGCCGCAAGGTGGAGCAATCCGAGAACATTTCGCTCAAGAAGATGTGGAAGACCATCGTGCGCAACGACCAGGTGCTCTGGATGACGCTCTCGATGCTCTTTTATAACATTGGCAGCACGATGCTCATCGCGCTCGCTGCGAACCTCATCTACTTAGAGGTTGGCTACAACGGCACGCTCTACTTCTACGTCGTCGTTGCCTACGGCGTGACCATGGTCGCGGTCAACGCGCTGTATCCGTGGCTGGCCAACAAGCTGGGCAGAAAGCGCCTCCAGAACACCAGTATACTAACCGCGTCCATCGGTTACCTGGCGATTGCGGCAATGGGCTGGTCGCCGATACTTCCATTCAACATTGCGCTCCTGTGCGTGTTCGCCATCCTCGTTTCCGGCGGGCAGTCACTGTTTTACATGACCTGCATCATCAACATGGCCAACTGCGTGGAGTACAACGACTATAAGCACGGCGAGCGCAACGAGGCGGTTGTTTCGACACTCCGCCCGTTTATGGCGAAGTTCGCCGCCGCCATGCATACGCTGATCGTTACTCTTGTGCTCGCGGTCTCCGGCACGTTCCTGCTCAGCCAGTCGATCAGCACGCTGGAAACCCAGCGCGACTTTTTCGATAAAAAGGACGTCGCCGCGCAGCAGCACTACATTCAGCAGATTCAAAGCTATCTGCCGGAGTACGAAGGCCTGACCAGCGGAACCGAAGAGTACAAGGCCGTCGCGGCCAAGGTGGAAGCGAAGATCGAAGCCGACAGCGCCATGAGCACCTACCAGATCGACACGGAGTATGTGCCCGCGCTGAAGGAAGCAATGATCGTTGAGACCGGTACGGACGGAACGACGAAGGAACTCGGCCGGCTCGGCTCGTTCGACGCGGCGAGTATGACGTCCGACGGGAAGTACGCGCTCAAGATTGACGATCTGCAAAGCGGCGAGGAGAGCGCGGCGAACCTGAGCTTCCGTGACCAGGGCACGCTGACGATGCGCATCTGGGTGCGCATGGCGATGACGATACTGCCGATTATTCTGCTGTTGCTCTCGCTGTATACCCAGCGCAAGAAGTTCTTCATCGACGAGGACTACTACGA
>CAZDXW010000077.1:0-14882 GCA_964509485.1 uncultured Christensenella sp.
TCCGGTTCGGTTGCGTTTTTCCTCTGGACTTCTTCCAATACCCTCTGAATGTAAGCGTTCATGGTCAAATCCTCCTGATTCGCTGTTCAAGCCGAATCCGGCGGCTCGCTCCTGCCGCCGATCGGCTGTTTTACCTGATAAGCGCGATTACGGCGCGAACACCTGCGAAACGAGCGCGCGGTATGCGTCCGTCAGAACCGTAGCATCCGTGCTCACGGTTACGCTGTCGAACCCCTGCGAAAAGCCGTCCCGTGCACGCGCAACGGTTCCGGCAAAGAGAAACGAAAATTTGCCCGCCTCCTTGCAGGCGCGCTGCACGCGGGCGATTGCTGCCTTGATTTCCGGGTCGTCAAACTGCGCGGGCTTGCCCAGCGCGGTCGAGAGGTCAAACGGGCCGACGAACACACCGTCGATTCCGTCGATGCGGACGATCTCCTCAATGTGCTCGAGGCACTCGGCGGTTTCGCACTGCGGAAGCAGCAGCGTTTCGCGGTTGGACACCTCAAAGTAGTGCTCCAGCCCCTGCTGCGCGTAGTCCGGATACCAATATCCGCTGCCGGACGCGCTGCCGACGCCGCGCGAGCCAAGCGGACGATATTTTCCGTACTCCACGATGCAGCGCGCTTCTTCCGGCGTCTTGATGTTGGGAATCACAATGCCGGTCGCACCGGCGTCCAGCAGTTTTAGAATTGCGGGTCGCGTCAGATCGCTTGCGCGCGCGAACGGCTCAATGCCGTAGAGCTTTGCCGCGCGAACCAGATCCGGCAGCGCTTCCGGATGGAACGGGCCGTGCTCGTTGTCGATGATGATGTAATCCAGACCGGTAAAGCCCATGCACTCCGCTATGTTTCCCGTGCCGAGTTCAAAGAACGTTCCAAGCGTCCGCTCACCCGCGCACATCT
The DNA here is from genome assembly GCA_964509485.1 of uncultured Christensenella sp. Classification (GTDB taxonomy): domain Bacteria; phylum Bacillota; class Clostridia; order Christensenellales; family CAG-138; genus UBA7703. The sequence continues at coordinate 903 of CAZDXW010000077.1, forward strand.
TTTCCCTGACCGCATTTCGCATGTTGTCCCTCCCGCGCTTAATTCTGTTTTGTGGCAGTTGCCCGTTTTTGCATAACAGAATACAAGCCCCCGGAGCCGGTCCGGAGGCCTGCTTCTGTTGATGGTTTTGGTAAGGTTATCTCTGAACGCGCCCGGAGGCGTTTCCGCCCATGAGCGAGCGCACTTCGTCCAGCGTCACGCGGTTGAAGTCGCCCTGAATCGTATGTTTGAGGCAGCTCGCGGCAATGGCGAACTCAATTGTCTCCTGCGGTGCCAGATCGTGCACCATGCTGTAGATCAAGCCCGCGCCAAAGGAGTCCCCGCCGCCGACGCGATCCCAGATGTGAATGTCGTATTCCTTCGAGCGGTAGAATTCCTTGCCGTCGTAGAGCAGCCCCGCCCACTTGTTGTCGTTTGCGGAGATGGACGAGCGCAGCGTAATGGCAACCTTCTTGCAGCCGTAGCGCTCGCAGATCTTGCGCGCAACGTCCTGATAGCCTTCGTAGGAGAGCTTGCCCGTGTCTACGTCCGTTCCGGTAGCGTGGATGCCGAGCACCTTCTCCGCGTCCTCTTCGTTGGCAATGCAAACATCGACATACGGCACCAGCGCGGACATCGTGGCCAACGCCTGCTCGGTGCTCCAGAGATTCTTGCGATAATTCAGATCGCAGCTGACCGTAATGCCCTTCTTCTTTGCGCACTGAACCGCGTCCATGCAGGCCTGCGCGAGCTCTTCCGACAAAGCAGGTGTAATGCCTGTAAAGTGGAACCACTTGCAGCCTTCGAAGATTGCTTCCCAGTCGAAGTCCGCAGCCTTCGCCATCGAAATGGAGGAGTACTTGCGGTCGTAAATCACCTTGGACGGGCGCTGGGACTGTCCCTTTTCCACGTAATATACGCCGACGCGCGCACCCTGACGCAGCACATTGGTCGTATCCACGCCGAAGAAGCGCAGGTTGTTGATTGCCGCCTGCCCCACCGGATTCTCCGGCAGCGCGGTGACATAGCCAACGCTCTCGCCAAAGTTGCCGAGCGAGACCGCAACGTTCGCTTCGCCGCCGCCAAAGGTCGCCTCCAGACGGTTTGTCTGCAGTATGCGGTGTCCGTCCTCCGGCATGAGCCGGAGCATGATTTCGCCAAATGTAATGATCTTTGCCATGGTGTTATCCTTCAGCGATTCCTCAGGCGTTGACGAGGTGAATCGCAAATCCTCCCACTTCTTCTTTAAAATAGATCGCGTTGAGTTTTCCGCTGGCGGAATACTTGGCCGACTCCTCGTTGAACGCAACGCCCTGCGCCTTGTAGTAGCGCACGGCGCGCTCGACGGAGGACGTGGTAAAGCCAATGTGCCCGTGTTTGCCAAGGTAGGGGGTCTTCATGACCTCGACGTACTTGTCCACAAAGACGGAGCTGTTGCCGTCCTTGGCAACGTCCAGCCGGAGCAGTCCGGCGAGGCTCGCGGCAACGCCGCGCGCGGTCTCCTCGTTGGCCTCGTTGATGCCAACGTGCGCAAGCTTGATGTTCAGCATGGTCTGCACGGACTTTTTGCAAAGCTCGGTGACCTGCGCCCATTCCTTTTTCGCCATGTGCGCGCCGAGCATATAGGTGCCGCCGCAGGCAACGATCCGGTCAAACGCAAAGTATTCCGCGAGATTGGTCAGGTTCAGCCCACCCGTCGGCATGAAGCCAACGCCGCTGTATGGCCCGCAGATCGCCTTGATCGCGTCAATGCCGCCGTTCTGCTCTGCGGGAAAGAACTTCACTGTGCTTAGCCCCAGCCCAATTGCCGTTTCGAGCTCGCTCGGCGTGGCGATGCCGGGAATCACGTCAATCTGCTGTCCCTGGCAATAGCGGACGATCTCCGCGTTCAGCCCGGGTGCAACGATGAATTGCGCGCCCGCCGCAATCGCCTTCTTCGCCTGATCCATCGTGATGACGGAGCCCGCGCCGACGAGTACGTTCGGATGGTTCTTGCGCGCCTGACGGATGTATGTGTCCGCGCCTTCCATGCGGAAGGTGATCTCCATGGCGGGGATGCCACCGGCGCTCAGCGCCTTTGCCAGTGCGTCGCAGTCCTCGGGCGAATCAATCTTGGTAATCACCGGCATGATGCCGATGGCGGAAATCCGGTCGATGACGCTGCTCATAGGCCGTACCCCTTGACATACTCCTGCACGCGCGCAAGTCCGGCTTTGATGTTCGCCTCGCTCGTGGCATAGGTGATGCGGATGTACCCCTCCCCAACGTCGCCGAATCCCGAACCGGGAACCGTGACGACGCCGGTCTTCTTGAGCAGGTCCATGCAAAGGTCCATCGAGTTCAGGCCGGTCGCCTTGCTGAGTTCCTTTGCGTTGGTAAAGGCGTAGAACGCACCCTTCGGCGGGCGAATCGAGAGCCCGGGCGTCGCGTTGATCAGCGAGCAGATCAGATCACGGCGCGCGTGATAGCTCTTTCGCATGCTTTCAATCTCCGGCAGGCACTGTTTGAGGCCGACCGCCGCGGCAATCTGGCTCGGCGCGGGCAGGCAGGAAGCGCCGTTTTCGTGCAGCTTCGTCATGTTGCGGATGATGTCCGGGCGGGCGATGGCATAGCCAAGGCGCCAGCCGGTCATGGCAAACATCTTGGAAAAGCCGCTGATGTAAACGGTCTTTTCAATCATTCCGTCAAACGAGGTAATGCTCGTGTAGCCTTCGTCGTCGTAGACCAGGCGGCTGTAGATTTCGTCCGCAATCACGAAGATGTCGCGGTCGCGCAGAATGTCCGCCAGCGCCTTGCAGGTTGCCCTGTCGATGACCGCGCCCGTCGGGTTTGAGGGCGAGTTGAGGATAATCGCCTTGGTCTTGGGACCGATCGCGCGGCGAATATCGTCCGGGTTCGGCACAAAGTTGTTCTCCTCGTAGGCCGGAACGACCTTCATAATCGCGCCCGTCATGCCAATCTGCCCGAAGTAGTTCGGCCAGGCGGGCGTAACCAGAATGACCTCGTCGCCGGGGTCAACCAGCGTGAACAGCGCCATCTGGATGGCTTCCGTCGCGCCGCAGGACACCATGATCTGCGTCTCCGGATCGGGGTTCAGGTCGTTCTTGTGATATTCGGCAATCGCCTGGCGCAGCGCGAGCACGCCGGAGTTCGGCGTGTAGTGCGTCATGCCCTGCTCCCAGCAGCGGCAGGCTTCGTCAATGATCGGCTTGGGCGTGATGAAGTCCGGCTCGCCAACCGTAAAGCTGATCGTGTCCTTCATCTTCAGCGCTTCGTTATACATGGCCCGGATGGCGGAGCCGCCCAGGTGCTGTGCTAAATTCGATAGTTCCATTGTTTCAAATCCCTCTTTAAAGCATCTCTTTGAAAGCACCCCTTTTCGAAGCGCTTTGTGGTGAGAAATACGTCGTTGTAAAACCCCTATTTCATTTCTGTTTTCGCTCGCTTGTTTTGAAGCGTCCGTTCAGAAATGCAATCAATTCCATTGTTTGCGAAAACCCGTCTCCCGGTGTTACGCGCCGAGGTAGGCTTCCTTCACGCGCTCGTCCACGAGCAGGTCCTTTGCGTCGCCCTGCATGCTGATTTTGCCCGTCTCCAGAACATAGGCGCGCGAGGCGGTCTTCAGCGCGAGAAACGCGTTCTGCTCGATGAGCAGGATGCTCGTGCCCGTTTCGTTGATCGTTCGAATGATGCGGAAGATGTCCTCCACGATGATGGGCGCAAGACCCATCGAGGGTTCGTCCAGCATCAGCAGTTTGCCGTTTGCCATCAGCGCGCGGCCCAGCGCGAGCATCTGCTGCTCGCCGCCGGAGAGCGTGCCGGCCTTCTGCTTTTCGCGCTCCTTCAAACGGGGGAATATCTCGAAGACGCGCTCCAGCCCGTCCTTGATCTGCGTTTGCGAGGTGATGAGGTTTGCGCCCATCTTCAGGTTCTCGAGCACGGTTAGCCCGGAGAACACGCGGCGTCCTTCCGGAACATGCGCAATGCCGAGTTCCACGATCTTGTGCGCCTTCATCTTGGTCAGCTCGTGGCCCTCAAACTCGATGGAACCGCTCTTGGCGCGCTCCAGGCCGGAGATTGTCCGAAGTACCGTGGACTTGCCCGCGCCGTTGGAGCCGATCAGGGCGACGATTTCGCCCTTGTCCAGATGGAAGGAGACCCCTTGCACGGCCTTGATCGCCCCGTAGGAAACGTAAAGGTCTTTCACGTCAAGCATCGACATTTTTGTACTCTCCTCCCAGGTAGGCTTCGATGACCCGCGGATCCTTCTGAATCTGCTGCGGCAGTCCTTCCGCAATGGTCTTGCCGAAATCCAGCACCTTGATGCGGTCCGCAATCGGCATAACGAAGTTCATATGGTGCTCAATTAAGATAATCGTCAGGTGGAAGCGCTTGCGAATGTCCACGACCAGCCGCGCCATCTCCTCCAGCTCCGTGGTGATCATGCCCGCGACGGGTTCGTCGAGCAGCAGCACCTTCGGGTTGGTCATCAGCGCGCGCGCCACTTCGAGGCGGCGCTGCTCGCCATATGGCAGGTTCTTGGCCAGAAAGTCGGCCTTGTCGGTGAGGTTCAGCTCGCCGAGCAAGTCCATTACCTTCTCATCGAGCTCGCGCTCGCTGCGCCGCATGGCCGGGGTGCGCAGAAAGCAGCTCGCGAGGCTCTGCTGGTTGTGCATCGTGTGCGCCATCTTGACGTTGTCCGCAACCGTTGCGTTGGAAAACAGCCGGATGTTCTGGAACGTGCGGGTGATGCCCGCCTGCGCAAACTGATAGGGCTTTTTGCCGATCATTTCCTTGCCTTCGAACGCAATGCTGCCCGAAGTCGGCTTGTAGATGCCCGTCAGCATGTTGAATACCGTCGTCTTGCCCGCGCCGTTCGGCCCGATGACCGCAACCATCTCGCCCTCTTCGAGGCTGAGGTTAAAGTTGTCCACCGCGCAGAGTCCGCCAAACATGATCGACAGGTTTTTTACTTCAAGTATACTCATGAATACTCTCCCTTTCCCGCCTTATCGATCCTGCGCGGAGGGGCGTTTCTTCGCGCCCTTGCGTGCAAAGAGTGGTTCCTCATACAGCTCGCCACGGCGAATCCGCATAAACGGCAGTTCCTTGCCGCCGACGAGTCCGTCCGAGCGATAGAGCATCACGATAACGAGCACGGCCGCATACACCGCGATGCGCCATTCCGAAAGGAAGCGCAACACCTCCGGCAGCACGGTCAACAGCGCGGCGCCGACGATGGAGCCGGTGAGCGAGCCGCTGCCGCCCGCGTACATGAACACGAGGAAGTCCGAGCTCTTGACGAAGCTGAACGAATCCGGCTGAATGAACGCCAAGAGGTGCGCATACAGCCCGCCCGCAACGCCCGCGATGAACGCCGCGATGCAGAACGCCGTGATCTTGTACTTCGTGGTGTCAATGCCCATGACGTCCGCGGCAATCTCGTTGTCGCGAATCGCGATGAACGCGCGCCCGTAGGGCGAATAGATCAGGTTCTTGAGCAGGTAGAGCGTCAGCGTCATAAAGAGCAGAATCCAGGCGAGCGTCGAATAGTTCGGAATGCCGATCATGCCGCGCGCCGCGCCAATGGGCTTGATGAGGCGCAGGATCGCGCGAACGATCTCGCCGAACGCGAGCGTCACAATCGCGAGGTAGTCACCCTTGAGCTTGAGCGAGGGCAGGCCGATCAACGCGCCGACAAACGCGGCGACGCAGCCGCCAACGAGAAGGCCGAGCAGAAACACCGGCGTCTGCGCGAGCACGGGAATGTTCTTTCCGTCGAAAACCATCGTTGTGATGATCGCCGCGCCATAGGCGCCGAGGGACATGAACCCCGCGTGGCCAATGCAGAACTGGCCGGTAAAGCCGTTGACGAGGTTCAGGCTCGCCGTCATCATAATGTTGATTCCGGCAAACATCATAACCTGAATATAGTATTTGTTGATGAGTCCGCCCTTGAGCAGCAGAACCGTCAGCAGATAAATCGCAACCACAATTGCGGCGGGATAGGCTGACTTGAGCAGTTTTTTCCAGTTCATATACAGCCCCTCCTCAAACCTTTTCTTTCGTGAGCTTGCCCATGATGCCCGCGGGCTTCACAAGCAGAATCACGATCAGGATAATGAAACCAACCGCGTAGCCAAACGTGGAGTTCACCGCGGTGGCAAAGATTTCCGAGATACCCATGATGAAGCCGCCGAGCATTGCGCCGCGAATGTCGCCAATGCCGCCGAGAACCGCGGCGATGAACGACTTAGTGCCGAGCCAGGAGCCCATATAGACCTCAACCTGCGGGTAGACGCTTGCGTAGCAAATGCCCGCAACCGCGGCCAGCGCGCCGCCGATGAAGAACGTTGTCGAGATGACGCGGTTGACGTTGATGCCCATCAGCGCCGCCGCATCCTTATCCATGCTGACCGCGCGCATCTGCGCACCGATCTTGGTCTTGTTGACCAGCAGGTACAGCCCAACCATGACCACCGCCGCCAGCGAGATCATAATGATCTGCGTCGAGGTGATGGAAGCGCCGAAAAAGTTGTATCGAACGGTTTGAAACAGCGTCGGGAACGAGCGCGGGTTCGGCCCGATAAAGGGCAGCGCGCGCGGGAAATTCTCGAGGAACATGGATACGCCAACCGCCGTGATCAGAGCGATCATGCGCGGCTTGTTCCGCAGCGGGCGGTACGCAACCGCTTCCACGCCGACGCCGATTGCGCCGGTGCCGAGCATCGCGATGAGAATGATTACGCCGACGATCAGCATCGGGTAGGTTCCGTCGATATTGAAGCTGGTGAACAGCTTGGCAACAAAGAACGTGCCGAGCGCGCCGATCATCAGGAAGTCGCCGTGCGCAAAGTTGATCATGCCGACGATGCCGTAGACCATGGTATAGCCCAGCGCCAATAGCGCATACACGCTGCCCAGCTGAAGGCCATAGATCAAATACTGTAAGAACGTGGACAAGTTGAAGCCTCCAATCTCATATGAAAGGAATCCGCTTGCGGAATGAAAGGCGATGCGCCGGCTGGTTTGACGCAACCGGCGCATCGGCTCAGTAGATCCTCTTGATTATACTATACTTGGTAACGGTTTGCTTAGTTGGGGTTGACGGCTGCGACGAAGTGGGACACGCCCGCTGCATCATACTCCATGATGACGGCGCCCTTGATCGGGTTGCGGTCTGCGCCTACCGTGATGGTGCCGGACGGGAGTTCCAGGTTGGTGATCGTCGCGAGGGTGTCACGAACGCTGGTACGGGTGAGTTCCGGCGCGTTCTGCAGCGCGTAGACAACCATCTTGGCTGCTTCGTACGCGAGCTCTGCGTTGGAGTTCGGGCTCTCGCCGCCGTTCAGCGTGGTGTACGCCTGAACGAACTTCACGGCTGCATCCGCGGTGGATTCTGCCGAGAACGCGGAGACATACACAACGCCTTCCACGGCCGGTCCGGCAACAGCTGCTACTTCGGGGGTATCCGCGGAGTCACCGCAGACGATGGGGCAGGTCATGCCGACCGCACGGGCCTGCTGAATCTGCAACGGCATTTCGCCGAGCAGGTTCGGGAGGAAGAGGCATTCCGGGCTGCTCGCGGCAAGCTTGGTCAGCTGGACGTTGTAGTCCTTGACGTCGGAGCCGGAGTATTCTTCGGAAGCAACGATTTTGCCGCCAAGCGCTTCGTAGCTGGAGACGAACGAATCGGTCAGGCCGGTTGCGTAGGCATCCGCGTTGTTGAACAGGATCGCGGCGGTCTTATAGCCGGCTTCCCAGCAATAGGTCGCGGCAACTTTGCCCTGGAACGGATCGATGAAGCAGGCACGGAAGATGTAGTCGCCAATTTCGGTGACGGCGGTGTTCGTCGCAAACGTGCAGACGACCGGGCAGCCAGCGTTCTGCGCGATGGAACCAGCGGCCAGAGCGCACTTGGACATATCCGGACCGACGATGGCGATGACGCCTTCTTCTTCAATCAGCTTCTGGAAGACGTTGGTGGTCTTCTCTTCGGAAGCTTCGTTGTCCATGTAGATGAACTCTACCGGGTAATCCGTACCCTTGATGTTGATCTTGCCGCCGAGCTCCTGCTCAACGACTGCCACACCGTGGGTAATGTACTTGCCCGCGATGGCGGAGTTGCCCGAGATGGGGCAGACGACGCCGATCTTGATCGTGTCGACGGCCGGCGCGGCGGCGGCGGTGTCGGCAGCGGCCGCATCCGTTGCTTCGGCAGCGGGTTCGGTCGCGGCGGGTGCGCTGGTGCAGGCAAACATGCCAAACGCCATGCAGAGAACCAGAACGAGCGATAGGTACTTTCTCATTTTCTTCCTCCTTGGTATTTTGGTGTGCTATACAAACGGCGCAATACGCCTTTTGTTCCAGATGGATGCCATATCAAGTTGTCATTCGTTTGCTGCGTATTTACCGGGGGGTTGTGGCTGTTCGGTTGGAACTCGCCGTTCCACATCGTGAAATGCTACGATTCATTGTGGAATCATTATATGTCCGGCTCAAAACTTCTGTCAATACCCGCTTTTTCGAAATTTAGTCCGACAGTACAATATAAAATAAGAAAATCTGCGTGGATCGGACGGCTTTTCGGCGCATCCGTCCATTATATATTGCATCTATCGGAAAATTGGCAGAAACGATCGAAAAAAAGTTGATTTTGGGTGAGAAAAATCCGGAAATTCTTGTATTTTACTGCGTATTTAGCGCAAATGTGCCGGTTTTCCGCCGTCCTCCGCGTTCATTCTCCCGTTCGTAGCCTCCAATTTTTCGTTCGAGCACTTTGCTTAGAACGCAGCAAAGCGTATGATTCTGGCACTTGAAATGATTTCAATTGACACATGTTGTACTTTGATACAGACTATGCTATTATGCTAACTGTATATTTTTCGTCTTATGCAGCGCGGAAGCAGCGAGCCCTTTTCGATCGAACTGTTTCAATCCTTCTTCCCTGCAAATGATAGAGGACGGCTCACGGCTACGCTGCCGCGATGGAGGTATGTTATGGAAGGTCCTTCCGGATCGCACGTTCAGGTTCTGGATCGCGCGCTCGACTTAATTGAATTACTCGCAACGTCCGAAAACGGGATGAGCCTCGCGGAGATGTCCGCGGCAACCGGCCTGCCCAAGAGCACCATCCATCGGATTTTGTCTTCCTATGCCTCGCGCCACTACATTTCCAAGGACGCGGACACCAGCCTGTATTTTCTGGGTCAGAAGTTCGTCGAGATTGCCAGCCTCTATCTGAACAAGATCGTGCTCAAAACGGAAGCCGCCCCCATCATGCACCAAATGGCGACGCTGTTTGGCGCTACGTCCTACCTCGGCGTGCTGGAAGACACCGAAGTCGTCTATCTTGAACGTGCGGAGCAGTTCAACAGCCTTCGCCTCTACACCCAGATTGGCAAGCGTGAACCGCTCTACTGCACGGCGCTCGGAAAGGTACTATTGGCGGCGCTGCCGGAGGACGAGTTTTTGCACATTGCCAAGCAGCTCTCCTATGCCCCGTTTACACCGAACACGATTACCTCGCTGGAGGCCTACGCAAAGGAAGTCCGCCTCGCGCGGGAGCGCGGCTTCGCCATTGACAATCGCGAGCACGAGGACGACATCTACTGCCTGGCGGTGCCGATTTACGACTATTCCCGCAAGGTCATGGCGGCGATGAGCATCTCCGGACGCGGATTGTTTGACAACTTTGAGATCGACTATATCTACGAGCAGATGAAGAAAGCGTCCATCGAGCTGTCCAAGCGGATGGGCTACACGGAGCCCGTTCCGCGGCAATCCTAACGAAACTTGCTTTTCTTGAGCCTCTTCGGAGGCTCTTTTTGTTTTCAGAGTCTTCCGTGGATGAAAAACACAAATCGCCGGATTTTTGGATTGACAAGAACGGAACGCCCTTGCTATAATATTTACGTTCCACATTATGGAATTGCATTTCGCGAGAAGAAAGCGTGAACCAAACTTCATTTGCTTTCTCAATATCTTCATAAGGGTTTGAGGTAACGAACATGTCCGAATCGATTATTACCCGCATTCAACAAACCGGAGTCATCGCCATCTGCCGTAAAATTTACGGGCCGGATCTTCTTCGCCTGGCGGAAGCGCTCGAACAGGGCGGCGTTTCGCTCATGGAGGTCACCTTTGACCAGTCCGATCCGGACTGTCTGACCCGCACGGGGGACGCGATTGCCGCGCTCTGCGCCCGTTTTCCGAACATGCGATTCGGCGCGGGCACGGTGCTCAACCGCGATCAGGTCGACGTGACCAAACACGCGGGCGGCGAGTTCGTCATTTCGCCGAACACGGATCTGGACGTGATTCGTTATACAAAACTGCTCGGCCTCGTTTCGGTTCCCGGGGCAATGACGCCTTCCGAAATCATCGCCGCGCATCAGGCGGGCGCGGACTACGTAAAGCTCTTTCCCGCCGCATCGCTCGGACTGAAGTACATCAAGGATATCTCCGCGCCCATCAACCATGTAAAGTTGATCGCGACCGGCGGCATCTCCACCGAGAATTTCGCGGACTACCTCCGCGTGGGCTGCCGCGGCGCGGGCATCTCCAGCTCACTTTGCGACAAAGCGCGTATTCAGGCGGGCGACTGGGCGTCGTTCACCGAGGCTGCGCGCACGCTGGTTTCCACCTATACCACTGTTGCGGAGGAAAAGGGATGGCGAAAGTAGTCGGTTTTGGCGACCTGCTCGTGCGCCTGAGCCCGCCGGGCTATCAGCGCTTTCTGCAGGCGACGAATTTCGAAATCAACTACACCGGCGCGGAAGCGAACATGCTGGTATTTCTCGCGATGAACGGGATTCCAACCGAGTTCGTCACCCGCCTGCCGGACAATCTGATCTCCGACTGCGCGCTTGCTCAGCTGCGCCGCTTCGGCGTCGGGCTAAACCACGTCGCGTTCGGCGGGGATCGCATCGCAACCTACTATCTTGAAAAAGGCGCGTCCCAGCGCCCTTCGCGGATCGTTTATGACCGCAAGCACACGGGTATCGCGACTGCCTCCCCCAGCGATTTTGACTGGAACACAATCTTCGACGGCGCGAGCCACTTTGTCTTTACCGGCATTACGCCGCCGCTGGGGCCGCACCTGCCGGGCATCTGCGAAGCGGCCTGCCGCGAAGCCAAACGGCGCGGCATCACGGTCGTTTGCGACCTGAACTACCGCTCGCTGCTCTGGAGTCTGGAGGACGCCTCCCGTACCATGCGGCAGTTACTGCCGTTTGTGGACGTACTCGTCTGCGGCCGCGAGGACGCGGCAAAGCTCTTTGGGATAAAAACACCCGCTTCGGCCTCCGGCGACGACACGCCGGATCCCGCCGCCTACACCTCCGCCGCAGAACAGCTCGTAGCGCAATTCGGGTGTTCGACCGTCGCGTTTACGCTGCGCGAAACCATCTCCGCTTCGGACACGCTCTGGAGCGGGTTACTCTATACGGGCGGCAAGGCATACGTCGCGCGCGACTATCGCATTCATCTCGTCGACCGCGTCGGCGGCGGTGACTCGTTTACCGCCGGGCTGCTCTACGGCATGCTCAAGGGGTTCGACCCGCAGCACACGGTGGACTTCGCAACCGCCGCAAGCTGCCTCAAGCAGACCATTGAGCAGGACTTTAACCTCTCGTTTGCGGACGAAATCGAGCTGGTCGCCTCCGGCGAAGCAACCGGGCGTATCCGGCGATGAGCGGGCAAAACGCGGCGTCCACCGTTTCCCTTCGACCGCGCGCGATTCTGCTCGCGGTGCTCTGCACGCTGCTCTGGGGCAGCGCAATCCCGGTTGTCAAGATCAGTTCGCCGCTCTTTGGCATTGCTACGGCGTTTGACCGCATTCTGTTCGCAGGCGTGCGGTTCACTGCTGCGGGACTCGTTACCCTGCTCGTTGCCCGCTTTCACGCGCCCGCCGCTGTAGCGCCCAGCCTGCGACGCACGGCTTCGCTGCTTGGCCTCGGCTTGGTGCAAACCACGGCGCAGTACGTTTGCTTCTATCTTGGTCTTGCGCATGCGCTCGGCACGCGCAGCGCCATTTTCAATACGACATCGACGTTTTTTACCGTATTTCTCGCCGCGCTGTTCTTTCCCGCCGAGCGCGTGACCCTGCAAAAGCTCGTCGGGTGCCTTGTTGGCTTTGCCGGGATCGTGCTGGCGAACCTCGGCAATTCGATCGGCGGCGCGTTCTCCTGGAACGGCGATTTTCTGATTTTGCTCTCGTCGCTCTTCTTCGCGCTTGGCTCGGTCATTAGCAAGCGCCTCTCCCGCGAGGCAGACCCGATTCGCGTCACCGGCGCGCAGCTCACGCTGGGCGGCGCGGTGCTCCTCGTGGTTGGACTCATCGGCGGCGGCGCGCTTCACTCCGTCAATCTGCAAGGATTGCTCCTACTCGTGTACCTGATTTTCCTCTCCGCGGCGGCGTTCACGATTTGGACGAGCCTGCTGCGCCGCTATGATGCGGCGAGCGTCTCCGTGTATTTCTTTCTGCTGCCGGTGTTCGGCGTCGCGCTCAGCGGCCTGCTCTTAGGGGAACGCATCGCCTCGGTGCAAACCATCGGCGCGTTGCTGCTCGTCTGCGCGGGCATCGCCATCGTCAACCGCCCCGCCGGTAAACGGCGCGCAGCACCGGAATCCCCGCAAACAATCGAATAACCGGCGCGCCCTCGCGCCTTATGATCCGGAGGAAGCAACATGAACAACAAAACGATTGCCATCAGCGACTGCGACCATCTCTACATGTCCGAGGAGCAGGCGGTCTGCGACCGCTACGGCCTCGACTATGTGCTCTTTCAGTGCAAGACGGAGGACGATTTGATCGAGCGCCTGCCGGGTTATGCGGCGGTGGTCAACCAATATGCGCCGTTTACGGAGCGCGTGTTTGCCGCACTGCCCGATCTGAAGATGGTCGTTCGCTACGGCGTCGGCGTCAACAACATTGACCTCGAAGCGGCTTCGCGGCACCACGTCGTCGTCTGCAACGTGCCGGACTACGGCGTGCAGGAGGTCGCGGCGCACGCGTTTGCGCTCATGATGGCGCTCACGCGGAAGATCGTCCGCATGGACGCCAGCGTCAAGCGCGGTGAGTGGGAATACGCGCGCAGCATCCCGATTCGGCGGTACTCCGAGATGACATTTGGCGTCGTCGGCCTTGGCCGCATCGGCACCTGCTTTGCTGAGATGCTCCGCCCCTTTGGCGGCCGGATTCTCGGCTGCGACATCAATCCCAAGCAGCCGATTCCGAGCTTTGTCGAGCCGGTCGATTTTGACACGCTCGTTCGCGAGAGCGACGTGATCTCGCTTCATTGCAACCTCGAAACGAGTCGCAACCTCATCAATCTCGACGTGCTGCGGCAGATGAAGCCGGAGGCGGTGCTCATCAACGTGTCCCGCGGGGGAATCGTCAACGAGCACGATCTGGCGGTTGCCCTCAACGACGGGCTGATTGCGGGCGCGGGCATCGACGTGACCGTTCGCGAGCCGCTGGAGCCGGAAAGTCTGCTCTTGAGTGCGCGAAACATCATTCTCACGCCACACATGGCCTGGTACTCCGAGGAGGCCTCCTCGAGCCTCAAGACGAAGACGGCGGAGGAAGCAGCGCGGTTCTTGACCGGCAAACCGCTGCTCAACCCCGTGAACCGGTTCTGATTCGATTGTTCACTAGATTCCCTTTTTTCCGAATGCTGGCGCACGCCGGAGCGAGAATTCACCCGACCACGCGCTGTTTTTGAAAGGACACTGTTCTATGAAAGCGATTGTTTACACCGGCACCAACGCCGTGGAACTGCGCGACCTGCCTGTTCCGGTTGCTCCGGAGGGCTGGGCTCTGATTCATGTTTGCTACGCCGGCATCTGCGGCAGCGACGTGACCATTTTCCTCGGCGCGCACCCGCGCGCGAAAGCCCCGCTCGTGATGGGTCACGAGTTCTCCGGCCACCTGATGCAGGACATTCCGGGTCTGCCCAAGGGCACGCTCGTCACCGTAAACCCCCTGCTCTCCTGCGG
>CAZDXW010000078.1:0-14309 GCA_964509485.1 uncultured Christensenella sp.
GAGCGCTTCGTTCACATCGAAGAGGTCACAGGTTCGAGCCCTGTTATCCCCACCACACAAGAACCACCCAATTGGGTGGTTTTTTATTTGGATTCCGTTCAAATGACGCACCTGTAACCGCTTCGATGATCTGGAAAAAAAGTCCCGTTGACATTTTTCCAATTTATCATATATAATCTCACCGACATGCAACATTGGCGTTGCGGGTTTTATCCCGTAGCGCCTTTTTTGTATTCATTCGGGATAAATTGGGGGGGAATTTATGGATACCAAAGTCATGATTGACACATTATGGGTCATCATCACCGGCGCACTCGTATTCTTCATGAACCTTGGCTTCGCGGCCGTAGAAAGCGGACTAGCGCGCCAGAAAAACACGGTGAACATCCTATCGAAGAACTTTATCGTCTTTGCTGTCTCATCTCTTGGTTTTCTACTACTAGGCTGGGGTTTGATGTTTGGAGACGGAAACGGCTTCATCGGCCTAAAGGGTCTGTTCTTCGTCGGCGGCGCCGACAATTCTCCCGCAGTAGGGAGCGCGTACCAAGGCGTATATTCCGCAATCTCCTGGACCGGCGTTCCTCTTTGGGCAAAATTCTTTTTCCAGCTGGTCTTCTGCGGAACCGCCGCAACAATTGTCTCGGGCGCGGTTGCAGAGCGAATCAAGTATATTTCGTTTATCGTATTTTCTCTTGTTCTTACCATGTTTATTTACCCCATCATCGGCCATTGGATCTGGGGCGGCGGGTTCCTTAGCTCGATTGGCATGCTGGATTTTGCCGGTGGAACCGTTGTTCACTCGGTCGGCGGCTGGGCTGCACTGGCAGGCGTTATGATTCTTGGGCCGAGAATCGGGAAGTATACCAAAGATGGGAAGATTAACCCCATCCCCGGCCATAATATGAGTTTGGCGACCATCGGTGCCTTCGTTCTGTGGCTTGGATGGTTTGGATTTAACCCCGGCTCGACCATGGCTGCCAATCCCGACGCCATATCGCACATCGTAGTCACGACCAATACGGCGGGCATTATGGCCATCCTTACCGCAACCGCAACCGCGTGGATTGTCATTGGCAAGCCGGACCTCGGCATGTCGATTAACGGCCTTCTGGCAGGTCTCGTTGCGATCACACCGGGCTGCGCATACGTCAGTGTTTCGAGCTCGCTGATCATTGGCGCAATCGCCGGTATTCTCGTTGTTCTTTCCGTCATGTTCTTTGATCGCATCAAACTGGACGACCCGGTCGGCGCGCTGTCCGTTCATCTGGTGCACGGCGTGCTGGGAACCCTGTTCGTCGGTCTCTTCTCGCAGAAGGGAGTTGGCTTGAGCGTGGAAGACGGCCTTCTGTTCGGCGGCGGCTTTGGTCTTCTTGGCAAGCAAGCGGTGGGCGTTGTCGCCGTTGGGGCGTTTGTCTTCGTTGCTTCCGTTCTTTCCTGGCTGCTCATCAAGGCGACTCTTGGAATACGGGTCAGCCCGCAGGAGGAAATCGAGGGCTTGGATGTCGGCGAACATGGCAACCACGCCTATCCCGATTATGTTACGATTGACTATGCCAATGCAGCGTTGGATCTGGATGGCATTGATCTTGCGCCAAGTGTGATTACCGGCTCTGTGCCGATGGCGCGTGCGGTTCCTGTTCAGGTGAAGCCCGCGACCGAGGCGGCATCTAGCGGGGTCAAGTTTACAAAGGTTGAGATCATTACGAAACAGAGTAAGTTCGAAGCGCTCAAGATTGCGATGGACAAAATCGGCATAACGGGTATGACGGTATCCAACGTGCTTGGCTATGGCATCCAAGGCGGGCATATGGAATACTACCGCGGTGTTGAGTTTGAAACGCACCTGCTACCGAAGGTGAAAATCGAGATCGTCATCAGCAAGGTGCCCGTCCGAACCGTAATCGAAACCGCAAAGAAAGTGCTGTATACCGGCAATATCGGAGATGGCAAGATCTTCGTTTATGACGTGGAAAATGTCATCAAGGTTCGCACCGGTGAGGAAGGATACGACGCCCTGCAGGACGTCGAATAAGGCAAGTTAGTAGGATCCAAATACGCTCTCCCCGTCACGCTGGCGGGCGGGAGCGTATTTCTGTTCTGTGTCAAGAAAGGATCGACGAGTCCAATAACTAATGCATAGGGTTTCTTGTTTGACGAAATATGGTATACTGCTTAGGTTGAAGTAAAGTATGCAAACTTGCGAACGATACAAATAATTGCAACACATAGAAAAGGAACCAAATGACTTTTAACGAAATGGGACTCGTCCAGCCGCTTCTGCAAGCGGTTGAGGAGGCGGGTTATACAGATCCTTCGCCGATTCAGGCGGAGGCAATTCCGGTTCTGCTGCGTGGGCAGGACATCATTGGATGCGCGCAAACCGGCAGCGGGAAGACGGCGGCCTTTGCCCTGCCGATCTTGCAGAGGTTGAGCCGGGAGCGCGGCAATCACATTCGAGCGCTCATACTTACGCCGACACGGGAGCTCGCCATACAGATTTATGATACCTTCCGCTACTTTGGCAAGCGTCTTCGCCTGCACTCCGGCGTGGTATTCGGCGGCGTATCACAAAACCCGCAGGTGGACGCGCTCAGCCGCGGGCTGGATGTGTTGATTGCGACGCCGGGACGGTTGAACGACCTGATCAATCAGGGGTATATCCACCTCGATCATATTGAGATTTTTGTGCTGGACGAAGCCGACCGCATGCTGGACATGGGCTTTATCCACGACGTGAAAAAGACGATTAAGCTCCTTCCGGCGAAGCGGCAGACCATGCTGTTTAGCGCGACCATGCCACAGGAGATTGAAGCGCTGGCGCAAACGCTGCTGACAAACCCCGCTATGATCAAGGTCGATCCCGTTACGCGCGCGGTCGAGAGCATTGACCAGCGGGTGTATATGGTCGACAAGGTGAATAAGACGCTCCTGCTCGCGGAGTTGCTCCGCACCGAGGATATTAAAAACGCGCTGGTGTTTACCAACACCAAGCATGGCGCGGACCGCGTGGTGCAGAAACTCTCGCAGGCGGGCTTTGTCGCGCGCGCCATCCACGGAGACAAGGCGCAGAACGCGCGGCAGGATGCGCTCAAGAGCTTTCGCGACGGACGTGTTCAGATTCTTGTGGCGACGGACATCGCGGCAAGAGGAATTGACATTCCCGAACTCTCGCACGTGATCAACTACGACCTGCCGGACGTAGCGGAAACCTACATCCACCGCATCGGGCGTACCGGGCGCGCGGGTCTCGGCGGAACGGCCATCAGCTTTTGCAACATCGACCACTTGGACAACCTGCGCTCCATCGAAAAGATGACCGGCTTGAAGATCCCTGTGCGGGAATCGCAATGGCCAATGCAGGTGTTCGAAAAAACGGTCAAACAGCCCCGGCCGCCGCGACCGGAACGACAGTCGCGGCCGGAACGACAGTCTCGGCCGGAACGGCAGTCGCCGCCGAACAAACACTTCTCCAACTCGGCAAAACCAAAGCAGAGAAAGCCCGAACGATAAGAAGCCCCTAAGTACATGCGATGTTTATATGGGCTTTGTTGTTTCAGACAAACAGGAACCACCCCACCGGGTGGTTTCTTTGCTTTGTAAACGATCTGGAAAAGCGATGTGTCAATCTGTAGAGAACCATTGATCGTTCGCGTATGATCGAGTAAACTACCATTATATTTTGTATTACGGGAATCGAGGTCATATGCAAAAAGTTCTGCGGCAGGCCCCCTTTATATTCTTTGCTTATCTGCTTCTGATGTCCATTCTAGGTGTTATTTTAAGTTCGCTTGACTGCAGGTTCTTCGTGACCAGGCGCGTGCTTTGGTTTACGTTGAGCCAGTTGTTGCCGGTCTCGCTCACCGTTGTGAGCATAGTCAAGCGAAAAGAACTCTCAAAGGCATCCGTCGTTACCGCGCAGATTCTCCCCTTATTGGCGATTGCCTACACCCTTCTCGCCAACTTGCCGTTTAACGTTATTCCATCTAGCTTCGTTGCGTATGATGCCCTCATCCACTATCTCTGCGCTTATGTTGTATCCCTGCTAGTGTTAAACGACACCTTGTTACGCGGTCTCGTCGCCACATTGAATACACTACTGCTGATCTTATTTATATTTTTGTTCGCCCTGATTCTGATGTTTTACTAATTTGGCGAAAGAAGCGTCTTTCAGGAGAATGTATCCCCGTGGCTTCGATTGAGGTCGCCGACTCCGGAGCCTTGGGCGGGGCAACCAACGTATTCGTCGAGGACCTATCCACCAGTATACCGGTCGGATTCGGTCGATTTGCGCGTGTACAATACATCTATTCGGGTGGGTGGAACGAGTTTCGCACCATCTTTGTCAAGTGGAAAGACGATCGCACTCTGGTGGTCAACTGGAAGGAATACACCATGTCCAATGAGTTCTTTCAACGGATACCATAAAACGCGATTGAGATTCTTCTCATCATCTCCGCTGCTCATACAGCTCCGATATCAGCTAACCATAGACTTCCGATCCATTCAACCCTATAATAATACATAGGGCGCATTGCCGCCCTTTGTGTTTGTTTCGCAATCCCTTTGAGAAAGGAACCTTCAACATGTCCCCAAAGATCATCGCCGTTGCCGGAAAGGGAGGCGTTGGAAAAACGTCCGTCTCCGCGGCAATGGTTCGAATGTTAACCGAGCAGCGCAAAAATGCGCGCATCCTCGCGATTGACGCGGACCCCGCCATCGGCCTTGCCACCGCGCTCGGCGTTCCCGTTCACAAAACGCTGGACGACATCCGCAAAGAGATCGTCACGAAGACCGTTTCCGGCGAGACGCGCGAGGCGGTCGACCTGCTCCACGAAGCGCGGTTTCATGTGTTCGAGGCTATGGCGGAAAACTCGAAATTCGCGTTTCTCGCCATCGGCCGTCCGGAGACGGCGGGCTGCTACTGCGGGGTCAACGCCTATCTCAAAGAGGTAATCGCCGCGCTGGCGGACGAATTTGACTATGTGGTGATCGACGGCGAAGCGGGCATTGAGCAGATCAATCGCCGCGTCATGGAGCGGGTGACGCACCTGCTGCTGGTTTCCGACCAGAGCAAAAAGGGAATCTCCGTGCTGCGCAACATCCGTTCACTCTCCGTTGATCTGATCCACCCGGAGCGAACGGGCGCCGTTCTCAACCGCGTGGAAAACACAGACTGGAACCAGTTTGTCGATCTGGGGGACATCGAACTGCTCGCCGTCATTGCGCCGGACGAGGCGCAACTGCAAAACGATATTCGCGGGCTCAGCGTATTCGACCTGCCCGAAGGCTCCCCTCTGCTTGTCGGAGTGGACCGCGCGCTGCGCCGGATGGATTTCATCTAAAGCACTTGTGCAACCCAGTATCACAAAAAAACCGCCGGAACACCGGCGGTTTTTCACGTTACACGCGTTTCTGTCTCTTAATTCGGTCGTAGTGCTTCGTCAAAATCGGCGGCATCAGCGACGAAAGCTTCATATCCAGATTAAAGAAGTACACAATCAGGCTCAGCGCAAACAGCGCCGCCAGCACGATTGCAATGATCAGCAAAACCTTCAGAACAACTGCCATAACGATTCCCTCCTTATGCTTTCGCCAGTCCCTTTTTCCGCGCGAACTCCGCCGCGCCCAGCGCGCCCATTAATTGCGGATCGACCGGAAGATCGATCACCTTGATCTTGAGCACCTGTTCAATCGCCTTCTTCAGCCCCGCGTTCTTCGCGCAGCCGCCCGTAAGCGTGATGCGATCCGTCGCGCCCGCCTTCTTCGCCATCACGAAACAGCGCTTGGCAACGGACATCTGAATCCCCGCCGCGATCTCGTCCATCGGCTTGCCTTCGCCGACCATGGTGATGACCTCGCTCTCGGCAAACACCGTGCACTGCGCGGTGATCGGAATCGCGTTCTTCGCCGCCAAAGAGAGGTTGCTGAATTCCTCCAGCGTCATTTCAAACGAGCGCGCCATCGCCTCGTAAAACCGCCCCGTGCCCGCGGCGCATTTGTCGTTCATGGCAAAGGTTTTCACCGTGCCGTCGGTGTCGATCTCAATGCCCTTGATGTCCTGCCCGCCAATGTCGATAATTGCCTTTACGTTCGGGTCGGTAACATGCACGCCCATCGCGTGGCAGGAGATTTCCGAGATGTTCTCGTCCGCAAACGGAACCTTGTTGCGCCCGTACCCCGTGCCGACGAGATAGGCGAGGTCCTCCGTCCGCTTGAGCTCCGCAACCTTGGAAACGACCTCTTCCATCGCGAGCGCCGCCGACGCGCGGCTGTCAATCTTGCTTCGAATCGTTGTGTCGGCTACCTTGTTTCCCTGTTCGTCGAGAAGAACCGCCTTGGTAAACGTGGAACCCACGTCACATCCGCCATAATACCTCAATTGATCCTTTTCCTCCTTGACCTGTTCGCGCAGCAAACCCGCCGCTTACCATGCATTTGAATCGTCAAAATGTTCAAGCGACGGATCCAGCGGTTCCTCCTTGAGCACGGAGCGCATGTAGAGATTGACCTCGCCGCGCATATCCGCGCGGGAAGCCGCCCGCGGGTCCATCAGTCCGTGCGTCGCCCAGACGATGTGAATGCCGCGCTTGCGCCCTTCCTCCTCGAAGATGCCGTGGTATCCGCTCATGGACTTGCAACCGATGTGCTCGTAAAGAATGACCATATCCGCGCGGAACTCCTCGCAGAAGCGCCAGAGATCCTCCACGCCGACCTGATAGCCGCCGTTCGAGCGATTGCGCATGTTCATATTCATATATAGATGCGCCATGTCCATCATTGCAACGTCCTTGTCCGTCGTGCTGCAAATGCGCGTGGACGTCAGACTCAGCATGTCGATAATGGGTAGGATGCCCCAGCAGTTCTGCAGCCAAATTGGGAACGCGGTGTAGTACTGCGCCTGAACGCCCCAAAGCACCGCGCGGTGGCGCACCTCGGACACACAGGAATTCTTCTGCTCGTAGGAATCCCACGCGAGCTTTGTAATCTCCTGATCGTTCTTGAGAAAGCGCGGGTCGCGCCCGCCGCCGACCTGATAATACGCATCGCGGTAGAGCGCAACGTTGTTGCCAATGACCTGCGGATAGTCCGTTCTGGACATATCCAGCCACTCCAGAAACAGCTTTGTCTGCTCGTTGAACGTTCCGATGCACTTGAAGTAGTTGTCCCAGTCGAAGGTTTCGCCGGTCTGCTGCTCGATGAAGCGAATGCAGTTGGCAATCTCCTCCGCGCCGTATTCCTGCACGCTCTCCTGCGTGTGGCGAATCGGCACCGCGAGCTGGAAGGTCGGAATTCCGAACGCGCGCGCCTCAATTCCGTTGCCCATGAGGCTGCCGTCGCAGGTGGTGTTGCACTGCACCGCGCAGACGCCGACGAGGGGATAGTCGTCGTCCAGCGCGACGCCGAGCTCCGCGGCGGGCATGGGGCAGACGTCCCCGGGGATGCCGTACTGCTGCGCGCGGTCAATGTAGTGGATCACGCCCTCCTGCGTCACCGTGGACGGCGTATAGATAATCGGAATTTCGCGGCAGACCATGTGCAGGTTCGGAAACCCGTTCATAATCTGCGACATCATATTCTCGTCAAACACCACGACGGTCTTGTTGAACGCCTTGTCGTTTCCGCAGAGCGGGTCCGCGCGAAAGAGGTTCCCGATCGTTTCGCAGACGTGCTCCACGATAAAGTCAAACTCCTTATGCGCTATGCGCAGCTGCGCGCCGCGCAGGCCCTCCGTATGGCGATCCACAAAGTCCGGCACGGAGAGATAGTTCATCATCCAGCGGTAGCGGAAAAAGCCCTTGAGGTTCGCAGGTTTTGCCATGAACGCAATCATGACGCCCCAGTTTTTGAGCCAACGCGTATAGTCATACCACGTGTCGCTCCAGCCGCGCCATTCGCGGCGCTTCTTGGTCTTTCCCCCGCGATAAAACGTTCCGAGCGGTTCGCTGTTGATTGCCTTGCCCATCAGCTTTTTTCCCCCTGCATCTTCTTAAACTCTATACTCTCGACAAAGGCCTGCACGCGCGTTCGAAGCTGCCCGGAAGAACCAATGACGTATGGCCGGTCGATGGACAGCACCGGATAGCCGTACTCCTCGTTCATCAGGTGGTTCGCGGCGGCGCGCTCGTAGCCCCAATAGTCGCAGAATTTAATCTGCTGGTAGATCAGCCCGTCCGCATGGAACTCCTTGGCGAGATGATCCACATAGGCGCGGCGCTCTTCGATCTTTGCCGTGTCCATATAGCGCGGGCACTGCCCCCAGGCGAGGTACTGGCGGCAGATCTGCGTCAGCGCGTCCTCGTCGTCCGTCAGCACGATCTCCTGTCGGCCGGGGAACGAGCCGAAGCAGTAGCGATCCGCAACCACCATTGCACCGCTCTCCTCAATCAGCTTAATCACGTCCGGATCGTCAATTTCGGAGCCGACGAGCACGGTTCGAATGCGATAGCTTTTCTTCTCGTCCGGCACGCGGGCTTTGAGCTCTTCGAGCGTCTCGCGAAGCGGCCCGACAATCAAATACTTTGGCGCGCAATAGCTCGCCGCGCAGAGAATATGGAACTCATAGCCGGAGATGCGCGGGTATTCGTCTTTGCGAAATTCCCCGATTTCGGTGATCAGGCGGCAGACTTCGTTGTGCTCGGCAACCGCTTTTCGAAGCGCCGCGTCCGAAACGTCCACGCCCAGATGCTCCTGCATCGGTTCGAGCACATGCACGCGCATCTGCTTGATGTAGTGCTTGAGCGCCGTTTCGTCGGACTTCATCGGCACGTCGGAATACTCCACAAAGAAGTGCTCCTTCGTGCAGAGATTCTGCCGCTCAATGTTCTCCACGCAGCGGTTCATCATGGCGCAGGCGTCGGGCGCGATGATGCAGTCCAAAAACTGCAACCCGCCCTCCTCCGCGAGCTCCAGCACAGCGCGGCAATATTCGCAGCTCAGACTCGTCATATAATAGGTGCCAATCTCCATGGACCCCAGATGCGGCGCGCGAAGACGCACCGAGAAGCATCCGGGCACGTTCATCAGCACCTCCGGAATCAGGCTGCAAACCTGTCCAACCGCAAAGCGCCCGTCGTTTTGCGCCGCGCGTACGAGGTCGTTGTTTGCCGTGAGCAGCAGGTTCTCAAAATAGGTCAGGTGTTTTAAGTCCTTCATGCGTCTCTCCTTTGTTCGCAAACCGTATCTGAAATCATGGACATTTTTCGGTTATCAGGCGTTCTTCGCGTGCTGCAAATGCAGCTCACGCATACCCTCTACCTCGTCGCAAAGTGGCTTCATCTGGCAGCTTGCGCAGTCCGTCGCCAGTCCGCTGAGAATCGTATTAAGCGCGTTCAGGCGCGCCTGCACACCGGTTGCCGCGTTCGCGAGCGCTTCGTAGTCCACCGCGGGATCGGTCACAAACAGCAGCTTGACCGAAACGAGGTTGGGCAGCGTCTGATAAGCGCGAATGAAGTCTGCCCCGACCCGGCGAAAGGAGATTCCCTCCTCAATCGCCTGCCGGCTCAAGCGAGCCTGCTCTCGATTGCTCTCGGGCGAAATGCGCAGCATATAGCCCTTCGGAAACACGCGGTATTTCACGAACGCCGCTTCGCAAAGCTGGCGGTATTGGTCGTCGTCCGTCCCTTCCAACGCGGAAACGCGAACGAGCGCAATGCGCGCATAGGCGCTGTTCTCCGCAATCTCCGGCAGATCCGGCCCGCAGAGGATGATCTCGTTCTTTTCATCCAGCGCGCTTCCGGTCGTGACGCAGCAGTACTGCACGCCGGGGCAGCCTTCGCCGCCCAACTCATAGGCCATGTCCCGCTGCAACACCAGCTCGCTTTTGCCCGTGTCCGGCCAGGCATCCGCCGGATCATATCTCCAGCGATGCGTGATGAACGGCTTTAGTTGTGTGATGGTGTCCGAAAGGATCGTGTCAAACAGTTCCATGTGCTCCTCAAACCTTCGGAACGTGCCGCTAGCAGGCAACGATTTCTTTTAGAATAAACTCGCGCCCGCTGAGCGCATCGAGCCGCTCCGACCCGCATTTGGGGCACTTCAAATTGAACTGATACCCGGAAAATTCCTCGCCGCAATCGTTGCAGCGGACGATGCCGGGAATGACCTCCATCTTCAGCTTGGTCTGTTCCAGACTGGTCCGATAGACCGCCGCCGGATAGCACTCCTCGACAAAATGGGGCACCACGCCGGAGAGTTCGCCAACCTGCAGCACAATGGTCTCAACCTGCGTCAAGCCCTCTTGCTGCATGATTTGCTCCACGGTCTTTACCAGCGCGCTGATGATGCTTAGTTCGTGCATGCAATACCCGCCACTTCGTTATTTCTGCGAGAGCAGGTCTTTTACCGCGACAGTTGCGATCTTTGCGGTGCGCTTGACCACGTGCTTGGCAACCTCGATGGGCATTTTCTCAAACTCCGGAAACTGCCGGTCGTATTTTTTGTAGAGCGAAATCGCGTCGAAGCGGCACTTCGTGGTGCACTGTCCGCAGCCGATGCAGAGATACTCGTCCACAACG
The DNA here is from genome assembly GCA_964509485.1 of uncultured Christensenella sp. Taxonomy (GTDB): domain Bacteria; phylum Bacillota; class Clostridia; order Christensenellales; family CAG-138; genus UBA7703. The sequence continues at coordinate 10,515 of CAZDXW010000078.1, forward strand.
GTTGCGCCGCAGCCCAGGCAGCGCTCGGTTTCCTTCTTGAGCTGTTCCTCGGTAAACGTCAGTCGCGTATCCCGGAAGGAACGCTCCTTCGTTTTGTCGTGCTCCGGTTGCTGACGGCGGGCGTTGTCAAAGCCCTCAATGACGAGGTTTTCCTTATCGAGCGCGCGATAGATTCTGCGGTCGCGCCCGGCGGTCAGCGTCTGCCCCGGCTGCACAAAGCGGTGCAGCGAAATTGCGGCTTCCTTGCCCGCGGCAATCGCGTCAATCGCAAACTTCGGCCCGGTGCAGCAGTCCCCGCCGACGAACACATCCGCCTGCGCAGTCTGGTAGGTAAACCCGTCCGCAACCGCCGTATTGCCGCGCCCGAGTTCCACCGTCGTCCCCTTGAGCAGATCGCCCCAGAGGATCGACTGACCGATGGAAAGCAGCACATAATCCGCCGGAACCGTAATGGTTTCGGTTTCGTTGTACTTCGGCGCAAACCGACCGTCTTCAAACACGGAGACGCATTTTTTGAATTCGACGCCGACAACCTTGCCGTTTTCCACGAGGATGCGCTTGGGACCCCAGCCGTTTTGAATCGCAATTCCCTCTTCGCGCGCTTCCGCAATCTCGTCCGGCAGCGCGGGCATCTCCTGCTCGCTTTCGAGGCAGAGCATGGTTACGCTCGTTGCGCTCTCGCGCACGGCGGCGCGAGCCACGTCGATTGCGACGTTGCCGCCGCCAATGACAACGACCTTGCCGGGCAGCTTGGCGTCGTTACCGAGGTTGACGTTTCGTAAAAACTCAATTCCGGTGAATACGCCGCTCGCGTCCTCGCCTTCTATGCCAATCTTTCGGCCGCCCTGCGCGCCGATGGCAAGGTAAAATCCCTGATACCCCTGTGCACGAAGCTCGTCCAGCGTAATATCCTTGCCGACCTCTACGCCGGTTTTGAACTTGACGCCCAGCTCCTTGAGCACTTCAATCTCGGCGTCCACAACCTCTTTTTCGAGGCGGAAGGACGGAATGCCCATCGTGAGCATGCCGCCAAGGCGCTCTTCCTTTTCGAAGACGGTTACGTCGTAGTTGTCGAGCGCGAGGAAATACGCGCAGCTCAGCCCCGCCGGGCCCGCGCCAACGATGGCGATCTTCTTGTCGCTGCAATCGTAGCGTTTCGCCGGAATATACCGGCTGCCCGCCTTGCGTTCGATATCCGCAATGAACTTTTTGACCTCATCGATAGCAATCGGCTCGTCCACCTCACCGCGCGTGCATTCGCTTTCGCAACGGCGGTTGCAGATGCGCCCGCAGATGGCCGGGAACGGGTTCTCTTTCTTAATCAGCTCGAGCGCTTCCATGTACTTGCCCTGCGCGGCGAGCTTGATGTAGCCCTGAATCGCGATGTGCGCGGGGCAGGCCGTTTTGCAAGGCGCCGTGCCACTGTCCACCACGTCCTTGCGGTTCTCGCGGTAGTTCACGTTCCAGTCCGCCTCGCTCCAGGCATGCTCGGTGATCTTCTTCACCTCCGGCATGGCGGCGACGGGCGTCTTCGTGCAGAGCTTTTGACCCAACATCAACGCGTTGCCGGGACAGTTTTCGACGCATTGTCCGCAGGCAACGCACTTTTCCGCATCCACCTTTGCCACAAAGTTGGAGCGAACGGCATCCCGCGCACCAAACATCAGCCCGACGCGAAGCCCGAAGCATGCGCAGGCGCAGCAGTTGCAGATTGCCGCGGTTTCGCCCGCTTCCTCAATGTTCGGAATGTTGTGCATCAGTCCGTTCTCTTCGGCTCTGCGGAGAATTTCCTCCACCTCCGCGCGCGAAACCTGACGCGCACGACCGGTGCGAATATAGTACTCCGCTCCCTTGCCCATTTGAACACACATGTCCTGTTCCAGATGGCCGCAGCCTTCGCCGATGGTGCGGCGCGCCGCGCGGCAGGAGCAGGAGGAAACGGAATAGACGTCGTACTTGTCGAGATAATACGAAATGCGCTCGTAGGGAACCGCCTGCGTATTTGCGTCGATGGAGCTTTCAATCGGGATGACGCGCATGAGCCCGGAGCCCATCGGCAGCATCGGCGACATGGTCGCCATGCGGATGCGTGTGTACTCCTCAAACGCGCGACCCACCTCGGGATGCTCGGCCAGCTGGCGCGGATTGTTCACCAGCATCTCCATGATGCCCGGCGCAAAGATCTGCATGTAAAACTGATCGTTGCCGTTTGCGTCCTTGTTGACGCGAAACACGCCGATCTCGGCCAGCTCCAGCGCAAGGCGCGTTGCCTCTTCCTCCGACTTTCCGGTTTTCTCCGCAAGATAGGCTGCCGAGCGGTTCTTGCGAAGACCTGCCGCAATGGCAATGTCCGCCTGATCGTCCGATACGATGGACGCAAGCGCGTAGTATTCCGGCGCGTTCTCGTCGATCTTGTTCATGACGCCGGAGATTCCGCCGACAATTTTGGCAAGCTGTACGATTTTCGGTCTCAGAGACATAGTAGCGCCCTTCCTGTTTGTTCTATTGAATTTCTACTGGATTTTTTCTTCGATTCGTCTTGTAATTTGGCAAGCGATTTTCTGTTTTTTCCGGTTAATTAGTATATTGTGTATCGATAGATGGCTATTTAAAGAAAAGACAAACGTGGTCTTACCACGCAGTTCAAGCATATTTTATAAACGCAATAAAGTCAATTATTTCTTGCATAATACGGGTTTTTGTAGTATCATTTAGTTGTGGTCGTGGTCTGACCTAATATCAACGAGGTGATTTTGATGCAGTTTGGCGTGATTGAAGCCCCAACGATTAAGGAACTCTTTATCGATAAGATCGTGAGCATGATTCTCTCCGGCAGCCTGAGCGTCGGGGACCGGTTGCCGACCGAGCGCGAGCTCGCCGAGCAGATGAAAGTCAGCAAAACGATTGTCCACGCGGGGCTGAAAGACCTCGAACGGATGGGGTTTGTCTGCGTCAACGCGCGGCAGGGCACGTTTATCGCCAACTACGCGGAAACGGGCAACGCGGAGACGCTGACCACCATCATCAAGTTCAACGGCGGCAAGCTGGACAAGCAAACCGTCATCTCCCTGCTGGAGCTTCGCATCGCGATTGAAGGACAGGCGGTTCGAAAATTTGCGGAGCGGCACACGGAAGAGGACATCGCCTTCCTTCGAAAGCGGCTCGACGCCATCGAATCCCTTGCGAATGCACGGGGCATGGCCAACCGACACGAAATTGCGCAGATGATCTTTGACTGGCATCATGCCATCTGTCTGCGCAGCGGAAACGACATTCTCCCTCTGGTGCTCAACGCGTTTAAGGACGTCAGTGTGTTCTTTTGGGAAACCTCGCTCCAGATTTACGGTCTGGAGCAAAGCATGGGGCACCTCGAATCCATTCTCGCCCTTCTGATCGAGCGAAAAGGCGAAGAGGTCGTTTCGTACATGTCTAACGGAACGGACTATTACATTACGCATCTATAACGACATCGAAACAAAACAAGAGACACGATCGTTCGATCGCGTCTCTTGTTTGTTTGCGCGCAACGGGGAAGCGCTGATATTTATTAATCGCAGCGAATCACGACCACGCCGTTGATCAGATCGGCACTCGCGAGCGTGCCGGAGATCGTCAGTTCCTGCTCGAGTATATTCGTGAGGATCACGTTGTTTCCCTCCACGCGAAACGCGCGGACGTTTTTGAGCAGTATGTTCTCCGGCAATGCCGCGTTTCGATAGGCCGTTGAAATGCACATGGTCTGTTTACTCCTGTAAGGTTTTCAATAGGTTCGCCAGCCGCGCGTTGCCCGCCGCA
>CAZDXW010000079.1:0-5670 GCA_964509485.1 uncultured Christensenella sp.
TACGCCGGAAAAGAGTTTATCTTCGAGGCGATTGACGACGCGGACACCGCCTGCATCGTGCAAAACGCCATGCTGGAGAGCGCGGAGGCGTTGTCCAAGAAGTATGCGGTTGAGCTCGACGAAATCCTGCGGCACATTCAGGACTTGCTGTTTCGCTTTACCAACCGCGCGCTCAAGGACACCTGCGCCCGCGTTGGCGCGGACATTCCGCGAAAGCTCTCCCCGCAGGATCGCCTGATTGGTTCCGCAAAGCTCTGCGTCGAGCAGGGCGTTGTGCCGGCCTATCTTTGCGTCGGTGCGGCGGGCGCAATCTATGAGTATTTACGGCAAAACGAGATGTCGCAAACGGGTGAACACGCGGCGGAGGTATTACAGCAGCTTTCCGCGTTGGAGAACGCCGAATTGAGCGGCAGGATTCTGGAGTACTATGCCCAATTTGCCGCTGGAGAGCCGATTGCGAACATTCGGCGTGCGGCACAGCGGGTGAAGGCGGAGAATCACCACGACGTGGTATAACAATAGGCAAAGAAAGCATCGTTTCGTTCAAACAGAAGGAGAACAACCATGAAAACAACCGCGGTGCGCCTGTACGGCGCAATGGATTTACGAATGGACACGTTTGACCTGCCGGAGATCGGCGACGACGGAGTTCGAGTTGAAGTGATTTCCGACAGCATCTGCATGTCGAGCTATAAAGCCGCGCTGCAGGGCACGGCGCACAAGCGCGTGCCAAAGGACGCGGCGGAGCATCCGGTGATTATTGGCCACGAGTTCTGCGGAAAGATTGTCGAAGTAGGTAAAAACTGGCAGCACAAATACCGCGTGGGCGAGCACACCGCCATTCAGCCCGCGCATTTCTACAAAGGCTCGCTGCTGGCACCGGGCTATTCCTACCAGTATTGCGGCGGGGCTGCGACCTTCGTCAACATTCCCTTCGAAACGCTGGCGATGGATTGCCTGCTGCCCTACCGCAGCGATACCTTTTTTTACGGCTCGCTGGCGGAGCCGATGAGCTGCATCATCGGTACGTTTCACGGTATCTACCATACCACGCTCGGCAGCTATGAGCACCACATGGGCATCGTTCCCGACGGAAAGCTCGCCTTGCTTGCGTCCGTAGGGCCTATGGGGCTGGGCGCGATTGACTATGCGCTCCATTGCGACCGCAGGCCGGGGCTCATCGTGGTGACAGACATTGACGACGCCAGACTTGCGCGCGCCGAGAGCATCTATTCGGTGGAACACGCAAAATCGCTGGGAATTGAGCTGCACTACCTCAACACCGCAAAGGTGGAAGACCCCGTCGCCGCGCTGAAGGCACTCACGGGAGGCACCGGCTATGACGACGTCGTCTGCTTTGCACCCGTCAAGCAGGTGGTCGAGCAGGCGGACGCAATCCTCGGGTTCGACGGCTGCCTGAGCTTCTTTGCGGGCCCGACCAACACCGCATTCAAAGCGGAACTGAATTTCTACGATGTGCACTATACCTCGCACCATGTCCTCGGCACCACCGGCGGCAATACGGACGACATGCGAGAAGCGATATCGCTCATGAACGAGGGCAGAATCAATCCGGCGGCGATGATTACGCACATCGGCGGGCTGAACTGCGCGGCGGAGACAACGAAGAATCTGCCGAGCATTCCCGGTGGCAAGAAGCTGATCTATACACATCTCGATTTGCCGTTGACCGCGTTGTCGGATCTGGAGACGCTCGGTCAGAGCGACCCGCTGTTTGCGGAACTGGGACGGTTGGTCAAAGAGAACAATGGGCTTTGGAATGCTGCGGCCGAGCACTATTTGCTGGAGCACGCAAAGCATATTGATTAAATGGGTTGATGCAAGGGAAGCCTTCGTCAAGAGACAAGGATACAAACAACAAGAAACCGCCCGAAAGGGCGGTTTCTTGTTGTTAAGAGCGTTGGGTCGCAGACCTTACCGCTTATTCCTCTTCCTTGGTGAGGCTGCCCTTCTTCGGGCGGATTTTGGCGTAGGCAAACAGCAGCAGCGTGCCGATGACGCCGCAAGCAACCGTGTTCCAGAGGCAGGCAATCGCGCCCTGCGTGAACACGAGGTTGACGGGTTCAGCATAGATCACGATGTCGAGCACAGGCGCGACAACGATCCACGCAATGATATTGGCAAGGATCTGGTAGATGTTGAAGCGAAGCACGTCTTTGCCGGAGAACTCGCCTTCGTCCGCGCGAATCTTGGTGTGCACGAGGCCGACAAGGAACATCGAGATGCCGCTGGCAATGACCCAGCTCCACCACGGGGAACCATATTGCAGTCCGTCCGAGATTGCGTGGCCGATGAACGCGATGAGTCCGCCCGCGATGGGTCCAAACAGCGCCGCGAAGAACGCGCCGAGACCGTATGCCGTCTGGATGGATGTTTCGGGAATGCCGGTCGGCACCTTCACGTACATGAACAGCAGCGCGAACAGCGCCGCGCCGAGACCGGTTGCGACGATGGTCTTGGTCGTAACCTTAAACATTTTCTTCATCTGACAATACCTCCCATTTTTCTCTTTCTGGTTTTGGCTCTGAACCGAATGAATCCTCATCGTATGAATTGTATCCGTTCAGCTTCATATTAGGCATATCCTATACGATTTGTCAAGCGACCACAAGCCTCAACAAACCGTCGCGACCAGGCGGGGGAAATCAGGCTTTCGTGAAGCGGACGCTCCAGCCCGCGCCGAAGCCGAGCGCGTACTTCTGTTCAAAACTGCCGCAGCTCACCGCGAGCGCAACCTTCATCAGCTCGTTGTTGTAGATGATGGGTTCGCCCGGTTTAGCAAAGCCGAAGCTCTTGTGGAAGAGCACGGTCTGATCGAAAACCGGCTTTCCATCGTGCGTCACCTCGACGCGAATATGATCCCCGTAGGCAAAGCCGCAGTCGAAGAACAGGCGCGTCGGGATGTTCGTCCAGAGGTTGCCAAAGTTCGGGTCGTCGATTTCGAATATGCCTTCCGCAACGCCCTGTGCAACCTTAGGTTCGAGGATTTCGTGCCGAACGATCTCGCTGACGGGATAGGCGGGACCCACGCCTTCAAAATCGATGATGCCGCTGGCAAGGCGCGCCGCCGTGTAGCCAAACAGATCGCGCCCGTGGAAGATCGCTACGCCTTCGGTGTCCTTGCCGCGCAGGCGGTTGACCGTTTCGTCGATCTCGCGCACCTCGAGCACGCCCATCTCGCGATCGATGTGCGTCAGCGCGCCGTTGTCCGGCGTGACCACATAGTAGCCACCTGCGACCTTCGCGACGCAGGCTCTGCGCGCGGTGCCTACGCCGGGATCGACCACGGAGACGTAGATTGTGCCTTCCGGCCAGAAACGGAGGCTCTGGTAGAGGCGGTAGCTCGCGCTCCAGGTGTCGTATTGCGGCAGCTCGTGCGTGCCGTCGAAGATTTCCAGTTCGTGGTCAACGGTCTTCACCACGCCGTACATGGAGCTGACCGCGCCTTCCTTATAGGTAAAGTCGGTTTGAAATACGAGTATGGGTTTCATGTCTATTCTCCTTGTGTTCTATCGTTAATCTAAAACAAACGGATTCCAGAACTCTCGAACGAATATATGCCTGCGTGTTATCCGACAAACGGATTCCAGAACTTGCTGTGATTCACAAACAGGCTCAACGCGATGGTGCCGAGCAGCAGGGCAAGCGCCAGCCCGAGCGCAAGCAGATCGTTCCGCTTGAGCGGTTTTGCCGCATACCAGGTGCGCTTCTTCTCCTTGCCGAACCCGCGCAAATCCATCGTGTTCGAAATGGTCTCAATTCGATCCAGCGTGGAGAAGACCAGCGGAATCGTGATGTTGAGAATGTTCTTGATCCGCTTGCCGAGTTTCTCCTTTTTCGAAAGGTCGAGGCCCCGACTTTGCTGTGCGGCGGCAATGTCCTGATAGTCCCGAATCAAGTCCGGAAAATAGCGCAGTGTCAGCGAAAACGCAAACGCCGCTTTGTAGTTCACGCCCGCGCGGTTGATGCTCGCGGCCAGCTCGCTGGGGTTTGTCGAGAGAAAGAAGATGATGCCCAGCGGCACGACGGAGGCATACTTAAGCGTCTTGGTCACCTGATAAAGCATCTGCTCGCTCGTGACCACATACCGCCCGAAGATGCGAAAGAGCACATGCTCCGTGCCGTAGATCTGCGTGCCGTAGGTCGGGCTAAAGAGAAACGTCAGTACGAAATTGAACAGCAGAAAGATCAGCACGTAGAGCAACATCAGCTTGATCTGCCGAAACTGAATCTGTGACATCCGCAAAAACACCAGCGAAAGCACCATGATCACCGCAATGGCGCGCACGTCGTAGGAAAACATCACCGCCGCGGTGAGAAACAGAAAGCAAAAGAGCTTGGTCAAGCCCGAAAGGTCGTAGATAACGTTGTGTCGCTCGACATAGTCAAAGAGTTTCGCTTTCATCGCGCCGTGCTCCTCTCATAGTCGATAAAGTGCTGCACAAACGCTTCGCAGTTTGAAATGCCCGCGCGTGTCGCGAGCTCGTAGAGCGAAGTGACCTTCAAACTCGCCTGCGTCGCGATTTCGCCGCTGGTCAACGCTCGCACCGCGGTGCCGTCATGCAGGATTTCGCCCGCGTGCAGCACGATTGCGTGCGGCGTGTACTCCAGCATCAGGTGCATGTCGTGCGTAATGAGCATGATCGTGGTTCCTGCCGCGTTGAGCGAGCGAAGAAACTCCATAATCTCCGTATAGTGCCGGTAATCCTGCCCCGCCGTGGGTTCGTCGAGAATAATCAGCTCCGGCTCAAGCACGAGCACGCTGGCGATGGTTACGCGCTTTTTCTGCCCGAAGGACAGCGCGGAGATCGGCCATTTTCGAAACGGAAAAAGCCCGCAGATTTTAAGCGCTTGTTCCACGCGCGGCTTAATCTCCTCGTCGCTTAGGCCACGAAGCTTCAGCCCAAGCGCGACCTCGTCAAAGATCATGGCCTTGCAGATCATTTGATTCGGGTTTTGCATGACGTAGCCGATCTTGCCGCTGCGTTCGTGAATGGTCCATGCATCCATCGCCTCGCCGCGGAAACGAAGGTTGCCCTCCGGATCCTTACAGATGCCCGTAATCACCTTGGCGAGCGTGCTTTTGCCCGCGCCGTTGGTGCCAACGAGGCTGACCATCTCGCCCGCCTCTATGGAAAAGTTCAGGTTTTTCAGGATCGGGCGCTGCTCCACATAGCGGTAGCTCAGCCCGTTTGCCTCCAGAATTGGTTCCTTTGCGGGCTGTTTATCCCGCTCCGGCTGCGCGGCGTCCCAGGCGCAGACCGCGTCTCGAACGGCTTCGACATCCAGCGTGTCAATGCGGCCCGCATGCAGTGCTTCCGTGACCGGTACGCCCGCGTATTTCAGCGCGGTTACGTAGAGCGGCTCGCGGATACCGAGGGATTTGAGAATGTCCGCCGCCATCAGCGCATCCGGCGAGAGATCGGCGACAATCCGGCCTTCCGACATGACGATCACGCGGTCGATCCGGCGGTGGAGTACGTCCTCCAGCCGGTGTTCAATGATGACCACCGTCTTGTGGTAGTCCTGATAAATCTGGTCGATCAGTTCAATGGCGGTCTTGCCCGTTGCGGGATCGAGGTTTGCCAGCGGTTCGTCGAACAGCAGCGCCTCCACCTCGTGCACCATCACGCCCGCAAACGAAACGCG
>CAZDXW010000079.1:5770-9096 GCA_964509485.1 uncultured Christensenella sp.
CAGGTTGATGTCGTGGAGCGTCGGTTCCGCCTGCGAAAAATACTGAAACGAAAAATCCCGAAACTCGATGACCGGTTTACGGTTCAATTCCACGGTGCGGCTCCCTTCCTGCGGATTTTTGCACCGCGATGGTCCAGGGTGCTCCGGTGCCGACGTTGTAGGCGCGCGCAAAGTCGCCCTGATTGATCGCAACCGCCATGCGGTCGAGGCTGTTGACGTAGACGAGCGGCTCGCCGACAAATGCGTCCGCAAACGAGCGGGCGTAGATCAGCGAATTGCGGTAGACGAGGCGCGCGCCGTTCATAATCTTGATCTCGACGAAATCGCCGTGTTTGACGCCGAGCCGGAGAAAGAGTTCGCGCGGGATGCTCGTCCAGAGCGAGCCAAAGCGCACATCCAGCACGTCGATGTCCCCACGGATGCAGCCGTCTTCGAGGATGGGTTCGTCCATGGGCAGTTCGACCACGCTCGCGGGGTCCACCTCTGGGCCGACGCCCTCAAAATCGATCACGCCGCTGGCAAGGCGCGCGCCGGTGTAGGCGTAGATGTCCCGCCCGTGGAAGGTGTAGCTTTCGCCCGAGCCTGGCAGGCGGTTGATGCGCTCGTCAATCTCCCGTGCGGCGACGATGCCGCTGATGCGTTTCACGTGCGTGAGCGTGCCGTTGTCCGGCGTAATGATGTATTGTCCCGCGCGGGTTTCAACCGCGATGCTGCGGCGCGTTGAGCCGACGCCCGGGTCCACCACGGAGACAAACACCGTACCCTTGGGCCAGTAGCCGACCGTCTGGATCAGGCGGTAGCTCGCCTCCCAGGCGTTGTACTGGGGAATTTCGTGCGTCAAACTGGAGATGTTGAGCTGCTCGCAGACGGAGTACGCAACGCCGTACATGGCGCTGACCGCGCCATCCGCGAGGCCGAAGTCGGACATGATGACGAGGGGTTTCATAATTGTCCTCCCTGTTTAAAATTGGGGTTACCGGGCTAGAGCCGCACGGTGTAGCTGATCTTATAATATTCCGGGCGCATATAGTGCTTGCAGCGCGCAATCGGCGTTCCGTCCGCGCTGTAGAGCAGGCATTCCAGCAGGTGCACGGGCGAGTTTTCCTCCACCTGCAGATATTCCGTCTCCGTTTCGTTGACAAAGATGAGTTTGAACGCGATGGTTTGATAGCTTGCGAGCGTGTAGAGGTCGTCACTCAGGAAGCGGTTCATCGCGTCCGCGGAGGAAACGTCCACCTGCATGCGGGAGAGGAACTTCACCGGCACCTGTACAAACGAGTATCCAATGACGGTGTCGCCGCTTTGGTACACCAGATAGCTCGCCAACAACAAATCGCTCTTGCCGAGGTCGAGCTTGCTCTGTGCAATGTCCGTCGGCGGCGTAAAATTGTAGGAGATATCGGTTTTGTCGATCACGACGGTTGGAAACGCGGCCAGCGGATTGGAGGACGCCGCGTTCTTTGGCTCCTCCTTTTTCTCCACAACCAGCGTTCCCTTGCCGCGCGAACGTACCAAAAGGCCATCCTCGCAGAGGATGGCCATTGCTTGCCGCAGAGTGTTGCGGCTGACGTTGTATTTTTGCGCAAGCGCGATTTCGCCGGGTAGGCATTCGCCCTGCGGGTATACCCCGTTGACGATATCCGAAAACAGGGAGTTATAGATTTCTACATAGGCCGGTACGCTTGTCGGTTGCAAATGAATGTTCATACACCGCGCCTTTCGTGTTTTCAACGCAATTGTATGACATGTTCAACATTTCGTCAAGAAGGATATTTCAGTATTTTACAACGAAAACCAACAAAATGTGTTCTAAGTACAAAATATAGGCAAGTTGTTCACCAATTTAGAACAACCGGCAGTCGCATTCCAAAAACGCAGAGTCGATCAGCAGGATAAAACGGAAGGCTCGAAACAGAATACACAGCGAGTCGATTTGCAGTTGAAAGCGACAAGATTGTACTATTGCCAGCAAAGGAATACAATTTTCGCAGACCGAATCCACGTATAATGAGAAAAAACAGCAAGGAGCACCCTATGAAACAGCCCAAAGACATCTTGTTTGCTACGCTGAGACACGAAGAGACGGAGCGCGCGCCGTGGGTTCCGTTTGCCGGCGTTCACGCGGGTAAACTGATTGGTGCAAACGCAACCGAGGTGTTGACGAACGAGGATACGCTGGTTAATGCGCTGCTGGAGGTCAACAAGCTCTATAAGCCGGATGGCCAGCCGGTTGTCTTTGACCTGCAACTTGAGGCAGAGGTGCTCGGCTGTGAGCTGGTTTGGGCGGAGTTCGGCCCCCCGTCGATCAAAACGCATCCGCTGGAATCCACGATGACCGTGCCTTGCGCATGCACGCTTCCTTCGCAGGAGGACGGGCGTATTCCGATGGTGCTCTCCGCGATGCGCCGCATGAAGGCGGCGGTTGGTGAAACCACCGCGCTCTACGGCTTGATCTGCGGCCCGTTTACGCTCGCGAGCCACCTGCGCGGCAACGATATCTTTATGGATATGTACGACGACGAAGACTATGTGAAGGAGCTTCTGGCGTACTGCGCCGAGTGCGGCAAGCGCATGAGCAGCTACTATATGGAAGCCGGAATGGACGTGATCGCGATTGTCGACCCGCTGGTGTCGCAGATTTCGATCAAGCACTTCGGCCAGTTCCTGCACGAACCGTTTGCCGACCTGTTTTCGCATATTCGCCAGAGCGGGGCATTCTCGTCGTTCTTCGTTTGCGGAGACGCAACGAGAAACATAGAATCCATGTGCAAAACCGGCCCGGATTCGATTTCCATCGATGAAAACGTGGATATCGTCGCGGCAAAGGAGGTTACGGATCGCTATCAGATTGCCATTGGCGGCAACATTCCGCTGACTTCGGTCATGCTGCATGGTTCGCAGCAGGACAACATGAAGTACGTCGTGGACATGCAGGATCGCGTGGGATCAAACCGCAATTTCATTGTCGCACCCGGATGCGACATGCCTTACGCGGTGCCGGTTGAAAACGCGATTGGCGCGGCGCAGGCGGTACTCCAGCGCGACGAGACCAGAAAGATGGTTGAAAACTACACGTCCGCTACGTTCGACATGGAAGTGTCGCTACCGGACTACGAACATCTGCAGCGTCCGCTGGTCGAGGTGTTCACGCTGGACTCGGCAACCTGCGCGGCGTGCACCTATATGATGGCGGCGGCGGACATTGCAAAAGAACACTTTGGCGAGGCGATCGATCTGGTGGAGTACAAGTTCACGCAGAAGGAAAACATTGCCCGCTGCATCAAAATGGGCGTAAAAAATCTGCCGTCGATCTACATCAACGGCGC
>CAZDXW010000079.1:9196-14189 GCA_964509485.1 uncultured Christensenella sp.
GGCGCCGGAAAAACGACGCTGCTTCGGGCGATTCTTCCGCATTTTCGCGGCAAAAGGATGCGGCTGATCATCAACGAATTCGGCAAAGTTGGCATGGACGGAACGCTCCTGCGCGACTATGGCGCGGATCTTGCCGAGATTGTCAACGGCTCAATCTTTTGCGTTTGCAAGCTCGACCAGTTTGAGCGCGCATTGGAGGAAGCAATGGCGGGTGAGCCGGACGTTATTCTGGTGGAGACCAGCGGACTCAGTGATCCGGGTTCGATTCGTTCTATATTGGCGGAATATGAGCGCATAGGCTCGCTGCGCTACCGCGGCGCAATCTGCCTCGTGGATGCGCTTCGCTTTCCCAAGGTGATTGACACCGCGCGCGCCTGCAAAAAGCAGCTTGCCGTCTCCGACGTTGTGCTGCTCAACAAGTGCGATCTGGTGAGCGAGGAAGTATGCGCAGCGGTCGAATCCCGAATCAAAGGGCTTTGTCTCGCTCCGGTGCTGCGAACGACTTATGGCGCGATCTCACAGGAGTTGCTGGAGCGTCTCGAACCACTGAACCACGCGATTGAGATCGATCAGCGCCCCGATCTGACGCTGCAAAAAGAGAGCATCGTTCTATCCAATCGATGCACGAGCAGTCAGGCACGACGCATCCTCGCGCATCTTGCGGAGGATACCTACCGAATCAAAGGGTTTCTCGATCTGGCGGACGGAAGATTCCTCGCGGACTGCGTCGGTTCGAACGTCCAGGTGTCGCGGTACGAAGGTCAACTGACGCAGGCGAACCAGCTGACCCTGCTGGCTGGAGAAGGCATGCCGCTGCGGCAGGCAATCCGGCAGATGCTCGCGGAGTTTGGCGACTATGTGGTCTGGCAGAAGGGGAAGTCGGAAGAGTAGCGCGAGAAGAGTTCAAAAACATCTTACGAATACAACAACAGGGTGCCTCAAGTGGGCACCCTGTCTGTTTGTATAGGCGAGTTTTAGTCCTTTACCATGCGATAGATCGCGAGCACGTCCTGCCAATAGAGCTTCTTTAGCCCGCCGAGGGGGCGTTCCTTTCCGGCTGCCGCGCCGGTCGATTTCTTCGCCATCTCCTCGAGACGCGATTCGTCAATGCCGAGCTCCTTCAGGGTGCTGGGCAGGCCCAACCGCGCGAAGAAAGCGCAAAGCCGCACAATTCCCTCTTCGACAATCGCGTCGGGATCGCGAAGGCTGCCCTCGACGCCCATCACGTGGATCGCGAACTGCACGAACATGGGGATGTTGTCCTTGTACACATATCGCATCCAGGCAGGCGTTAATACGGCGAGTCCGGCTCCGTGCGCAACATCGTAGAGAGCGGACAGCTCGTGCTCCATGCGGTGGCAAGCCCAGTCCTGCGCGCGGCCCATGCCGAGAAGGCCGTTGTGCGCAACGGTACCGGCGAAACCGAGCTCGCTCCAAGCGTCGTAGTCCTGCTTGTTGGCGAGTGCGTACGGCGCATTTCGCAGAAGCGTTTTCAGCGTTGCTTCGCACAGTCCGTCGGTCAGATCCGTGTGCACGGTGCTGGTGAAGTAACGCTCGAATACATGGCTCATCATGTCCGCAACACCGAAGCCAATCTGGCTTTCGGGCAGCGTAAAAAACAGCTCCGGGTTCATAATGCTGAATACCGGACGAATCAGCGGGCTGGCATAGGGGGATTTCAGTTGCTTCGCCTCGTTTGTGATGACCGTGTCGCCGCTCGATTCGCTGCCCGAAGCCGGGATTGTGAGAATGGTTGCGATCGGCAGCGCGCGAGCAACCGGCTCGCCGGAGCAAAAGACATCCCAGATATCACCGTCGTAATACACGCCCATCGCAATTGTCTTTGCGGAGTCGATGACGCTTCCCCCGCCGACGGCGAGAATGAGCTCAACCTGCTCCTTTCGGCAGAGCGCAATGCCTTCGTGCACCAGCGAAAGCCGTGGATTCGGCAGCACGCCGCCGAGCTCGACGAAATCGACGCCGCTGCTCCGGAGCGAAGCAAGAATACGGTCGTATAGCCCGCTTTTCTTCACGCTGCCGCCGCCGTAATGCAGGAGGATCTTCTTGGCCAGCGGTTGAATACGGTTGCCGACGAGGTTCTCTTCTCCTTTGCCAAAGAAGATGCGCGTTGGCGCATAATAATCAAAATTCAACATAAACTACTTCCTTTGCTGCGGCGGCTTGAACCGGCGAATCCAGTCGGAGCGGACGGCTCAGCAGGAGGTTTCGCAGGTACCCGCCGTCGGCTGTTCGTTTTCCGGAGTGTCGAAGTAACGCGCCAGATCATACGGCGCGAAGATGCCTTTTTCCGTGACGACGCCGTCGCAAAGCTTCGGCGGCGTAATGTCGAAGGCGGGATAATATCCCTTGATGCCCGCCTGCGTCGTTTTAGTGCCCATCGCGCTCATCACAAGCTCCGGATCGCGCTCCTCAATGACGACGGAGTCGAGATTCGGGTGGCTGGGGTTGGGGGTTCCAGTCACGAAGTATGGAATGCCCCAGTACTGCGCCGCGAGCGCGATTTGGAAGGTTCCGACCTTGTTGATGATGTGTCCGTCCATGGTGATGACGTCCGCCGCGGAGGTAAACAGATCGACCTTCTTCTGCTGCATCGTATACCCCGGCATGTTGTCCGAAATCACGGTTACGTCAAACCCCATGTCTCCCGCGACGGAGGCGGTCAGGCGAGCGCCCTGAAAATAGGGCCGCGTTTCGGGGCAGATGACATTTATGGCGTTTCCGCGTTCGCGGCATTCGCGCAGCATGGTGCCAATCACCGTCTCCGCAAAGCACTGGGTCATGATTGTTCCGTTCATCGGGATTTTGTCCGCCAGCAGCTTGCCGATGACGGTGTATCGGCGATAATTCTCTTCAATCTGGTCAAACGCGTTCTGTTGCAGCGCCTCGACCAGCCGCAGGCCGGTGTGCCCGCTGGCAATCTCCTTGCGCACAACGTTCATTGCGCGCCCGGTGACTCGCTCCATCTTTGCCGATGTGGTGGGGCGGGCATGCGAGAGAACGTACGCCGCTTTCTCCAGATACGCAATCAGCTCCGTTTCGGCAAGACCCTGCGCCTCGAATGCGGCGAGCGCCATGCCCATTGCCGCGGCCAGATAGGGGCCGCCGCTCTGCGTCACCATGTCTGCAATTGCCTGCGCAACTTCGGTATAATGGTGACAGATCACATACTCTTTGCGCACGGGATAAATACGCCGGTCGAGAATCTGTACGGCGCCCGCTTCATACCAAGCGACATTCTCATATCGAAGCAGGAAGCCCACTCCGTCGTCTGCTCGTTTCATGTTGACCCTCCTAAGCTGCTTAGCCGCGCATCGCGGCCAGATGTTCCGGGCTGATCGTCTTGATTGCGCCGTTTCCGATTGCGATGGAGCAAATCTTTGCGGAGTCCTCCAGATAAATCGAGCGGGTATGCGCGCGGGTTAAGGTGTCGCCGACGGCGAGCGTGCCATGGTTTGCGAGCAGGCACGCATAGCGATCGCTCAGCACCTTTACCGCTTCAATCCCGAGCGCGTCGGTTCCTGGCAGCGCAAACGCGGCCAGCGGCACGTCGCCGCCGAGAAACGGCACCATTTCAATCATAATGGCGGGGATTGGCGCGTTGTTTACCGCGAACGCCGTCGCATAGGGGGAGTGCGTGTGGATAACGGCATGGACTTCGGGCTTCAGCCGGTAGATGGCCGCGTGCATCCGCCATTCGGAGGAGGGCGCGTGCTTTCCTTCCAGAACTGTTCCGTCCGGCTGGATGACGACCATATCCTCGGGCGTAATTGTTTCGTATGCAATGGAGGTTGGCGTAATTACGATGACTCCGTTATTATAAACACTCAGATTGCCGCTCGTGCCTGCAAAGAGTTTTTCGGCATAGGACTGCTTTGCATACTGGCAAACTTCCTGCTTCATTTGTTCAATCGTCATATTCGGTTCGTTCCTTCCTGATTCTGCTTTCGTGTATGTTTCAATCGATTTAGGACAGCCAGTACAGCGGCTTCGGGTCCAGCGTGAAACCGAGTTTCTGCTGCAGCGCGAGGGACGCGGTGTTGTCCGTCAGTACGTGGCAATACGGGAGGCGATCGTTTTGAAGGCACCAGTTGATCACCTGGGATTCCAGCGCTTCCGCGATGCCGCGGCGGCGGTACTCCGGCACTACTTCGAGCAGGCCGATGGCGCCTTCTTCGTGCACCCCGGCAAAACCCGCGCAGTTGCCGTCGACAAACGCGCCAATCATGTATTCGCGAATCCGTGCGGATATATGCTCTGGATTGGCGCCCGGATGGTGATAGTTCTGTAGCACAAACGGCATATCGTCGAGGGTCAGCTGCCGGAGCTGAATGTCCGTTCGCTCCTGCTGGATTAGCCCGTTCGTATAAACGGCTTGGTAGCAGTCGAAGCATTCCCGAAACGTTCCGTCTCCCAGCAAGGCGTCCCGAACGGACGGCTCGCAGACGAGCGCGGCAAAGGTGTCCGAAAACAACGCGGGGTTCGACACCGTTCCCGCCGCATAGACGAGCCTGCGCCGTTTCAGCACGATTCCGTCGGCGGCGCTATACAGAATGGAAGCGCCGAGCTTCTCAAAATCCTGCAGAAACCGATATCGCAGGGGATTCTCTTGTACCCATCGGGATACTTCTGTCATGCGGATACCTTCTAAGGCGTGATTCGCCTGCTTCCAAAGTCGATTGGTTGGCAAACGTGATTGATGCCCCGTTGATTATATCTTGTTGAATTCGATTCACAGTCAACAGTAAAGTGCATTATGTTATCGCAACAAAACAAATATAGCACACGTATTCCTGCAATGTCCAGTACAATCTTGTCATATTGTGATATGCGAAGACAAAAAGAAGCGAAAAATAGGAAAATCGTGTTTAAAGTTGATCTCATTTGTTCGTTTGACATTAAAAACAACACATGGTAGAATGATAAAAATCTACAAATGAACATTTCGTTACATCCACTATCGAACATCGGAGGG
>CAZDXW010000080.1:0-4241 GCA_964509485.1 uncultured Christensenella sp.
GAGGTGCACGGCGAAGGCTTTAAGCCGATGGAGTAGATTTTTTCTATTTACTATTCTTTATTGAAAATAGCAGGTCAGGGGAAGGCTTTAAGCCGATAGAATAAAGGATAATTATTGGGGCTCCGCCCCAGACCCGAAGAGATACAAAAGACCTCCGATTTTATTCGGAGGTCTTGTTTGTTGAAATGACTTATTCTTCCAGTTGCATCTTTGCGAGCTCGGCCTGACCTTCTTTATTGGTGTACATGTGCTTGCGGAACACGATGAACCGATAGACGGAGAACTCCGTGAGCATGTTGATCACCATGGTGCCAAAGAGCACAATGTATTCGTTCCATCCCGCCAGCGTCAGCGCCTCGCCCCACCAGGTGGAAAGCGGCGTAAACACCAGATAGTAGATGAAAATCTGCGTCATCGCGAGCGGTACGTTCTTTGCGGATTTAAACGTGAACTTTCGGTTGACCGTAAAGTTGTAAACGACCGATAACGTCAGCGCGATCAGATAACTCGGCCAATACGCCCAATGGATCGTCTCATTCAGCAGCGCGAACGACGCCGCCTGAATGATGCCCGCCGAAGCGGTGAACAACAGATACTTGAATCCCTGCAGAATGTTCTGCTTCTTCGTGAACTTGACGGGTGCCGCCGCCTGCGGTGTGGCTTCTACGCCATTGTTCTGCTGCTGTTGCGTTGGTTTGCCCTCCCATTTCGTTTGCTGTATGCTTGCGCCTGCACTTTGCACGGCGCTACTTTGGTTCGGAGTCCGTTTTCGGCAGGTCGCAATAGAACGCGATCGTGTTCTTTCCGTGGTTTTTCACGTAGTAGAGCGCGTCGTCCGCCGATTTGTACAGGTGCTCAAAGGTATCCGTATCCTGCGGATAGAGCGCGATTCCAACGCTGATTGAAACCGGAACGCCAATTTTTCGGCTCAGACCCGTCATCTCCGCACGCAGCGCCTCCGCTTTTTCCCACGCAACGTCGTCATCACCGATGTTCTTTAGAAACACCATATACTCGTCGCCGCCATTGCGGGACGCATAATCGCCGGAGCGGAACACATGGCGAATCATTGCCGCAAAGGAAACGAGCAAATCATCCCCCTTTGCGTGGCCAAGCGTATCGTTCACCGCCTTGAAGTTGTCGAAGTCAATCATCATCAGCGCGTGTTTGCCGAGATGCCCTTCGCCGGATAGATATTCCTTGATGTTGCGCTCCATGGACGCGCGGTTGAACAGCCCCGTGAGCGGATCGCTGTCCGCCTTACGGATCAAACGCTGCATGGATTGCCGCTGCCGATGGACGTCCACAATTTTCCCGACGAGCTCCGCGGTGTGCCCGTTTTGATCGAAGATCGAATAGATATCGATTCGCTTCCAGCGCGTAACCCCGCGGGACTGCACCATGCGGAGTTCCTCGTGCGACTCCGATCCGTTGTCGCGCATTTTCTGCATCATCGCGAGAAAGCGATCGCGATCGACCTCCGCAATCAGCGGCAGACAGTTGTCGATTTGATCCACCGTGCAGATCGGCGGCGGAAACCCAAACATGCCCTCAAAATTGTCGTTAAACGAGATGGCGCCCGTATGCCAATTCACCTGGAAGAGCACCTCGTTGGACAGCTTGGTGATGATTTTATACCGCTCCGTGCTCTGCCGCAAAAGCCCTTTGTCCTGCTCGAGTTTCCGCACGGTTGCCTGCTCATGCACATATGCCTGAATCGCCATGGAGACGCCGACGACCAGCATGACGATCAACATGCCGATCAAATAGAGGTTTACCTGCTGCTGAACCGCATCCGCCGTTGCGGTGTCCACAAAGGTAATCATTTGCCAGTCCAGAACGCCGACCGGAGCGGTCGCCGCATAAAAACTCTGGTTGTAGTATTGATAGGTAAAGCTCGTGGTAACCCCGCGCTTTAAAGCCGCGGCGAGACCGAGCGCATCCGCTTTTTCGTGCATCTTGATCGAGCCGGCAAAATCAAACACGCTGTTGCCGAGGGAGGCACCGCTGAGTTTCCGTTCGAGAAACAGCATTGTCCCTTCCGAATCACAGATGATCGACATGGCTCTGCCGCTATATGCCTGCGTCTCGATTCGGTTGGCAATCTCCGATCCATCAATCGTTACGAACAGAATGCCAAGAAAGCCGTCGGATGTTTGAACCGGCGCGGATATCAGCAAATCCCTCTGCACTTTGGTTGCATCTCTGGAAAAGAGAAAGATCCGTTCCTCGCCGCTTTTGCTCTGTTGAAACCACTCTTCGCCGGCCATGTTGGTCTTCGGCTGATCGCCGTAGGTCAAATAGCCGTCTGCATCGGCAAAACCAATCTCTGCGGAGAACACATTGGACTTGAGCTCGGCGCGAAGCTCCTCCACCATCTCTTTTGCCCCGTGGTGTGCATTGTGTTCGGCAATCAACGTGGTTTGCGCGAGGATCAGGCCGACGTATTTTTGAATCGAAACGCTTCCCTGTCGTGTGGAGTCTTTCAGCGTCTGGTCGGTTACCGTTTGAATCTGCGAAGAAATGTTTCGGCTGGACACCAGAAAGGCCGCAATAAGGACGATCACCGAGATGATCGTGAAACCGAAATATCGAACAAGCTTTAAAAATCTGGTCTTCGGAGCTTGTTTGCCTTCCATGCCGTCACTCCCTTTCGTTAACGGTATGTGCTGCACCGATCGTCCACTTCTGTGAGTGCATTATATATGGTTTTGCGGGTTTTGTCATTATTCACGACAAAGATGCCGGTTTGCGTCGACAAAAAGGCGGCAGTCGTGCGCTGCTGCGCTCGACTGCCGCCGGATGTGGATCGTGCTTTTTTTCGGTTAGATGCGCGCGACGCCGCTCTTGCGTGCCGCTTCGGCAACCGCCGCCGCAACGGTCTTGCCAACGCGCGGGTCAAACGCCTTGGGAATGACATAGTCCGCGTTGAGCTCCTCCGCCGGAATCAAACCCGCCAGCGCATAGGCCGCGGCAATCTTCATCTCGTCGTTGATGTCGCTCGCGCGAACGTCAAACGTGCCGCGGAAGATGCCGGGGAACGCCAGCACGTTGTTGATCTGGTTCGGGAAGTCGCTGCGCCCGGTCGCGATGACCGCCGCTCCGCCCGCCTTCGCGTCGTCCGGAAAGATTTCCGGCGTCGGGTTTGCGCAGGCAAAGACAATCGCGTCCTTGTTCATGGTCTTGACCATCTCGGTGGTCACCATGTTCGGCGCGGAGACGCCAATGAACACATCCGCACCAACCATCGCGTCCGCCAGCGAACCCTGCTTCTTGGCACGGTTCGTGATCTGCGCCATTTCCTCTTTGATCCAGTTCATGCCGTTCTTGCGGCCTTCGTAGATGATGCCGGAGCGGTCGCAGAGGGTCACGTCGGCAAAGCCGTCCGAAAGCAGCAGCTTCGTGACGCTGATCGCCGCGGCGCCCGCGCCGTTGATGACGATCTTGACGTCGTGCTTTTTCTTGCCGACCACGCGGAGGGCATTGATGAGCCCCGCGAGAGTGACGACGGCGGTGCCGTGCTGGTCGTCGTGGAAAATCGGAATGTCGCACTTTTCCTTGAGTTTGCGCTCAATTTCGAAGCAGCGGGGGGCGGAGATGTCCTCGAGGTTGATACCGCCAAAGCTGCCGCTGATGAGGTAAACGGTGTTGACGATGTCGTCCACTTCCTTGCTCTTGATGCAGAGCGGGAAGGCGTCCACGTCGCCAAAGGACTTAAACAGCACGCACTTGCCTTCCATGACCGGCATGCCCGCTTCCGGGCCGATGTCGCCAAGGCCGAGAACGGCGGTGCCGTCCGTGACCACCGCGCAGAGGTTCCAGCGGCGGGTCAGTTCGTAGCTGAGGTTGACGTCCTTTTCAATCTCCAGGCAGGGCTGGGCGACGCCGGGCGTATACGCCAGCGAGAGATCCTCACGCGTGGCGACGGGTACGGTTGCCTTAACTTCGATTTTGCCCTTCCACTCCGCATGGAGGCGAAGGGACTCTTTTGCGTAATCCATAGCTTCTATACTCCTTGTCTTTTACTGTTCAAACGGGAATTTGTAGGGCAGGTTCTTCTTGTCGCGAATGGAGATGAACTCCTTCTGCACCGCTTCGCCGACGGGAACGCCCTTGTCCTTGCGAATCTGCCAGACATCCCATTCCTTTTCGCCCGCGGTGTAGATGCGTTCCTGTCCCGGCGCTTTTTCGGAAGCGCGCAGTTCGCGCAGGATTTCGCCCGCGATCTTCTTGAAGGTTTC
>CAZDXW010000080.1:4341-5943 GCA_964509485.1 uncultured Christensenella sp.
ATCGCCGGGCTGTCCGTCATGGCGCTGCCGTCGCGGCCGATGACCATGCCAGCGGGGGTGTCCTTGCCGGTGCGCGCGTAATACTCAATCTTGCCGCGCTGGCTGATGCTGGTTGCGCAGTCAAGCGTGAAGGGGAAGTCCTCGTCCGTCGGCAGGCCGAAGGTCAGGGGGTTGGTGCCGAGCATGTTTTCCACGCCGAAGGTCGGCGCGATGGACGGGCGGGCGTTCGTGCCGGAGATGCCGATCATGCCCTCTTTGACCGCCATGCTCGTCCAGTAACCGGCGATGCCATAGTGCGAGCTGTTGCGAATCGCCGCCATGGCCATGCCGTACTTCTTCGCCTTTTCGATGATGGTCGTCATCGCCTTGTAGCTCGCGACCATGCCCATGCCGTCGTGCGCGTCCGCAACGAGCGTGGTCGGCGTTTCGCGAACGACCTCGTAGTTCGTCACGGGGTACAGAATGCCCTGGTCGATGCGGTCCAGATAGATGGGCTTAAAACGGTTGCAGCCGTGGCTCTCGATACCGCGGCGGTCGCTCTCGAGCAGCACATCCGTGCAGATCTTCGCGTCCTCTTTCGGTACGCCGTACGCAACGAACGTATCGATCATGAAGTGTTCCATCAAGTCCCAGGAAACATACGGTCTGGTTTCTGCCATAGGTCATTTTCCTCCTGTGTCAATATTCGTGATTGTGGAAAGTTGGTTGTGAATTCATCTTTGTGTCCCGGTGTTCTACACGCGGACATGAAAAAAGGAGCATACACAAAACAACTTGTGCGCCGCTCCAAACTCCAAATCTCAGAGGAACTTTTGTACAGATTTATCATATAACCGTTGTTATCGTTTGTCAAACGTGTTTTTCGGAATTTCGCCGCAGGCTTGCGCTTTTTCGTATTTTTCTGCTCATTGCAGATAAGCATCGCCTTTCAAAATTTCACCACAAGCTTGCGCTTCTTCGCTTTTTTCCATATGCTAGTAGCAGCATCTGCCCGAAGGGGGAAATCGCCTTGGAATCATCCGCCGCTCTGCTGCAAGAGCAGCTCCAGAACAACCCAGTTATCGCCACCGCCGGAAACGAGGAAGAGCTCGCGCTCGCGCTGAAATCCGACTGCCGCGTGGTGTTTTTGCTGACGGGCAACGTCATGGACATTGGCGAGCTTACGCGCCGCGTACACGACGCGGGCAAGCTCTGCGTGATCCACCTTGACCTGATCGAGGGATTCTCCAGCAAGGAAATCGCCGTGGACGCCGTCTGCCGCGAAACACACGCGGAGGGAATCATCAGCACACGCGGCGCCCTGATCAAGCGGGCCAAGCAGCTCGGCATGGCGGCGATCCAGCGCGGATTTATGCTCGACTCAAGATCGCTGGCGAGCTTTGAAGCGCAGATTCAGCAGAGCAAGCCGGACTTTGTCGAGATCCTTCCGGGGTTGTTGCCCAAGGTGATTGCGACGCTACAATCGCGCGTGGACATTCCGATCATCGCGGGCGGGTTCATCCACGAAAAGGAGGACGTCATCGCCGCCCTTTCCGCGGGCGCGCTCGCCGTCTCCGCCTCCTGTCCGGACATCTGGAGCATGTAGCTTCTTCATACATCTGC
>CAZDXW010000080.1:6043-14089 GCA_964509485.1 uncultured Christensenella sp.
GCCAACTCGCGCTCGCCCGCAGCGGCAAAGATTGCGCCGCAGACCCCGCCGCCCTGCCGCAGCGCGGAATTTGCGGCGTTGACAATTGCGTCTGCCGACAATTTAGTGATATCCCCGTGAATGATCAGCAGCGGCAAGAGTTTACCCCTTCTTTCTTAGCTTGTTGTCTGTATTTTATCACAATAGACTGAAATTCGGATTGCCGTTGAGCAAGCGTTTACGCAAGCGCCTTTTTCGCGCCAAACTCCGGTAAAAAAGAAAACACAGCGCGCCAGACGGAACTATGCTAGAATAGAATTAGAATGAAACTACGACGAGAGGAACCTCCCGCCATATGCCAAGCCTCAGCGCGAATCTGCTCAAACTGGAGCTTCGACTCGCAAAACCATTGGTTCGTTTTACCGGTATTGAACAGGCTCGCGCCGCGCAGGATCAGCTCGGCCGTATTACCACGCGCCTGCTCAAGGACAAGGTGTCCTTCGAACCGATTTCGTTTCCAGATTTCACCGCCTGTTTCGCGTTTTCCAACGACTGCGAAGGCTCCTGCGACCGCGCGATTCTGTATCTGCACGGCGGCGCCTACACGGCGGGCGGGCTGGATTACGCAAAGGGTTTTGGCGCACTGCTCGCTTCCGAAACCAAGCTGAACGTTTTCTGCGTGGCCTATCGCCTCGCGCCGGAGTATAAATATCCCGCCGCGCTGAACGACGCGTTTGCCGCCTATCGCTACCTGCTGGAGCGGGGCTATCAGCCGGACCACATCACGCTGGCGGGCGAAAGCGCGGGCGGCGGACTCGCGCTGGCGCTGGCGCTGAAAATTCGGGACGAACAGATGCCGCTTCCCGCCGGAATCGCGTGCATTTCCCCCTGGACGGATCTCACGTTCTCCGGCGCGTCCTACCGGAACAACGTCTACCGCGATCCCTCGCTGATTCGCGAGTCGCTGGCCTACAGCGTCATCGCCTATGCCGCGGGACACGAATACGAACCGTATGCCTCGCCCGTCTTTGGCGACTACACCGGCTTTCCGCCGTGCCTGTTCTTTGCCGGAAGCGACGAGATTCTGCTTTCGGACGCAAAGACCGTCCACTACCAGATGCAGCGCGCCGGGGTGCCGAGCGAGCTGATCATTGCGGACGGCATGTGGCACGTCTATCCGCTCTATGGCACGCCGGAAGGAAGGCGCGCGCTCGTGCGCATGTCCGACTTCCTTCGGACCCGGCTCGGACTCGAGTCCGCTCTGCCGGCGTCCGCAATTGAACACTAACCCGCGAACAATACGCGGATAAAAAGGAACTCACTGCTATGCCGAAAACAAAAAAGCCAGCGAAATGGATGAAGCTCGATAACGCGGCGCTGATTTATCCGGGAACGATGAACCGGAACTGGAACGCGCTCTTTCGGCTCTCCGCTACGCTGACGGAACCCATCGACGAGGACATTCTCGAAGTTGCGCAAAAGCGCACGCTTCGCCGCCTGCCTTGGTTTGCCTACAAGCTCAAACGCGGGTTGTTCTGGTTTTATCTGGAACACAGCGAAGATTTGCCCAGAATTGAGCAGGACGTCGGCAACCCCTGCGTCCGCATGCGCTTCAAGAGTAAGGAAAGCTTCTGCATGCGCGTACGCTACTATCAAAACCGCATCGCCGTGGAATTCTTCCATGTGCTCACGGACGGAACCGGCGGACTGGTCTTTCTGCAAACGCTGGTTGCCGAATACCTGCGCCTGAAATATGGCGCGAACATCCCGCGCGGGGACAAGGTGCTGGACTGCTCCGAGGACCCGAAGCCGGAAGAGGCGGAGGACAGCTTTGCCGTACATTCCGGAAAGATTACGCAGTCACGTAAGGAAGTGAAGGCGTACCACATCAAAGGCACCGACGAGCGCGGCGGATTTGTGCACATCATCACCGGCTCCATGAACGCCAGCGACGTGCTTGCAAAAGCGCGCGAAAAGAACGTAACCGTAACGGAGTACCTCACCGCCGTGCTGATTCTGTCGATCGACGCGATTCAGCGCCGGAAGGTTCCGCAACAGCACCGCTATCAGCCGGTGAAGATTTCGGTTCCCATCAACCTCAGAAGCATCTTTCACAGCAAGACGCTGCGCAACTTCGCAAACTACGCAAACATCGGCATCGATCCGCGGCTTGGCGAATATACCTTCGACGAGGTGCTCAACATCGTTCACCACACAATGGCGATGGAGGTTTCGCAAAAGCTGCTCAACGTCAAGATCACAACCAACGTGCAGACCCAGCGAAACACGCTGCTGCGCCTGACGCCGCTGTTCATCAAGAACATGGCGATGAAGATTGCCTATTCCCAGGTTGGCGACGCGCTCTCGACCACCACGCTGAGCAACCTCGGCGTGACCAAGCTGCCCAAGGAAATGGAGCAGTACATCCGCCGCATGGACTTTATCCTCGGCCCGCCGGCGGACAACCGCGTGAACACCGCGGCGCTGACCTATAACGGGCGGCTGCGGTTCAACTGCACGCGCATCATCGCCGAGCCGATTCTGGAGCGCGAGTTCTTTACGCGCCTCGTGAAGCTTGGCATTCCCGTAAAAGTAGAAAGCAATCAGATGGAGTAACGTCCATCTGCAATGATCATTTTGTTTCGTAAGACGAAAAAGGAGCAACCCATATGAGTTATTGCGTGAACTGCGGCGTTGAGCTGCAAAAAAGTGAACCGCGCTGCCCGCTCTGCGGCACGGAGGTCATCAACCCCAACGAGCCGCGCGAGGAAAAGCCCGCGCGTCCGTATCCGAGCCATGTGGAGCACCTTGACAAAACCGTAGACCGGCGCTACATCGCCTCGTTTATTTCGCTGCTGATGCTGATTCCGCTCTTTACGGTCATGCTCGCAAACGTTCTCGTCTCCGGCAAGCTCAGCTGGAGCTATTATGTGCTCGGCGGCGAGCTGGTCGCCTTTACGGTGTTTCTGCTGCCCATGATCGCGCGGATGCCAAAGATTCTTTACGTGGTCATCGACGCGGCGGCGGTCGGCGTGCTACTGCTGCTGATTCAGGTCATCGCGCAGGGCGACTGGGGCTGGCTGCTGCTGCTGGGACTTCCGATTACCGCATTGGCCGCGTTGATGAGCTGGTTCTTCTGCGTCATGGCTGGGCCAAACTTTAAGCTGCCCGTTCTTGTTCGCTTCGCCTTCGGGTTGGTCTGCATCGGGCTGCTCGTGGTCGCGATTGAATTTCTCATTGGGCTCTACCAACACGCAATCGCCTGGCCGACGTGGTCGCTCTACGTGCTCTTCCCGTGTCTGGTGCTGGCCTCGTCGCTGCTGCTGCTCAACCGGCGCGCGCGGGTGAAGGAAGAGATCAAAAAGAGATTCTATTTTTAAGAACTTACAGAGATTAAAGAGATTCTATTTTTATAACCTTGCAACGCAAAAAGAAACCGCCTTTCGGCGGTTTCTTTTTTTGTGTGTCGTTATTTCGTTTCTTCTTCGTTCTTCGGCTCGGTAGGAACTTCCGGCTTCGCTTCGGCGGGAGCTTCCGGCTCCGTGGCTTTCGGCTCTTCTTCCTCCGCGTCGAACACCTCGTCATCTCCGCCCTTTTTGTTCTTCTTCTTCGGCTCTTCCTCCACCGGAATCGGCAGATCGAGCACGGTCTTCTTCAGCACGCCGCAGGCAACGAGCACCAGCAGCGCGACGCCGCCCGCAAACACGAAGATGCTGATGAACTGCGAGGTGGACAGCGCGCCCACGAACCCGCGCTCGTCGCTGCGGAAGAACTCGATGCCAAAGCGCCATGCCCCGTAGAGCACCATGTACCAGCCGGAGACCGTTCCAAACGGCTTTTTCTTCTTGAGCAGCACGACGAGCAGAATCGTCAGCAGCGCCAGAAACGACGCTTCCATCAGCTGCGTCGGCAGCAGCGGAATCCCGGCCGGAGCCGCGCCGCCCGCGGGAAACACGACGGAGATGGGCGTTTCGCATTCCATGCCATAGCAGCAGCCCGCAAAGTGGCACCCGACGCGGCCAAACGCCTGCCCGAGCACCAGCCCGGGGATCGTGTAGTCCGTAAACGCGAAGAACGGCAGCTTTTTCCGCGCGGCAAAGATGCCGACGCCAATCAGTCCGCCAATCAGCGAACCGTAGAAGACGAAGCCTTCCCGGAGTGTGCGCAGCAGAAACGCGGGATCAGCAACGACCTGCTTCCATTCCACGAGCCAATACAGAATCTTGGCGCCGAGAAAACCGGAGATGACCGCCCAGATGATCACGCTGAGCACGTGATCTTCCGAAAAGCGGGTGTACTTTCGCGTCAGCGCCAGCAGGACGAACGCGGCAAGCATGCCGGTTGCAGACAGGACGCCATACATCGGGAGGGTGAGACCAAAGACGGTAAATGAAGGTAACATACTGCTCCTTATCGGTTCGGTTTGAACTAGATGATTTCCGGCAGAACGATGTAGTTCCAAATCCCGGCCGCGGCGGCAATGCCAAACGCGATGACGAGAATCGTAACCACGATCGACAGAATGCCCGCGATGAGGCCGACGACGCTGGTGACGTATCCGGCGGTGTTCATGCTGTTTTCCTTAAAGCCGTGCGTTTCGGCAAACCGGCGGTTGGATCGGCTCATGGTCAGGCCGACGATGGCGAGCACGAGGCCGACAACCGGGAACCAGGTGACCACCAGGCTCACGATGCCGAGCACCATTGCGGTAACCGAGGACTTGTTGTGCGCCTGCTGTTCGGGGGTAAGCGGTGCGGAATATTGTTCCATAATGACGCCTCCTTACAAAATTGAATGACGTTATGAGTGCATTTGTGCGTGTTTTGCCGCGAAAACATCGCGGCTTGGAACGGTTACGATTGTATCACGATTTTGAAGGGGCGTAAAGCGAGGGAACCGAAGTGAAGCTGTGAAGAAACTACTTGACAATACATAGTAGACATGATACTCTTCCTTCGTAGCTACTATGTTATACGTAATAGCAATCTGGAGGCCACCTATGAGCGATGAAACACAATTACTAAAAGGTATCCTAGAAGGTTGCGTGCTGGAGCTTCTCTCGCGCGAAGCGACATACGGATATCGAGTCGTTGAATTACTCTCGGAAGCAGGTTTAGAAACGAACGAGGCAACCATTTACCCAATTTTGACTCGTTTACAGAAGCAAAACGCTTTGCAAATTGAGAGACGCCCTTCGCCTTATGGGCCAGAGCGAAAGTACTACTCCCTGACCAAAGAAGGAGAGCAGATGCATCAGAAATTTTTAACTTCGTGGGTTCGAATCAACAATTCCGTTCAACTTTTTTTAGCGAGGTAGCGATATGACAAAACGAGATAGAGTCGTCCTGATCAGCGCGGCGCTTTTAGCCGCTCTTGTGATTACAAGCGTCGTTCTTCAGGTTGTTTCAAGCAAGGCTTGGAATCAGACGTCGTCTTTCCTGTTTGCCTTGGGTATGGTAGTCGTTTGTCTGTTTTCGATAGCATTGGTTTATCTTCGTCTGATTCGGAAGTCGAAGTATGAGAAGCAATTGAATCCGGATTATTACGAGGTATATCAGGCTGTGAAAGATGGCTTAACGAATTCTGAGCTTTCAAGAATGGATCAACGAGAAGCGTTGTCGGATATTCTGGAAATGCTCAACCACGCACAAGCCGCAGGAAAAGCAATTCACACGGTTATCCCGGATGGTTTTGTGTTTGTGCAAAGGGTCATTCAGGCGTACACTCGAAGGGGTCGTCGCGGGTTGTTCCTTCTGCTCGACGGGTGCTCCGTTTTTACTCTATTCGTTCTGCTCGTCTATACGCTCCTTTGGTTGGAGAATCCAGCAAGTGGTTATTTCACACAGAAGATCGACGTTAGCTTGCTGTTCTTCCTGTTCACTATCGCCTTCCTTGTATTGCCGCTGACCAAAGGGCTCGCCGCCAGACACTCTACGTGGGCGTATATACTTCCTTTGGGATCCGGTATAGCGCTCGTTGGTGTTCTTGAAATCCTACGGCATTTCTTTTATAGTGCTCCTTTCGTTCGTTGGCTGTTGGATCACGCAATCGCAATGATCCCAAATGCCGCAATACTCGGTTGCTATCTTCTGTTCGTGTTGCTGCTCGTCTTTTTGAAAATTGCGATCCGCCGAAGGCTGGCAAACTATCGCACGGAGTTCAAGAAGGATTAACGACTTCGCTTATGTGCGAAACCACTCAATACATACTCATTTTCTGCGTCGCGGTCGAATGTTCTTCGGCCGCTTCTTGACGATTGTCTTGCACGAAGCGTTCCTTTTGTATAATACGCCGTCTAGTTGCCTTGTTTTCGAGCTCCCCCGAATTGACAAACCACCCGAAAAAGGATAAGCTTCATATTTAGGATAGTTTCGGAGGACATTGTTTCATGCAGGATCGCTACGACCCACAGGCGATAGAGGCCAAGTGGCAGAAAATCTGGGCGGACAGCCATTGTTTTGAGGCGAAGACCGACCCGACGCAACGCAAGTATTTTCCCATGATCGAGTTTCCCTACCCCTCCGGGCAGGGTCTCCACGTCGGCCATCCGCGCCCGTTCACCGCGATGGACGTCATTGCGCGCAAGCGCCGCATGGAGGGCTACAATGTGCTCTACCCGATCGGGTACGACGCCTTCGGCCTGCCGACGGAGAACTACGCGATTAAGACGGGTATTCACCCGTCCAAAGTGACGCACGACAACATCATCCGCTTCCGCAACCAACTGCAGCGGCTCGGCTATTCGTTCGATTATTCGCGCGAGGTCAACACGAGCGACCCGGACTATTATAAATGGACGCAGTGGATCTTCCTCAAGTTCTTTGAGAAGGGGTTAGCCTACAAGGCGGAGATTCCGATTAACTTCTGCACGAGCTGCAAGGTTGGCCTTGCCAACGAAGAGGTGGTCGACGGCGTTTGCGAGCGCTGCGGCGGCGAGGTCGTCCGCATGGTCCGCTCGCAGTGGATGCTCAAAATCACCGCCTATGCCCAGCGCCTGATCGACGATCTGGACACGGTGGACTATCTCGAAAAGATCAAGGCACAGCAGATCAACTGGATCGGCCGCAGCGAAGGCGCGCTGGTCAAGTTTG
Organism: uncultured Christensenella sp.; assembly: GCA_964509485.1. Lineage (GTDB taxonomy): Bacteria > Bacillota > Clostridia > Christensenellales > CAG-138 > UBA7703. The sequence goes on from CAZDXW010000080.1 coordinate 13,114, forward strand.
CGCTCGCCGGACTCAACGATGAACTCATCGTCTTTACCACGCGCCCGGACACGCTCTTTGGCGCGACGTATATGGTTGTGTCTCCGGAGCATCCGCTCATTGAGCAGTATGCCGGCAAGATTACGAACCTCGACGAGGTGCGCGCGTACCAGAAGGCCGCCGCGATCAAGAGCGATTTTGAACGCAGCGAGCTGGTCAAGGACAAGACGGGCGTTCCGCTCGGCGGCATCTACGCAATCAATCCGGTCAACGACGAGAAGATTCCCGTCTGGATTTCGGACTATGTGCTCATGGGCTACGGCACGGGCGCGATTATGGCGGTTCCGGCACACGACGAGCGCGACTATGCGTTTGCCAAGGCGTTTGATCTGCCGATCATCGAGGTCGTCGCGGGCGGCGACATTACCACCGAAGCCTACACCGAGTGCGAGCACGGCAAGATGGTCAACTCCGGCTTCCTCAACGGCATGGAGGTGTCCGAAGCGATTCCCGCGATCATCGATTTCCTCGTGAAAAAGGGAATCGGCGAGCGCAAGGTGAACTTCAAGCTTCGCGATTGGGTCTTTTCGCGCCAGCGCTACTGGGGCGAACCGATTCCGCTCGTCTACTGCGAGCACTGTGGCTGGGTGCCGATTCCCTACGACCAGCTCCCGCTCGAACTGCCGATGCTGGACGATTTTACGCCCACCGACGACGGCAGCAGCTGCCTGGCGCGCGCCAAGGACTGGCTGCACACCACCTGCCCCAAGTGCGGCGGCCCTGCAACCCGCGAGGCGGATACAATGCCGAACTGGGCGGGCTCGAGTTGGTATTTCCTGCGCTATACGGACGCGCACAACGACAAAGAATTCGCCTCCCGCGAGGCGCTGGACTATTGGACGCCCGTGGACTGGTACAACGGCGGCATGGAGCACACGACGCTGCACTTGCTCTACAGCCGTTTCTGGCATAAGTTCCTCTTTGACCTTGGCCTCGT
>CAZDXW010000081.1:0-8279 GCA_964509485.1 uncultured Christensenella sp.
GCAGGTGGGTGTATCCCGGCATGACGGTTTCCGCGTGCGCTTCCGCAACGTCGGCGATGGTCTTGATCAGCGCTTTTGTCAGCGAGACGGTTTCCGCGATCTCCTTCTTGAGGCAGAGCCTTAGGTCGAGTGCGACCTGGTCGTTCCGGCTCCGCGCGGTGTGTAGCTTCTTTCCGTCGTCCCCGATCCGGCGGGTCAGTTCGAACTCCACAAAGGAGTGGACGTCCTCCGCAAGCGGGTCGATCTTGAGTAGTCCGCACTTGAGGTCGTTTAAGATGCTGGAGAGTCCGTCCAGAATGGCGTCCGCGCTGGCCTGCGGGAGGATACCCGTTGCGCCAAGCATGGTTGCGTGCGCCATGGAACCCGCGATGTCCTCCTCGACCATCCGCGCGTCAAATGCGATTGACCGGTTGAATTCATCCGCGAGCGCGGCGTTTCCGCCCGTTGTCCGTCCTGCCCAGAGTTTTTCCATCGTCTCGACCCCTCGAATTCTGTCTGGTTGCGAGCGCCCGCCGGAGGCGGGCGCTTCGTTAACTTGATTGTATCAGAATGTACTGTATTTTTCGCTATCTTCCCGCAGGTTTTGGCTTAAAACAGCTTGAACTTCTTCTTATTTTTCGCCTGAACAAGGGCATTGACCTTGGTCGGCAGGCCATAGAGGTTGATGAAGCCCTCCGCGTCCTTCTGGTTGTAGTCGCTCTCGCCGAAGGTGGCGATGGCTTCCGAATACAGGCTGTACGGGCTCTCGATGCCGGCCTTGATGATGTTGCCCTTGTAGAGCTTGAGCTTGACCGTGCCGGTGACCGTTTCCTGGGTCTTATCGACAAACGCGGCGAGCGCGTCCCGCAGCGGGCTGAACCAGAGGCCGTTATACACGAGTTCCGCGTAGGTAATCGAAAGCTCCTGCTTCTTATGCGCGGTCAGCTTGTCCAGCGTGATGGTCTCGAGCGCTTCGTGCGCCTTGTAGAGAATCGTGCCGCCCGGGGTTTCGTAGACGCCGCGGCATTTGATGCCGACCAGCCGGTTCTCGACGATGTCAAGCAGGCCAATGCCGTTCTCGCCGCCGACCTTGTTGAGCGCAAGGATGATGTTCTTGGCGCTCATCTTCTTGCCGTCCAGCGAAACGGGAACGCCCTTTTCAAACCCGATGGTCACATAGGTGGGCTTGTCCGGCGCGAGCTCCGGGCAAACGCCCATCTCGAGGAAGCCTTCCTTCTGATAGAGCGGCTCGTTCGCGGGATCTTCCAGATCGAGACCCTCGTGCGAAAGATGCCAGAGGTTCTTGTCCTTGGAGTAGTTCGTTTCGCGGCTGATCTTGAGCGGCACATTGTGTGCTTCGGCGTAGTCAATCTCTTCCTCGCGGCTTTTAATCGACCATTCGCGCCACGGGGCGATGATCTTCATCTCCGGCGCGAAGTGCTTAATCGTCAGCTCAAAGCGAACCTGATCGTTGCCCTTGCCGGTGCAGCCGTGGGCAATCGCGTCCGCGCCTTCCTTGAGGGCGATCTCGGCGATGCGCGCCGCAATGACCGGGCGGGCAAACGACGTGCCGAGCAGATAGTCCTCGTAGATCGCGCCCGCCTTCATGGTCGGCACGATGTAGTCGTTGACGAATTCCTCCGTGAGGTCTTCGACGTAGAGCTTGCTCGCGCCTGTTTTGAGCGCTTTTTCCTGCAGCCCGTCCAGCTCCGTGCCCTGGCCGACGTCGCCCGCAACGGCGATGACTTCGCAGCCGGGGTAGTTCTCCTTGAGCCACGGAATGATGACGGATGTATCCAGCCCACCGGAATAGGCTAAAACGATCTTTTTGATGTTTGACATATGCGTTGCCTCCAATTGGTGAATTGCATATATATTAATAATATTAGCATAAAAAGTCAATACCATTTTGAAAGAAAATGGCTAAAATAAAGAATATATCTTTCGTGACGATTCGAATTCATACAGAAATATGCAATATGCATGCATATATGCAGCAAAGCGTCGGAAAAGCCCCGTACTTTGGGCAAAAAAAGAACGCCTTTCGGCGTTGTATGGAGGAGAGAAGCATTATGCGCTTTCGCGCTAGATGATCGGTTACACGCAGGCGGGGCACCAAGCGCGGCGGGGAACGATCCGGCGGCGGCAGACCTCGCTCTGGAAGGCGTACCGTTCGGCGGCGAAGCGGCGGTAGCGGAACGGGGTTCTCACGTGTTCCTCGCGCGCTTCGGAGATGGCGAGCAGCTGTTTCATGCTCGAGAGGCAAACGCTGAACGCAAACTGCACGTCGGTTTCCAGCGTGCGCTCGCTCGCGCGGTAGTCGCGCTTGTTGCGGTAGATGTCCTTAACGACGTCCCGTGCAATCTCGCTGGCGGGGGCGACAAGACCGCGCTGGCTCTGCTCAACCGTGTAGTGGTCGCGGAAGTACTCGTCCAGCCGCAGTTCGTAGGCGGCGTGCTCCTTGAGGCCGAGGCGGAACTCGGGGGTATGCGCGTAGGTAAAATAATCCGTCAGGTAATGGCAGAGGATGCCGAGGCGCAGCGCGTATTCCGGCGGAAGCTGATCGCCCTTCTGGACGGGCTGGCCCGCCAGTGCCTCCGTAAAGATATGGATTTCGCGCTGGCATTTCAGCGTAAAGTGCGGGGTAAGCACCATCTCCGGCATATAGTCCGGCAAGAGGTTGCCAAGTACAAACAGTTCGCGGTCGAGCTGGTAACCTTCGTTCGTGAGCGCTTCGTACAGCAGATGCCCCATGGCATGGTGGGAAGCAGACTTCATTGGGATCCTCCAATTCTTCTTTTCTAGACTTTTTCTTCTTTTTCTCGTTTATCATAGAGGAAAAGGATTTGACAATCATCTCAATTGCGTTAAGTAAATGTAAAATTTCGGGGTTTTGGATTGTAAAATGGCAAAAAACAAGCCGCTTGCAGCAGCAAACGGCTTGTTTTGTTCGATTAGTATTACTTTTCTGTCATACTATTTGTTTTCGTTCGCCTTCTTCTCGCGCAGCGCGGCGAGCACCACGTCCGGCGTTAGCGGCATGCGCAGGAAGCGCACACCAATGGCGTTTGCAACCGCGTTGGCAATCGCCGGGGCGCCGGGCACCATCGTGATTTCGCCGATGCCGCGCGCGCCGTATGGGCCGGTCGGTTCGGGCTTTTCGACGGCTTCGACAATCAACTCCGGCATGTCCTCAAACGTCGGGATTTTGTAGTCCACGAAGCTGGGGTTCATGACGCGGCCGTTCTTGAGCTTGAGCTCTTCGTAGAGCGCCGTGCCCATGGCCTGCACCATCGCGCCTTCAGCCTGACCTTCGTACATGGCTGGGTTGATGACCTTGCCCGCGTCGAACACGGAGACCATCTTGAGCACCTTGACCTTACCGGTCTCGGTGTCTACCTCGACCTCCGCGCCGTTGACGCCCATGCTCCAGAACGCGACGGGCTTTGGCGAAAGGCCGGTCTTCTTGTCCGCGGCAATGTTGTTTGGCACGACGAACGCGCCAACGCCGATCATCGGCCCGCCGATGCCGCTCTGATCCGGCAGGGAGAGGCCGAGCGCAAACGCGGAGAGAGGCACCTTCTGATCCGGATAGAACTTGCGGCAGACATAGCCGTTTTCGAGGTAGAGGTCGTTCTTCCACGTGCCCATCTTGATCTGCGCGAGCTCAAGCACCTTGTTGCGCAGGTCTTCCGCGGCGAGCTTGGTTGCGTTGCCCGCACAGTAGGTCGAGCGCGAGGCGACGGTCTGCCATTCATACGGGGTATGGTCGGTGTCGCCGGTGCGGACGCTGATCTTGTCCACGGGAACGGTCAGCGTTTCCGCCGCGATCTGCGCCATGATGGTATCCGATCCCTGACCGATGTCGTGGCACGACGCCAGCAGGATAAACGTTCCGTCCTCGTTCATGCGAATGATGACGGAGGAGGCGACGTCCGTCGGCATCGACGGGGCTTTCCAGCCGCCCGCAATGGCCTTGCCGCGCAGCTTGGTCGGGCTGCCGGAGGGTGCGCAGGGCTTGTCGAGCTCCATGAGCGCCGCCGCGCGGTCGAGGCACTCCTGATAGCCGGCGACTTCAATAGTCTGACCCGTTGCGGAGTGTCCGCCCTCGCGGATGCCGTTGAGCTTGCGCATTTCAAACGCGTTGAGCCCCATCTCACTGGCGATCATGTCGAGGTTCTGCTCAATGGCGAAATGGATTTCGCACATGCCGAACCCGCGGTACGGCCCGCCGACGGGGTGGTTCGTGTAGACGCAGTAGCTGTCCGTGCTGATGTTGTCGATGTCATAGGGGCCGACGCAGCCCCAGCCAGCTGCTTTGACGATGTTGACGCCGTATTCCGTGTAAGCGCCGCCGTCCCAGGCGAGCACGTTCTTGGAGCCGATGATCTTGCCGTCCTTACGTACCGCGGTCTTGATGTTGATGTGCAGCCCCTGGCGCACATAGGCGTTCTGGAACTCGTCCTCGCGCGTGTAGGTCATCTTGACCGGACGGCCGGGGTTGAGCATCGCCAGCGGAATTACGATGCCTTCCAGCGTCGTGCCCGCCTTGCAGCCGAATCCGCCGCCGACGGCCTTGCTGATGACGCGAATCTTGTTGAGCGGAAAATCAAACGTCTCCGCCAGCGCGCGGCGCACTGCAAACGGACTCTGGCAGGCCGCCCAGATGGTCAAATCGCCGTCCGGCATGTACTGCGCGGTGCAGGCGTGCGGCTCAATCGGCACGTGCTGCACGTGCGGAATGTAGAAGTTGTGGTCGAATACGCGGTCGGCCTCGGCAAACGCCTTATCCGTGTCGCCCTTTCGGAGCACATAGTGATGCGAAATGTTCGTGCCCGGCTTGGGGTAAAAGATCGGCAGCACCTTGTAGGAGCCGAGGTCGGGGTGGATGATCGGCGCGTCCGGCTTCATGCCTTCCAGCGCGTCGGTGACGGCGGGCAGCACCTCGTATTCCACCTTGACCAGTTCGCAGGCGCGGCGCGCAATCTCCGGCGTGTCCGCCGCGATGGCGGCAACCGGCTCGCCGCGATAGCGCGCTTTGCCGACCGCGAGGAAGTTCTTGTCCTCGAGGTAGAGGCCCGCGCGCCGCTTGTAGCATTCGCCCGTGATCACGCTGCGAACGCCCGGAAGCGCCTTTGCCGCGGTGAGATCGATGGAGAGAATGTTTGCGTGTGCATGGGGGCTGCGCACAACCTGCGCGTAGAGCGGGCGGGAGAAGACGATGTCGTCCGCAAAGATCGCGGTTCCCGTTACCTTCTTAATCGCGTCCAGACGTTCGACGGACTGGCCGACGACGCGCGTTCCCGACTTGGTCGTGTCCTGGCATGCATTGGTTTGTTCAACGATCTTCATTTCGAATAAACCCCCTTTGCAACCACGTCTTCAATGGCTTCTACGATCTTCTTGTAGCCTGTGCAGCGACAGAGATTGCCGGACATGTTGTGGTTAATCTCGTCACGCGTGGGCGTGGGGTTCTCGCGGAGCATCGCCTCGGCGCTCATGAGCATGCCCGGCGTGCAGAAGCCGCATTGCAGCGCGGCATGGTCGATAAACGATTCCTGCAGCGGGCTGAGCTCATCGCCGTGGGCGAGGCCTTCCACGGTGGTGATGACCTTGCCGTTGACCTCCGGCGCGAGCACGAGGCAGGCGTTGATGGCCTGTCCGTCGAGAATGACGGTACAGGCACCGCATTCGCCTGCGCCGCAGCCTTCCTTGGTGCCGGTGAGGCCGAGTTTTTCGCGCAGCACGTGCAGCAGCGTTTCGCTGCCGGAAACGTTCAGTTCAACGGGTTCTCCGTTGACGCAGAATTTGACGCAATAATCCATGGTTTGGCCCTCCTTAGCGCAGTTTCGTCAGGCCGTCGCGCACCAGGTACGAGACGATATCCAGACGATACTGTTTGTCCGCGCGCACGTCGTCAATCGGGCTGACCTCGGTTGCGGCGAGCAGCGCGGCTTCCTCGATGAGCGCGTCGCTCAGCGGTTTGCCCGCGAGCAGCGCTTCTGTCTTCTTGAGGCGCAGCGGCGTCGGCGCGACGGAACCCATCGCGATGCGCCAGCCGCCGGAAGTGCGCAGCACCGTTCCGCAGACGGTCGAAAGATCGACCTCGTTGCGGCGCGCAATCTTGCGGAACACGCCCTTCGCGCCCGCGAGATACGGCACGCGAATACCGGTGACCAGTTCGCCGGGCTTTAGATCGACCTTGCGCACGAACTGGATAAAATTCTGAATCGGAACCTCGCGCCGTCCCGGCAGGCCGAAGATTTCAACCACCGCGTCGTAGCAATACAGCGGTGTTGCGGTGTCCGCCAGCGGGGAAGCGTTCACGATGTTGCCAATGCAGGTTGCGCGGTTTCGAATCTGCCGCCCGCCGACTGTCGACGCGGCTTCGGCGAGGGTTGGATAGTACGCGAGCACCTGCGGGTTGGTCGCAATCTGCGTCATGGTCGCGAGCGCGCCAATGTGCAGGCCGTCGGTCTCGGAAAACGTGATTCCACCGATGTCGGGGATGTTCTTCAGGTCGATCACGTAGTCCGGCGCGATCAGATAGTCGCGCAGGCGGATGATGACGTCCGTCGCGCCAGCCATGAAGATCGCTTTGTCGTCGTGCTCCAACTTGAGCGCGGCGGCTTCCTCCAGAGTCTCCGGAGCAAGGTACACAAAATCTCTCAAGAACGGTTCTCCTCTCGTATAATAAAGTAACGAATAATCCCTTTCGGGTCGGGTCGGCGAATGAAGTTGTGTTGGTTCTATCACAGTTGTATCGAATCTATTGAGAAAATGCGGTTGTTTTTCGAATGAGAAAGTCGAAGAAAGTTCGTCGGAATTTGAAGGAATGCCTGCAAGGACGGGAAAGAAGCCGAGAGAATATATTCGTGAAAATCACCGAAAAATCAAAGAAAACGGGCAGAAAGACAGGGGTTTATTCGAATTCGCGCTGCTGAATTTGCATTAGCTCGCCGGCGAGCGTTTGCTCCAGTCTGCGGTAGCGGGAGACCCACTCGCGGCCGGCTTGGGTCAGGCTGCTGCCGCCGCCGGTTGCGCCGCCAAGCGTACGCTCCACGAGACGGCTTCCGAGTGCCTCCTCCATGCGGTTGAGCATCTGCCAGGCGTTGCTGTACGCGAGTTCCGCGCGCTGCGCGCCCTTCTGGAGCGAGTGCTCCTGCTCGATGCACTCCAGGAGGCGAATGTACTTCTCGTCGATGCCAACCTCGCCGATGCGAATGGTCAGCGCAGCGGAAAGCTCCGGGTGGAGCGGCGGGGTCTGCTCGCGCTGTTCGCGCTGATAGTCCGTCTCCGTGTTGATGTCCACCAAAACGCCTTGCTCGTCCGTTAGGACAAACTCGGTGTCGTTCTTCCATTTTGCCAGCGCGCCGCGCAGCCCGCGATCACCCGTGTAGCTCAGCAGCGACGCAAAGCAGGATTTGCGCACCATCGCCGGATGCCCGGCGGCGTGCTCAAAGGAGGGAATCGCGACCGGCTTTTGCGAACACAGAAGTTTCTGGATCGTCTCCGCGTGGAGATAGGGCACGTCGCCCGGTGTAATCAGCACGCGCTCGCAATCCGATTCCAGTGTGCGCAGGCCGCATTTTGCGGACTCCAGCATATCGGTTGTGGCGTAGTTCTCGTTCTTGACAAAGCGGACGGCCTCGCCGGAGAGATGCCGCTCCAGCATGCCCGCGTGGTAGCCGGTAATGATTCGAATATCGCTCACGCCCGCGGCGCGAAACGCCTCAATCTGGCGGCGAATGACGGATTTTCCGCTGAGCTTGAGCATCGGCTGAAAATGGCTCATCTGCCTCGGCTCGCCCGCGGCAAGGATCAGCGCCACAACGGTCATTCGCTTTTCACCTCGCCTTCGCGGTGTTCGAGAAACGCGCGCGCGCGTTCATAATCTTCCGGTGTGTCTACGTCCATTGTGCAACCCGCCTCGCCCGTGACCACGTAGCCGATGCGCGACCCCAGCGTGCGAAACGCGCCGCGGAGCCCGTCCTCGCCGGAGTAGTCAATCAGCGCGTCAAAGACGCTTGCGCGAACGAGCGGGGGATGCAGTCGGTGTGTGCCGTCGCTTGGAAACACAACGTCGTAATCGCTCGTTTCAAGCGTGTTCAGCAAGGCGGTTAATACCTGCGGCTCAACGGCTGGCATGTCGCCCGGCAGCAAAAACGCGGCGTCGAACTTGCCTGCTTCGCGGATGGCGGCGAGCCCCAGTTGAACGGAGGCAAACATCTCCGTGTTCGCAAAATCGCGGTTCCAGAGAAACTGCGCGGTGTATCCCGAAAGCGCCCGAATGACGTCCT
>CAZDXW010000081.1:8379-12563 GCA_964509485.1 uncultured Christensenella sp.
GTATCCCGAAAGCGCCCGAATGACGTCCTCGCCGGATTTTCCGACGACCACGTAGAGATCCGCTACGCCAGCGCGCAGGAACACATCTGCTGTATTTGCGATCATGGGTTTGCCGTGGATCGGGAGCAGGGGCTTGAATGCGCCCATTCGGCTGGACTGCCCCGCAACGGCGATGAGTCCCGCTGCTTTCATAAGATGACCACCTGAACAATCAACTGGTACGTTGCTAGAATCCCGCTTTTTTCATCGGTTGTCAAGACCAATATTTTACTAATAGAATATCGAATTATGCAGTGAGCGCGTTTAATTCCTGCATTTCTAAACATCGAAAGGCGATTCCACGTCCAGCGGGCACTCCCAGCTGTTGCGAACCTTGTGGTGCTCCAGCCCCGCGTAAAACGAGGCTTCGCGCACGCGCAAAATCGACTTTGGCCCGGCCAAATAGCTGCCGTCCGGGCGGAGTTCCTTAAAGATCACGAGAAACGGTTCTTCCAGCCCGCTCGCGTGTTTCACCCGCAAAAAGACCAGTACCCGACCGTAGCCGTCCGTTTCGAGTACGGCGACCTCGGGAAACGTGAGTGTTTCCGGCTCCTGGGTAAAGCGCGAGAGAAAATCGACCGCAGCCGTGCGCTCAAAATCGCTCGCTTCTCTTCCGCCATAGGTCAGCATATGCGTTGCCCTCGCGTTTCGATTCTCTTTTCTTCAATATAGCACGACGAGGAAGCAGATACAATCGCTTGCAATTATTTCTTGAAGCTTTCTTTCGGGCGTCTTGCAAAAAAGAAACAGGCGAACCGTCTCCGGCCCGCCTGTCTGTGTTCGCGTGTCTTTCGAATCAGCCGACGTTGAGCAGACGATTCCGCTCTTCCAGATAGGCCGCGGTGGTGAGTTCCGCGCGGGCGTAGCGCTCCTTGAGCGCAACAAGATCCGCGTTGGCATAGTTGTCGCTTCGGCCGCCTTCGAGAATGAGCCTGCGCTCCTCAAATTCCGTCGCGCCCATGGCGCCGGAGGCCTTCTGCTCGTTCAGCAGTGCGAGAATCCGCTCGTGGGTTGCATGAACTGCGCTGCCATTCGTAGCGGCTACCGCCTGCGCGGGGGTCTTGTTCTTGCGGCTCGCCAGATAGACGATCAACAGAACGATGCCTACGACGACGATCAACGCGAGCAGTCCGCCTAAGAAATGCCCGTTGAGCATTCTCAAAAACATATAATGACGCATAAAATGATTTCTTCCTTTCCCAAAAGGAGGAGGAGTTTTCCATCTTCCTTTATCTGATTTCAGTATAGACCAAGATCGTGACCAAGCAATGTTCGGTTTGCAACAAACGGGCAAAGAACGTTGTCAAAAGAATGGCAAAACCCGCCGGGTGGCAGGCTTTGCTGAGTTTGTTAGTGTTCCGGATCGGGTTCGGGCGCTTCGTCCGACTCCTCCTCAAACACCGCAATTTCCTTAATATTGAACTCCTGCCCCGACACCATGACGCATTCCCATGCGCCGCAGTTGGGGCATTTTTTGTCGTTCTTGAGGTATTCGTAAACGGTTTGGCACTTTTTGCACTGCACGCGGGCGACGATGAGCTCGACTACGAGCTCCGCGCTTTCCATCTCCGTGCCGTCCGTCGCGGCGGGCCAGCACTCCTTGAGATAACGCGGAACGATGGTGGAGGCCTCGCCGACCTCCACCACCACCTGCGCAATATCGCTCAGCGCGAGTCCGTTCTCCTCTGCTACGGCTGACACGCGCTTTTGAATTTCGAAGACGATTCCCAGCTCGTGCATGGCGCTTACTTCACGACGCCAAGGGCGCGCTTGACCTTCTTGATCACGATCTTGCCCTTGCGCTTGAGAATCTGCTTGATGACGACGGGCTTCATCTCGGTGAACTCCACGCCCGCGCCGTCGTAGCGGCGGACAAGGTGAATCGCGTCAAACTTGCACTTCGTCGTGCACTGTCCGCAGCCGACGCACATATACTGATCTACGAGCGTGACGCCGCAGCCGAGGCAGCGCGCGGTCTCCGCCTGCACCTGCGCCTCGGTAAACGTTCCGCGCAGGTCGCGGAAGGTCTTGGTCGCGGGTGTTTTGCTGTCCAGCGTTTCCGGCTTCTGGCGCGGGGTGTTATCGTAGGTTTCGACAATCGCGTTCTTCTTGTCGAGTTCTTTGTACTCGCGGCGGTCGCGGCCAATGGTCAGCGACTGGCCGGGGTGCACATAGCGATGGATCGAAATCGCGGCCTGCTTGCCCGCGGCAATCGCGTCGATGGCAAACTTCGGGCCGGTGTAGCAGTCCCCGCCGGTAAAGACGTCCTTCTGCGCGCTCTGGTAGGTAAAGCCGTCCGCCTGCAAGGTGCCGTTGCGGTTGGTCACCGCGTCGCAGCCCGCGAGCAGGTCGCCCCAGAGGATGCTCTGGCCAATGGTCACGAGCACCGCGTCCGCGGGAACGACCATCGTGTCGTTCTCGTCATATTGCGGGGCAAAGCGGCCCTCTGCGTTGAACACGGCGGTGCAGCGCTTGAACTCTACGCCGGTGACCTTGCCGTTTTCGCTGAGGATGCGCTTGGGACCCCAGCCGTTGTGGATCGAAATCTGCTCTTCCTCGGCCTCCGCAATCTCCTCCTCGGAGGCCGGCATCTCCTTACGCGACTCGAGGCAAACCATCGTAACCTCACTCGCGCCCGACCGGACGGCGGTGCGGGCGACGTCCACCGCGACGTTGCCTCCGCCGATGACGACGGTCTTGCCGGAGAGCTTTGCGTCTTCGCCCGCGTTGACACGGCGGAGGAACTCGATGCCGGAGACGACACCGGTTGCGTCCTCGCCTTCCACGCCGAGCGCACGGCCGCCCTGCGCGCCAATGGCGACGAAGAATGCGGCGTAGCCCTGCTTGCGCAGCGCGTCGAGCGAAACGTCCTTGCCGACCTCAACGCCGGTTTTGAACTCCACGCCGAGCTCGCGGATGATCGCGATCTCCGCGTCGATGACGTCCTTTTCGAGCCGGAAGGCGGGTACGCCGAGGGTCAGCATGCCGCCGAGCTTCTGCTCTTTTTCGAACACGGTAACGCTGTAGCCGTCCAGCGCGAGGTAATAGGCGCAGCTCAAGCCCGCCGGGCCGGAGCCGACGACGGCGACCTTGATATTCGAGTAATCGTGATGCTTCTTCGGCACGAACCGACCGCTCGCGGTCAGCTCCTGCGCGGCGATGAACTTCTTGATTTCGTCAATCGCGATGGGGGAGTCGATCTCGCCGCGCATGCATGCCTGCTCGCAGCGGCGGTTGCAGATGCGTCCGCAGACGGCAGGCAGCGGATTTTCGAGCTTAATGAGCTCCAGCGCCTCGCGGTACTTGCCCTGCGACGCGAGCTTGACGTACCCTTGAATGCCGATGTGCGCGGGGCAGTTGGTCTTGCAAGGCGAGGTGCCGCTGTCGACGACGTCCTCGCGGTTGAAGCGGTACTCCGCGTTCCATTTGTCCTGCGTCCAGTCCTCGTCCCGCGGGGTGATCACGGTCGTGATGTCCTTGACCACGTCGGTTTTCGAGCAGAGCTTCTGACCCAGCTTCAGCGCGTTCACCGGGCAGTTTTCGACGCATTGCCCGCAGGCGACGCACTTCTCCGCATCCACCTCGGACACATAGTTCGAGCGCACCATGTCGACGTTTTTAAACATCGCCGCCGTGCGCAGCGAGAGGCAGCCGCAGCCACAGCAGTTGCAGATTGCGTGCGTCTTGCCGGAGCCGTCCGTATTCGGAATTTCGTGCATCAAACCGTTTTCTTCCGCGCGCTTGAGGATTTCGTAGGCCTCCGCTCGCGTGATCTGGCGGCCTCTGCCGGTGCGAATGTAGTACTCCGCCGCGTGGCCCATCTGAATGCACATATCCTCCTTCAGGTGTCCGCAGCCCTCGCCCATGACCTCGCGGTCCGTGCGGCAGGAGCAGGGGGAGACGGTGAAGATATCGTTCTCCTCCAGATAGGTGGAAATCTCTTCATAGCTCGCCTTGCGGCTTTCGCCGTCGATGGCGCTCTGAATCGGGATGACGCGCATGAGACCCACGCCGACCGGGAACGAGCCGGAGCTCATCGGCCCGCGGACACGCCCGTACGCCTCCATGGCGTAGCCGACGATGGGGTATTGCTTCACGGTGTCGAGGTTGTTGACGATCATCTCCATCGTGCCGGGAATCCAGGT
>CAZDXW010000082.1:0-12445 GCA_964509485.1 uncultured Christensenella sp.
GGGGAAGACCCCTATCGCTCTATCGAACAGGCGCTGGACTACGAACTCCAGATCGTCTACGTTGGCCTCGCGCTTTCGCTGCTCGTGTTTTTGCGCAGGCACCGTGTGGAGCAGATGATCGTTCCCATTGCGCTTCTGATCTTCGTCGTGCACCGGATGCGATTCGGCGGCTATGGACTGGACGTCATCTCCGCTTTGCCGCTGCTTGCGCCCCTTGCGGCGCATGGCATTCTCGCGTTTGGCGTTAACACGCAGCCCTGGTTCGTTCAGCAGAATACCCGGACGAAATAGGGTATTTGTCAAACAAATACGGATGAAGCAAGCTTTCTACAACGATTCTGCCGGATTCCGGCTGAAAACGGGCAGAAATCCACGCAATACTTGTTTTCGGCAAATGCACCTGCTATACTGATCGAACTAACGAAATGACCTTCGGGGCTGCCCGCGGATTCGTCCGGCGGGCGCCTTTTTACGAAAGGAGGACGACAACTTGTTCAAACGGCTCAAAGGCTTCTTTCATCAGACGTTTTGGCTGGCGGTGCTGCCGCTCGCGATTCCAATCGCGCTGCAGAACCTGCTGATGACGTCCTTCCGACTCGTCGATACGCTGATGGTCGGGCGGCTTGGCGACGTTTCCATCGCTGCAGTCGGTCTCGCTGGGTGGGCTTCGTTTCTCGTGGAACTGCTCGCGTTTGGCATGTCCTCCGGCGCGGCGGTGTTCATTGCGCAATACCACGGTGCGGGAAATCAGGAAGGAATCCGCAAGACCTACGGCATGATGCTGCTGTTCATGGTTCCCATGGGTCTGTTTTTCACCATCGGCGTCGCGCTGTTTCCCGAGTTTGTGATGAAGATCTTTACGGAGGATGCGGCGCTGATTGCCGAGGGCGCGCGCTACCTTCGCTTTGCCTGCGTATCGTATGTTTCGCTGTCGGTCAATCTCGCGTTTTCCACGTTGCTGCGCTGCACCGAGAAGGTGAAGATTCCAATGTGGACCAGCGGATTTGCCGCCGCACTCAACGCGGTGCTCAACTATATCTTCATCTTTGGCGTGTTCGGCCTGCCCGCGATGGGCGTTGCGGGCGCGGGTCTGGCAACGGCGATTTCCTCGCTGGCAAACCCGGTGCTGATGTTCGTCATTTCTGCGATCAAGAAGAACGTGCTGATTGCGCCGCTGAAGCAGATCTTTGCGCTGAAGGGCTTTTTTAAGGAGTTCTGGAGCCGCGCGCTTTCCGTGTTGCTCAACGAGCTCTTCTGGAGTTTTGCCATCATTGGCGTCAATATGGTGCTCGGCCGCATGGGTACGGACAACTACGCCGCGCTGACCGTGGAGCGAACGATTGAAGGGCTCGTGTTCGTGTTCTTCGTCGGCATCTGCAACGCCTGCAACATCCTCGTTGGAAAATCGATTGGCGCGGGCGATATTGAGCAGGGCAAGCAATACGCCTGGCGGTTTTTGGTGTTTACACCGCTGCTTGGGGTGATCACCGGGCTGCTGATTCTGGGACTGCGGTATCCGCTGGTCGGGTTGTTTGATCTTTCGAGCACCGCTTCGCAAACCGCGAGGACACTGCTGCTGATCTTTGCAATCGACGCATGCGTGCGCTACATACCCTACGTCGAGGTGGTCGGCATTTTCCGCGCGGGTGGAGATACGCGCGTCGGGCTGATTACGGATGTGGTGTCGCACTATGTGTTCATCCTGCCCGCGGTCATCCTCGCGGGGGTTGTGTTCAAGCTGTCGTTTCTTACGACCTATATCATCATGCTCGCGGTGGACGACGTGTCGAAATTGATCATCACCATTCCGTATTTCCACTCCATGCGCTGGATCAAGCCGATTGTTCTGCCACCGAGTGCGGAGCCTGAGCGCGAAGAGATTCTTTTGCAAAATGAAACGGAATCCGGTATACTATAGAGGTTATCAAAAACGAAACGGCAAATCCGGCAAGGACTTGCTGTTTTCCGTTTCAGGCGGTTTTACCGACCGGAACACGGGCGGCGCAACAATTGTGCGGGGGGAACTGTTCAAGAAGTATGCAACGAGTGCATCATGGAATCAAGCCGATTAATGTTCTGCCGGTGGGGTTTGTCTTCATTATCCTCACGGGCGCGCTTCTTCTAACGCTGCCGATTGCAAGCAAGGACGGTTCGTCATTGTCGTTCTTAAGTGCGCTGTTTACTGCGACGAGCGCTTCCTGTGTGACGGGGCTTGTCGTCGTGGACACGGGCACGTATTTTACGTTGTTTGGTCAAATCGTGATTCTGATTTTGATTCAGCTCGGCGGACTCGGCATCATGACCATCTCGATGATCCTGTTTTCCATGACTGGGCGCAAGATCTCGTTGCACGATCGCCTGAGCATGGCAGAAGGCCTCGGCGAGAGTCGCCTGCAGGGCATCGTTCGGCTCGCGCGCGGCGCGTTGATTGTCACCGCGGTGTTTGAGCTGGCGGGAGCAGTTTTGCTGATGTTTCAGTTTATTCCGGACTACGGCGTCGTCCGCGGCATCTGGTATTCCATTTTCCACAGCGTTTCCGCCTTCTGCAACGCGGGTTTCGACCTGCTGGGTGGCTACCGCTCCATGACGATCTACCAGTATAACCCCTATGTGCTGTTCATCATCATGGGACTGATCGTCGCGGGCGGCCTCGGCTTTGGCGTAATCCTGAATGTAAGGTCGACGCGTGATTTCCGCCGCCTGCGTCTGCACAGCAAGATTGTTCTGGTGGGCACGCTGTTCATGATCGTTGCCGGAACGCTGCTGTTCCTCTGGATTGAATTCGAAAATCCGAAGACCATCGGCAATATGCCGCTGTTTGACAAAATCATCAATTCGATGTTTCAGTCGATTACGCTGCGCACGGCAGGGTTCAACTCCATTGATCAGCTTGCGATGCACGACGCGAGCAAGGGCGTCAGTATTCTGACCATGCTCGTCGGCGGCGGCCCGGCCGGTACGGCGGGCGGTTTGAAGATCACCACGGTGTTCACGCTGTTTCTCGCGGCGAGGGCTTACCTGCGTGGTCAGTTTGAGACGGTCATCTTCGGGCGGACCATTCCGCTCGAGTCGGTTCGCCGCGCGCTGACCATTACGCTGCTGGGTGGCATCTTTCTGCTGGGGATGGCAACCATGCTCAGCTTTTCCGAGCAGGACATGCCGGCGGGCAGCCTCGGCATGCTCAATCAGCTGTTCGAGGCGACCAGCGCGTTCTGCACCGTTGGCGTTTCCACGGGCGTTTCCGCGGCGGGCTCCAGCGTAACGCGGATTATTCTGATTCTGCTGATGTACGCCGGTCGCGTCGGCCTCGTTACGGTTGCGATGTCCCTGGTTGAAGGGACCACGAAGGAAGTTGTGCTGCATTATCCGCAGGAAGAGATTCTGATCGGTTAATTGTTACTCGATCAATCGGCAAACAATAAAGAGGATTGTCTTTTATTAAGGAGAGGTTTTCATGAGCAAGAGTTTTCTCATCATTGGGCTGGGACGATTTGGTCAAAGCACCGCGCGTATGCTCACGACGCTGGGGCACGAGGTTGTCGCCGTGGATAAGCGCGCGGATCGCGTCAGTATGGTGAAGGACAACGTCATGCGCGCCATACAGGCGGATACGACGGACGAGCGGGCGGTTGCGCAGCTTGGCATCCGCAATTTCGACTGCATCGTCATCTGCATTGGTGACGACATTCGCGCCTCGGTTCTGGCGACGGTGCTCTGTCGCGAAATGGGCGCGCATAAGATCGTTGCCAAGGCGCAGGACGACCTGCATCAGAAGCTGCTCATCAAGACGGGCGCAGATCGCGTTGTCCAGCCGGAGCACGACGGCGGCATTCGCCTCGCGCGCTCGCTGGTGGCCGAAGGCGTGTTGGATTCGCTCGATCTTTCGGACGAATACAGCATCAACGAGGTTGAAATTCCGAAGGACTGGATTGGCCGTTCGCTCGCGCAGATTGACGTTCGCAACCGCTACGGCGTATCGGTCATCGCCATGCGACGGGATGGGCATGTTTCCGTCAACATCGACCCGAACGAGCCGTTCCACAAGGAGGACTCGATCTACCTGTTGGGGGACGACAAGAGCCTTGAGCGGATTTGCAACGCGTAAGCAAAGCGATCCTTGAAACAAAAAACGAAAAGCGGCGAGGCGCGGATAACGCTTCGCTGTTTTTTTATCAGGAATAGCATCGTTGGATTGCCGGAGATCGCTCAATTTGGTAAAATGCTCAACAGGGATTCCACTCGCTGAAGGAGGAACGCAGTCTTGGCAAACGAGCAAAAAACGCTGGCGCAGAAGCTCCATTCACGAAAGATCAAGCAACCGCCGAAGCTGATTTACGGTATACTCGGTTACCTTTGGCGGCTCTTGTATTTTAAAAAGCTTGGCGTCCACGCCGAGATCAAAGATGACCCGCGTAAGTGCAAAGGGCCTTATATTGTCGTAAGCAACCACGCCTCGCGGCTGGACTATATCTATACCGGCGCGGTGCTGCTGCCGGAAACGCTCAATTTTGTGGCGGGGTACAACGAGTTCTTTCGCTCGCATCTGGCGTTTGTCTTTCGGCTGCTACAGGTCATTCCGAAAAAGAACTTCACGCCGGATATCTATACGATCAAGGAGATTGCCCGCGTGCTGCGCGGCGGCGGGCGCGTGATTCTGTTTCCGGAGGGCATGAGCTCCATCGGCGGCGGAAACCAGCCCTGCGCCATCGGCAGCGGAAAGCTGCTCAAGCACTTTGGCGTGCCGGTGTACGTTTCCAAAATTTCCGGCGGGTACCTGACCAGCACGAAATACTGCCTCGACGAGCGGCCGGGGCGCGTGGACGTCTTCATCGACAAGCTGTTTTCGCCCGAGCAGCTCGCCGGTATGAGCGCGGAGGAGATCCAGACCGAGCTGGACCGCGCGATTCAAAACGACGACTACGAATGGAACAAACAGGCGAACGTCTGCTACGACGGCGGCGGGCGGATTGCCCACCAGCTCCATACGCTGCTGTACCGCTGCCCCCGCTGCGGCGAGGAGTTTTCCATGCATGGCGAAGGGGACACCATTGTCTGCGGCGCATGCGGAAACGGCGCGCGGCTGCTGCCGACCTACCGGTTTGACCCGCTGGACGACTCCTGCGTGCTGCCGGACACCCCGCGGCGCTGGTTCGACGAGGAGCGCAAGCTGGTTCGGCAGGCCATTCGCGATGAGGCATTTCTTCTGAAGGAGAAGGTTCGCCTCGGCGTGCTGCCAAAGTTCGAACCGCTCAAAAACCTCGCGACGAGCCTGATTGCGGGCGAGGGCGAGCTGCGCCTCGATCACAGCGGGCTGACCTATACCGGCACGAAGGACGGGGAGACGTTCCAGTTCCATCTGGAGCCAAAGCTCCTGCCGACCTACGGCATGTGCACGGATGTTTCGCGCATCTATACCTTCTTTGAAGGAGAGTTTTACGAGTTCTATCCTGAGACGGAGTGCATCGCCAAGTGGCTGCTTGCCACGGAGGAAATGCACCGCCTGCATGGCGGCGAATGGAAGGATTTTCCATGGGCACAAGCCGATGCGTAAGCTGGAACAGCCGGGACAGGCGAGTGTAACGCTCGATCTGCACGGTAACACGCAGTTTCAGGCACGTGTTGCGCTGGATGCCGCGCTCCGCCGGAGCAAGGGCGTCTATCGCATTCGCGCAATTCACGGGTACCACAACGGTACGGCGCTGCGGGATATGATCTGGCGTGAATACGCCGAGCGACCGCCCGTGCTGCGGCTGGAAGCGGTCAACGAGAGCACGACGGATCTTGTCCTTCGCGAGCTATAACGAAACATAGACGTAAAAAAAGACGGAGCATGTGCCCCGTCTTTTGTATTGATAGGTAGATTTTTATTTACGGTTGGCCTGATAGCGATCGATCAACGCGGCGTAGCGATCCAGCGCCGTTCCCGCGATGTCGTCCCAGGACAGATAGATCGACTTTCGGGCAGACTGCCCGATGCGCTTGGTCGCCGCGGGGTCGGAGAGCGCCAGAGTAATGACGTCGCAAAGGCTCTCGGACGTGTCCTCGCAGAGGAAACCGTTCTCGCGGTCGACGATCGGTTCCGCGGTTGCGCAGCCGCGCACCACGACGCTCGGCGTTTCCATTGCGGCTGCCTCGCGAATGACCATGCCGGAGGTGTCGTAGAGCGAGGGAAAGACGAACAGGTCGGCAACCTCATACAGCCCGTAGAGCAGCTCTTCGTCGGTGATGTGCCCGGTGAACCGAACGCGCTCCGTCAAGCCCAGCTCGTCTACCTTTTGCGCAATCGCCTTCTTGTCCGGCCCTTGCCCGGCGAGCACGAGGGTAAACGGCTCTCCCTTGCGCTGATACGCCGCGCAGCTTTCGAGAATGCGGAGGATGTTCTTCTTCCAGTTGATCTGGCCGCAATAGAGCAAAATCGGTTCGTCCGGCAGCTGAAAATGCGCCTTTGCCGCCGTGGCGCGCGCGGAGTTTGGCTCCACGTCCGGCGTGCCGTTTGGAATCACGACGATCTCGCCGACATATCCGTAGTCGTGCAGCGTTTCGGCGGAGCTTTGGCTCACCGTCCAAACCTCGTCGCAGCGCTGGTAAAAATTGACGATGGTCGCCACCGCGATGTTGGCGAGCATCTCCGCGCGGGTATACTGGTAAAAATCGTCGTAGTAGCGCGAGTGGAACATCCCGATGACGGGGATGTTCCGCCGCCGTGCGAGCCGCTGTGCCTCAAGCCCCGCGATGAACGGCGAATGCGCGTGGATGATGTCCAGATTGATGCTGCGCATTCTGGCGTCGTAGTGCGTGTCGAGCGACGGAATGCCCGTGCTGTACTGGCGCTGGCGCGGCAGCTCCATGCTGATGAAATCGACGAGTTCAAATGGGTATCCGCCGCGGAATCCGGTGTCCGACATGGGGGCGATGACGTAGCATTCCTCGCCGCGCTTGCTCAGCGCCGTCGCGTAGTGATAGACCACGCGGCCGACGCCGTCGACAATCGGCAGGAAGGAATCGCTGAATTGACCGATCTTCATAACTATGGTTCACCCTTTCCAAAACAAAACGGGACATTTCAATATTATCCGCGCTCTACGCGCATAAAAAAGCGCGCAGACAACAATCCGTAAGGAAACCTACCGTCAGGATCATTCTACCACATTCCCGCGAAACGTGTTATGATGAATGCTAGGGTTTTATCCGCTGACCATCCGCAGGGGGCGAAAGGACGGACAAAATGAACCGAAAGATTCCGCTGATTCTGGTGTTTTGCGTGCTGATGACGCTCGTTTTTGGCGTTGCTCACGCGGATTCCGGAAGCACGGGAGACCCGGATGCGGACGGTTCCGTCACCGCCGCCGACGCGGCAAAGACGCTCCGCGCGGCGGGGGGATACGAGTCCTTCAACGCGCAGCAGAGCGCCGCTGCCGACGCAACGGGCAATATGGAGGTCGGCTCGCCGGACGCGGTCGCCATGCTGCTGTATGCAGCCGGGCGGATCGATTCGTTTTCGCAGCTTTCCATCGTAACGCCGGACAGCCTGCTCGGCGAACGGCACATGGATCGCTTTTCCTACCGCGGAACGCTCATGAAGAACGACGGCTACCAAAGCCGCGACGTCAGCGTGACCATTACGCGATCCACGAGAGAGGACTATGTCTACCTCGTTGCGGATATCTATGTGCAGCATTTGAGCAGCTTTCAAACCGCGTTTGCCGGCGGCGAATACCTCGGCGCACGGGAGCTGACGCAGGAAATTGCCCAGCGAAACGGCGCGATTCTCGCGATCAACGGAGACGGATATTCCAGCCAGAAGGTCGGTCCGTTGGTTCGAAATGGCACCTGGTATCGCAACACGGTGGATCGCGGGTCGGATCTTGCCGTGCTCTACACAAACGGCGAGCTCAAAACCTATGCCGCCGACTCGATTTCGGTGAAAACGCTGGAACAGAGCGACGTGTACCAAACCTGGTCGGGCGGGCCGCGGCTGCTCGGCGACGACGGAGCGCCGCTGACGAGCATCAACAGCGAGCGGCTGATGGACTCCCACAGCGCACGCACTGCGATTGGCTACTACGAACCGGGGCACTATTGCTTCCTTGTGGTGGACGGCAGTCAGAATCCAAAGTCAAAGGGTGCAACACTGACCCAACTGGCGGATCTGCTTGGTTCCTTGGGCTGCAAGCAGGCGTATATGCTCTACGGCGGCAACTCCTCCGTCATGACCACGCAGTTTAAGGTGCTCAATACAAACCCGGACGGCGGGCGCACGGTCAGCGACATCCTCTATCTATGCGAACCGCGCGCGGACGCGGAACAATCGCGCTGACGGGAAACGGACGGCGGTGAACGGATGAAACGAAACCATTCGGTCAATCGAGTGTTGGCTGCATTGCTCTGCGTATGCACGCTGGGTTTTCCGGCGAGCGCACGCGCCGCGGCAGCGCCGGCGAGCACCGACGTATTTTCCGCGGCGGCGGCCGCGCGGTTTTTGCGCGACTTCCGCTCCGGCGCCATTACGGTTGCTACCCGGCCGGACCTCGACTTGACCGACAACGATATATTCACCGGCGGGGACGCGCGGGCGATGCTGATGTATACGGTGGGCAGCATTCCCGACCTCAAGGCGTTTCAGGCGCGGGTGTCCACGGGGCTTTGCAGCGAGCGGCTCATGGATCGCTTTTCCTACACGGGCGTCAAGACCGAGCCAAACGGCGGATACCGCAGCGAGAATGTCTCGATAACGGTTTCCAGCGGGGAAATGGGCGACAGCCGCTATCATCTGGCGGATATCTGCGTGCAGGATCTGGCCTGCCTGGTCACCGCGTTCAGTCAGGGCGAGTTTGGCGGCTCGGCTGCCACCGTGCAACAGATGTTCGACTCCGTCGACGGCGGCCTGGTCGCCATGAATGGAGACTACTATACACAGCACTACTATGGCCCGGTCGTTCGAAACGGCGAAACCTTTGTGGATCATGTTACGCGGGACTGGGATCTTGCGGTGCTGCTCAACAGCGGCGAGCTTAAGACCTACGATTACCGCGTGCTCACGAAGGAAGCGCTCGCAGACATGGGCGTCTACCAGACTTGGGTGTTCGGGCCTTCGCTGCTGGACGAAGAGGGGCACGCGAAAACAAAGTTTCGCAGCGCCGTGCAGGCGGCGAACCCGCGCTCTGTGCTGGGCTACTACGAACCGGGGCATTATGCGTTTCTCGTGGTGGACGGGCGAACCAAGGAGTCCAAGGGGCTGACCATGCAGGATCTCTCTCAACTCTGCGAGGAGCTCGGCTTTGCGAGGGCGTATAATCTCGACGGCGGGCGCTCGAGCGTGCTGATTGGCGTCAACGGGTTCATCAACGAGCCCTATCGCGGCGGACGGACGTCCAGCGACATTGTCGCCATTCGGGAACTGCCCGTCGTTGAACCAACGCCCGATCCTAGCCCGACCGCGGGGGATTGAGCGCACACAACCGAACCGAAACAGAAAACAAAATGAGTGATTTATTTCAAAACAATATCGAGGAGAACGCGCCGCTTGCGGATCGCATGCGCCCGCGTACGCTGGACGAGTTCATCGGCCAACAGCACATCGTTGGCGAGGGCAAGCTGCTGCGCCGCGCGATTTTGACCGACCGGCTGCAGTCCTCCATCTTTTTCGGCCCACCGGGTACGGGCAAGACCACGCTGGCCGCGATTGTGGCCAACGCAACCGGCGGCGCGTTTGTCAAGCTCAACGCCGTTACCGCGGGGGTCAAGGAACTCCGCGCCATCGTGGAGGAGGCGGAGCAGCGGCTCAAGCTCTACCGTCAGCCAACCTACCTGCTGCTCGATGAGTGCCACCGCTGGAGCAAAACGCAGAGCGACTCGCTGCTTCCCGCGCTCGAAAAGGGCACGATCCGCTTCATCGGCTCGACGACGGAAAACCCGATGATCGCGATGACGAGCGCCATCGTCTCCCGCTGCCGCGTGTTTCAGTTTTATCCGCTGACCAATGAGGACGTCGAGCAGGCGGTGCAAAACGCGCTTGCGGATGAGGAACGCGGCTTCGGGCGGATGAACGTTGAGCTGGACGAGGAAGCGCTGCATACCTTTTCCGCCATCGCAAACGGGGACTGCCGAAACGCGCTCAACGCGCTGGAGCTCGCGGTGCTGACCACCGCGGCAAACGAGGCGGGTGTGGTACACATCACGCGCGAAATCGCCGCCGAGTCCAGTCAGAAAAAGGTCATCAAGTGCGACGAGCAGTTGTTTTACGACATGCTCTCCGCGTTTTGCAAGAGCCTACGCGGCGGGGATTCCGACGCGGCGATTGCCTGGTTCACGCGGCTTCTGTACGCGGGGGTCGATCCGCGCATCATTGCGCGGCGGCTGATTGCGCACGCCAGCGAGGACATTGGACTCGCCAACCCGCAGGCGATGGTGCAGGCCGTTGCCGCGGCGCAGGCGCTCGACCACGTCGGCCTGCCGGAAGCGCGGCTATCGCTTACGCAGGCAATCATCTTTCTTTGCGAGTCGCCAAAGTCCAACAGCGTGGTTGTCGCGCTGGGCGAGGCGGCGGCGGACGCGGAGACGAGCTTCGACGAACCGGTGCCGATCTATCTGCGGGATACCTCGTTTGCCGGGGCGGGCAGGCTCGGCCACGGCAAGGGCTATCTCTACCCGCACGATTTTCCCGGCCACTGGGTCAAGCAGGACTATATGCCGCCCTCGCTCAAGGGCAGGCGATACTACCGCCCGTCCGATCAGGGGCAGGAAGCGAAGATCAAGGAAAACCACGAACGGCGCGAGAAACTCCGAACCGGAGAAACGCCCGCGTCCAACGAAAAGACGGAAGAATAACGCATTTCGCGTAATTAGGAGATCGCTATGACCACAGTAATTCCCATGACGAGCATCAGCTTCGCCCAATTGTTTACCTATATCTTTTCTGGAACGTTCGGCATCATCGGGCTGACGTTTCTTGCCGTCGGACTCGGCTTTCGCGCTTCGCAGAACCGCAAGCGCGCGCTTTGCAGCGCTTCGACGGAAGGCACCGTCGCTGCGTACCAAAGCTCCTTTGGCTCCACCGGCGTTCGCGCGGTCTATAGCTTTTCCATCGACGGAAAGCCGTACCAGTACATTTCCAATTACTCCGGCTCCACCAACCTACTCGTTGGGCAGACGGTAACCGTTTATTACGATCCGCAGAGCATTGGCCGCGTCTATATCGAAGAGGACGCGCGGCAGATGGAGTCGTTTACCCGCGTGTTTGCGATTCTTGGCGGTGTGTTTCTGTTCGTCGCGCTGTTGGTCGCCGTCATTCTGCTGGTCGTTCTATAAGAAACTTCGTTTGAAAACCGCAGAAGGGCCATATGTGGTGCAACTGTGGTATATTTCGGACATTTTGTGAATATTCGCGGGGTATCATTGGCAGGGCATTGGCCATATGGTAAACTGGACGTTGCGAAAATGCGAAACCGCGTCTTCGCGAAGGGAGTACCTCTATCATGGCAAAACGAAGAAAGAGAGCGGCGGCCGCGCGCAGGCTATTGATCATAGCGCTGCTTGGCGTCTGCGCCGTTGCGCTCGTTCTTTATTTAAAAAACGGCGGATCGCTGGCGCCCGAGGACACCGTTGCGCAGGTCGAGATCAACGAGGTCATGACCAGCAACAAGGGCGCGGTGCCCGACGAGACGGGCGATTTTCCGGATTGGGTCGAGTTCTACAACAACACGGATACCAAGCTGGATATATCCGGCTACGGTTTAACGGACAAGCTGATCTCCGCGGCAAAGTGGACGTTCCCGGAAGGGACGGTACTCGAACCGCGCGGCTATGTGGTTGTGTTCTGCAGCGGGGATGCTACCCGCGGGCGGATGCATGCGCCGTTTAAGCTCTCCGCGTCGGACGAGGTGATTCTATCCACCGTCTCCGGCACGGTGGTGGACAGCATTCAGCTCAAGCCCGTTGCCAGCGGGTCTTCTCTCGGACGCAGCGCGGAGGACACAACCGCCTGGAAAGAGATGACGCCAAGCCCCGGCTACCCGAATACGGAAGAGGGCGCGGCGCAGTATCTGGCGACGCTCTCCGCAACGGCGGACGAAGCGATTGGCGTATACCTCAACGAATTCATGGCGAGCAACGCCTCTACAATCATTGGGCCGGACGGCTCCTATTGCGACTGGATCGAGCTCTACAACACCACAGGTTCCGATGTGGATCTTTCCGGCTACGGAATTTCGGATTCCCCGACGCAGCCGCTGAAGTATACCCTACCGGAAGGAACGAAGATTGCCGCCAACGGCGTACTGTTGATCTACTGCACCGGGCGCGAAACGCCGGACGGCGCGGAGCAGATCGAAGCGCCGTTTGGGCTCGCTTCCTATCAGGAGAGCGTTGTGTTCGCTACACCCGCTGGCCGGATTCTGGATCAATACGACTACACCCGCGCGGAGACGGACATCAGCATTGCGCGCAA
>CAZDXW010000083.1:0-12148 GCA_964509485.1 uncultured Christensenella sp.
CCGCAGGGAGCGTCAAAAAAAACGCCCGCGCGTTTCGCCGCGTCCGTGAGCAGCGTCCCGTTTGGAACGCTGATCTCCACCTGCTCCGGCAAAAAAACGATGCGATGCGTCATAATAAAAATCCGTTTCTGTTATGCAACAAACGATTTGGCGAGGGTTGCTGCGGTTGCGGCGTCCGCCGCAAAGCCATCCGCACCAATCTGGCGGGCAAGCTCTTCCGTAATCGGCGCGCCGCCGACCATCACGTGAAAGCTTGCGCGATTGTCCAGCTGGTTGATGTCGCTAACGATTCCGCGCATCGCGGGGATGGTCGTCGTCAGCAGCGTCGACAGCGCGACCACGCGAACGTCGTCATTCTCCGCAATCGCCTGTAAAAACCGCTCGGATGGCACGTCGATGCCAAGGTCGATCACCTCAAACCCGGCGCTCTCAATCATCATGGCAACCAGGTTCTTGCCAATGTCATGCACGTCTCCGCTGACTGTGCCGATGATGACCTTGCCGTTGGCAGCGGTTGCATTCTTCGAAAGATAAGGCTTGAGCGCGTCAACGCCTTTTTTCATGGTGCGTGCGGAGATCAGCATCTCCGGAACAAACGCCTCGCCGCGACTGAACCGGTCGCCGATCACGCCCATGGCATGGATCATTCCGGTGTTGAGAATTTCCAGCGGATTCTCTCCGGCGGATACCGCGTCCAATACCATGTCCGATATCATTTTCACTTTGCCTGTTTCAATAGCAACAGCGATCTCTTCAATTTTTGTCATGTTGGCAGCCTCCAGAGGATCGGCTCGCAACGATGCGATTGGATCCATACGTTTGATTTCATCGATGGATCGATTCGTAACGATACGATTTGATCCATACTTTTGATTTCATCTATTGTAATACACACGCTCTGTAAGAACAATGCCTGATCCGGCTCGCAGCGTTATTTCGAGCCTAAGCGACCCTCACGAAAGGCCGTGATGTAATCCATGCAGTATTCGTCCTCGCCAAGCAGCGCGCGAGTTGCGTGCAGCAGGCCCATGAGCTCGCGGTCAAGCGGATTTAGAATCGCGCTGTCCATGCCCGCCTGCATAGCCAACACAAGGAATGCGCGGTTAATCAGCGATCGCTCCGGCAAGCCGAAGGATACGTTGGATAACCCGCTGATGATGTGCACTTTGTTGGAGCGCTTTCGAATCTCCCGAACGCAGCCTGCAAAGGTTTCAAACGACGCTTCTTCCGTCGCGAGTGAATGCAGCACAGGGTCGATGAGCAGCCTGCTTTCGTCGATGTTGTATTGTTTCGCCGCCGAAAGAATGCGTTCGAACAGTTCCATGCGGCCTTCCACCGAGTCCGGAACGCCCGCATTCGAGCAAAGCAGCGCAACAAACTTCCATTCGGTGTCCGCGAGCAGGGGAAAGAGGGTTTCGATCTTTCCCGCTTCGAGCGAAACGGAGTTGATAATTCCCGGTCGGCTGCAGAACGACAGCACGGTAGAAATCGTGTTCGGATTGGGCGAATCGAGGCAGATGGGCAGCGACGACGCGCTCTGAGCAATCGAAATCAGCCAGCGGAGCGTTTCCGCTTCGTGTTCGCCGTCCGCTGCGCAGAGATCGAGATAGTCCGCGCCCGCCTGTTCCTGTTGGAGCGCAAGGTCTTTTAAATACGTTTCGTCCCGGCTGCTGATTGCCTCGGCCGTACGTTTGATGAACCCGTTCAGCTTTTCGCCGATGATGATCATAACTTTTCTCCCGATTTAAATAAGGTTGGATACTCGTATTCCATTTTTGAAATCATATCAAATCAGATTTGATTTCTAAATACCACATTGCATTGACATTTATTTCGGAACATCCTACACTGTGTAGCAGGAGAAGTGATGCTATGATTCGAAAAGAGTTTATTGTAAGCGAGCTGAAATACCGATTCCTGCAGGTGGAGCACTCGATTCAGCATCCCGAGCAGGCGGTCAATCGTCCGTTGTTCTTTGAAAACAGTGGGCGACGGTTCAGTGCGCGCATCATTGTCTGCACGGCGGACGAACTCAACGAGCTGGAGGATATGGATCAACCGGCACCGCTGTTTCTCTGCATCGGGCAGCCGGATCTGCATGTGTTTGAGCACCTCGATCTTTGCATCTTCTCGGAATCCGTGAACCCGCTTGCGCTCTTTAATTTCGTTCAGCGGCTCTTTGATCGCTTGGACGAGTGGCGGCAGCGCCTGAAGGAAATTGCCGAAACCAGCGCGGACGTTGCGTTGCTGCTGGACGGGGCGGCGGGCATGCTGCAAAACCCGCTCTGGCTCTGCGACGCAAAGTGCCACGTCATCTCCGAAGCGGAGCGTTACAGCGCGGAGCGAAAGCAGCTCGACCTATCGGAATCATACAAACTGTTGGAAGAGTTCATCCATCAGCCTTCAAAATCGGAAACCGATATTCTGCGCTTGCCGGGTAACGGTGGGCCGGAACTCGCTGTTTCCCGCATTACGGCCTCCGGCACGCGGTTTGCGTTGATCTGCGCGGCGAGTGAACGCGCATTCTATGGCAGCGACGAAGTCGTGTTTGAGCATTTGAGCGGCTATGTCAAGCTCATGCTCTCCGAGCGCAAGCTCTCCATTCGTGCGCTTCGGCAGCGGCCGGAGAACGAACAGATTGAGCCGCTACTGCGCGCTTTGTTTGAGCAATCGCAGCCGGACACCACCGCCATCGACGCGCTTGCTTCCTTTGGCTGGCACTCCGGTGAGAGCTATTGCGTCGTTGCGGCAGAACCATCCGACGGGGATATGCGGGCGGCACGGCTGCACACGCTCTGCGATAAAATTGAAACCACGTTTCCGGTTTGCTGCGCGTTCTCGCTTTCTCCGTTCATTGCGGCGGTTATTCGAAGTGAAGATGCAGACATCGCAAAGACCGTCCATCTGTTGGAGGAACTCGGCAGCCGGGAGGGGATTCGATTCGGCGTTTGTGAGCCTGTTTCCGGTTTGCTCGAGCTTTCCAGTCGATTCTCGCTGGCAAAATATGTGCTCTCGTGTGTATCCGCTTTACCGGTTCAAGCGGCAGCCTTCTCGGACGTTGCGGAGGCATATTTCTGCGAACGCGGCGTTTCGGAGTTCTCCGCGGATCTCGTTTGCCTCCGATCCGTACTCAATATGGCTGCCTACGATCGCGAACACGAGACGAAC
The DNA here is from genome assembly GCA_964509485.1 of uncultured Christensenella sp. GTDB lineage: Bacteria > Bacillota > Clostridia > Christensenellales > CAG-138 > UBA7703. The sequence continues at coordinate 3,169 of CAZDXW010000083.1, forward strand.
TACATCGAAACCGCGGATCGGTATGTAAAGAACCGTTTTAACGCGGTAAAAACTGCGAACGAACTCTTCATTCATCGCAGTACGTTTCTATACCGATTAGAGCGAATCAAAGCGCAATTCGGCCTCGATCTCGAGGCGGAGTTGACGACGCCATTGCATCTGTTTCTTTCGTTGCAATACATGAAGAAGGAAAAACCGGATCACGCGAAATAAAACGGTCGTTCAACGGTTGACAAGGCAGTCTTCTTTCTGTAAGATGATCGAAACGTTTTCAGTGAATTGTAGGCAACATATATAACAGGGGAAAGAAGCCGTTGAAGCAAACAATCAAGAATCCTACTTTAAAAGCGATCTCTTCCGCGTTTCCGCATACGATTCCGGTGCTGACCGGGTTCCTCGTGCTGGGCATTGCCTATGGCATGCTGATGCAGAAGAAGGGGTACGACGTCCAATGGGCCGTGCTGATGAGTGCGGTTGCGTTCTGCGGCAGCATGCAGTTTGTCGCCATTACGCTGTTGACCACGGTGTTTCAGCCGGTGCAGGCGTTTCTGTTGAGCTTGCTCGTCAACGCGAGACATCTGTTTTACGGCCTTTCCATGCTGGAGAAATACAAGGGCATGGGCAAGGCGAAAGCGTTTTTAATCTATACGCTCTGTGACGAAACGTTTTCCATCGTATCCTGCACAGAACCGCCGGAAGGGGTGGATCCAAAGCGGTTTTACCTGTCCATCTCGCTTTTGGATTATTTCTACTGGGTGTTTGGCACGTTTCTCGGCGGCGTTGCAGGGAAATACATCACGTTTAATACAAAGGGGCTCGATTTTGCGTTGACGGCGCTGTTCGTCGTCCTGTTTCTGGAGCAAATGAAGAAACCTGAGAATCGCATCTTCGGCCTGATTGGAATCGTGTCTACTGTGATCGGGCTGGTGCTCTTTGGCGCCAATCAACTCGTGCTTCCTTCCATGTTCATTGTGTTGGCTGCACTGCTCGTTGGGAGGAAACTGTTATGCCGTTAAACACCGTAGAAACCATTCTAATCGTGATTATTATAGCCCTTGGAGCGATGGCAACGCGCTTTACCCCGTTTTTGTTGTTTCCGGAGAGCAAGCAGCCGCCGGAGGTTGTTTCCTATTTAGGCCGCGTTCTTCCACCTGCGATGATGGGGCTGTTGGTTGTATATTGCCTCAAGGGCGTGTCCATATCCATCAACCCGTATGGCTTGCCGGAACTGATTGCCATTGGTGTGATTGTACTGTTGCACATCTGGCGAAAGAACGTCCTGTTGAGCATTGCGGGCGGTACCATAGCATACATGTTACTGGTTCAATACGTTTTTTGAGTGATTCGAACCAAGTTCGAAGTGTAAATTAACAAAATTTATATTTTGTGTTACAATAGGATTGCTATTCATAAGTGATCCTATTCTTTTATTGATTTCTCGCATCATTGAGTTGTTGACAGAAATGCATAGATAAATTACGATGTAATAAACCGTTTTGTATGATTTCATACAAATGCATTTTCAGTTTCTTACTGATTCCAGCGGAGTTCATCCGATCCTTGGCATCGGTAGAAAAAGATTGGAATCTGTTGGCGAAAATAGTGGGAACCGGTCACGGAACGAAACGTTGAGTTAGGTGCAGAATGATGAAAACGAGCCGGGAACATCAAAAACACGTGAAAAAAGATGCATTCAGGCGATCGATTCTGATCACCGGTATCTATTTCATTCTTGGCTCCATATGGATCATTGGTTCGGAGATCCTGGTTTCCTTGTCTCATGCCGAAAGCAACACCGTATTCTGGATTAGTATTACAAAAGGCCTTGGCTATGTTCTGACAACCTCTGTTCTTTTGTTTATTTTGATTTATCAGAGCATGCGTCAGATTCTGCAAGCCAGCGCCTTACGCGAGCGCAACGAAGCGGTGCTCAACGAGGCACAGCGGGTTGCGCATATTGGCAGCTTTGAATATGACTCGCGAACAAAGCATCTCAGCGCATCCCGCGAGGCACTTCATATATTAGAAATTGACAACAGCCATTCGTTCGACGACATGGCATCCTGCTTTGAATTGGTACACCCGTTGGATCGCGTACGGGTGGAGGAGGGGGTTCTATCTGCGCTTGCGGCACGACAGAACGCCTCTTTTTTCTTTCGGATTCAAACGCCCAGCGGAAACACAAGAAACGTGCATGTGCGTCTGATTCTTCGGTATGAAGAGAATGACGCCTTGGTTGTTCTGGGTACCGTTCAGGACAACACCGACCGGATTCAAGTCGAAAACGCCGCGAAAGACACCGAAACCATATTCAGAACGTTCATCAATTCCAGTTATGATTTGATCTATTTAAAGGATAGTAAGCTGCGCTATCTCGCCGTAAATTCGAATATGCTTCAGTTTTACGGATTAAGTGAAGAGGCGCTTCTTGGAAAAACAACGCGGGAGGCGGTCCCGTTTGACGGTTCCGCCAACTGGGAAGAGTTGGATCGACGGGTCTTGGAGAATGGCAAACCGGTTTATATTGAAGACGAGAGTTTTGGGCGTACGTTTGAAACGATTATCTTTCCCGTGGATCTCGCCGATCAGAAGCGGGGCGTCGGCGGCATATCCCGCGACATCTCGCAGCGAAAACAAGCGGAAGCCGCGGTCGAGCAAGAACGCGACCGCGCGCAAACTTATCTGGACATCGCCGCCATCATAAACGTCGCTTTGGATCAAAACGGCGTTGTAACGTTAATCAACAAAGCCGGTTGCGACAAACTGGGACTGAAAAAGTCCGAAATACTGGGGAAGAATTGGATTGATTCCTTTGTTCCGGAACGCGAACGCGAGTCCGTTCGAACGGTTCTGCAGCAAACATACCATGGAGAATTTCAACCGGATCAGGTAAACGAGAACGGGGTGTTGACGTCTACCGGCGAAGAACGCCGAATTGAATGGAGAAACGCAATTCTTCGCGACGAAAATGGAACCATGTACGGGATCTTCTCGGCTGGCGTAGACGTTACGGAACTCCGGCAGGCGATGCAGGCGCTGCGCGAGAGCGAACGCAGCAAGTCCGTGCTGCTTGCCAATCTGCCGGGCATGGCCTATCGTTGTGCCTGCGATCGAAACTGGAGCATGCAGTTCGTTTCAGGCGGTTGTTTTGAATTGACCGGTTACCAGCCGGAAGATCTGCTGGAGAACCGTCGCATCGCGTTTAACGATATCATCCTGCCGGAATATCGCGAACCCATCTGGCAGGAAAGCGAAGCGCATCTGTCCTCGCATGAGGACAATCGATATGAATACGAAATTCTGACCGCAACCGGCGAGCGAAAGTGGGTATTGGACATCAATCAGGGCGTCTTCCTGCCGGATGGATCGATCGACGCGCTCGAAGGAATCATCATCGATATCACGGAGTCCAAGCGACAGTTCCTGCAAATCCAGTTTTTGAGCAATCACGACCAGTTGACCGGATTGCACAATCGCGCTTACTTTGAAACGGAGCGTGCCCGAATCAATCGCGAAAAGATCTGTCCTGTAACCATTTTGCATGCGGACATCAACGGCCTGAAACTCATCAACGACGCGTTTGGTAGTCCGATTGGCGACCAGATTATCCAAAAGACCGCGAATTTGCTCAACCAAACTCTGCGTGAAAACGAGATTCTCTCGCGCATCGGCGGCGATGAGTTTGCCTTGCTATTGCCGGGGGTCGACGCCAAATCGGCCACTGAGCGAATTCTGGAGATTCAGCGAATCTTTGATGCACATAATCTGAGCATTCCGGACCGCGCGCTCGTCATCAATCTTTCTTTTGGCTGGGACGTGAAGGCAACGCCAGAAGAGGATCTCGCGCAAATTGAGCGCGACGCGGAGACGAATCTTTCGCGCCGGAAGCTGTTCGATCAGAAGAGCCATCACAACGCGGTTCTCTCGTCTATTATGGCTACTCTGTTTGAACGAAGCTTTGAAACGGAGGAGCACGCCGAGCGAATTGGCAGCCTCTGCACGATCATTGGCGAGCGCATTGGCCTTTCACATGAAAACCTCGATAAACTACGGCTGTTTGCAATTCTCCATGATATTGGGAAGATCGGCGTCAGCGATCAGATTTTGAACAAACCCGGTCCGCTCAACGAAGAAGAGCTCGCGCAGATGCGAAAGCATCCGGAGATTGGCTATCGAATTGCCATGGCGTCGCCGGAGTTTGCACCCGTTGCGGAGTATATTCTGTCGCATCATGAGCGCTGGGACGGCCACGGTTACCCGAACCGAATTTGCGGAGAGAACATCCCGCTCTTGGCGCGAATTCTTGCGCTGGCCGACGCCTACGACGCAATGACGCAGGATCGCGTTTACCGCAAGGCGCTGCCGCGGGATATCGTACTCAATGAGATTCGGAAGAATTCCGGAACGCAGTTTGACCCGTACATCACTTCCGCATTTCTGGATGTTTTAGAGAATACAAACTTATAATCTTTGTGCGCTTCCAGCGCAAAAAGACGGCGAGCGATTCGCCGTCTTTTTTATAAATTTCGTTTCTTGTGAAGGAAGCGGTTATTCCGGCTTCGTCAAAAACAGTACGCCGAGCGTATTGGGGCCGCAATGCGAGCTGATGGTGCAGCTGGCCTGCGTTTCAATGATCTCGCCAAACGGCTGCAACTCCCGAATGTGATTCGCAATCTGATCGACAATCGCGTGATCGTCCATGCCGGAATGCGTAATGAACACGCGATCCAGCACGATGTCGGTGCGATCCTTGAGCTGGTCGTCCACATACTTCATTAACGACGGGGCCAATTTGCCCATATACTTCTTGCCGACGACCATACTGCCTTGGCGGTCGTTGCAAACAAGAATGGTGGGTTTGAGGTTCATCAGCGCCGCACCAATCTGCGTAATGCTCGAGCAGCGCCCGCCCGCGCGCATGAATTCCAACGTATCCAGAATAAAGCTTGCCCGTGTGTAGGGAACCAAAGCCGTCACTTCCCGAACGATCTGTTCCGCGTCCATTCCTTTTTTCACGCGTTCGCCCGCTTCGCAGACCAACAGGCCAAAGCCGGTGGAAAGGGAACATGAGTCGATGACGAAAACATTGCCCTGTTCTTTGAGAAGTTCCGACGCGATCTGCGCGTTTTGATAGCAGCTCGAAAGACCGGAGCCGAGCGAAATATGAATGATGTCGAATCCCTGTTTCAAAAACGGAGAGAAGTACTGCTCGTATTCCTCCGGATTGATTGCCGCGGTGCGGGGAAGCGATTTGCGTTCCCACCATGCTTTGTAGAGATCGGCCGAGGTGATGTCCACGCCATCGGTATATTGCTTTTCGTCAAGTATGATATGCAGGGGAAACAGGGAAACCTGATAACGCGCTTTCAGTTCGTCCCCAATATCGCAGGGCGTATCCGCGCTCAACAGAATGGGTCGTTTGGACATAAGCACTTATCCTCCTTACGAACGCATTGACTTGATTGGAAATCCAAGTGAATCGTCTTTGTGGATTTCCCGCGAAACGATCGCCACTCATTCTAGCAAAGTCCGTGAAAAGCGTCAATTCACAAAGAGCAACTAAAATGAACAAGAACGGGAGTAATGAATGGATTAAACAATCATTTCTGCCATTTCCTGTTTATTAAATTATATTTTGGATTCAATTTCAAGTATAAATGTGTATTTTAAGTATACATTATGCGGATAAGGTGTCTGAGATTTTCCAATCAATCGAGCGGTGCCCGTTCAGCAGCCGGTTCCTGTTGAATGGAGTATAGGTTTGAGCCAAAGTCGCCCAGCATGCGAACCTGATTTGTATAGCCTGTTCCGATGAACTGATTGTTCAGATGAACGCCCTGCATCAGCGTTTGCCCCGAAGCGCGGTAGGACTCGACGCAATCCGTCATGGCATACAACCGATCCGCCAGTCGAAACAGCAAACCGTTCGGATTAATGGAGAACGGCAGCAGAAAGTTGACGAGCCCGCCGAACCGATTCAGAAAGATTCGCTGTTCGTGCGTTCGGATGGAATATGTCTGTTCGCCTGCAAGCCCCTGGAGCGGAAGTACGTCGTTTCCCTCTGCGGCAGTGGTCAGTGTTTGAAACGCGCCTGCAACGGATGTTGTTTGGTCTGTGGAGACACTCTGCCAATACACCTTGTTCGGCTTGATCGCGTTATTTCGATAGAACCGCCCGTATTGCAGCGTCCTTCGGTTTGCCTTGTAGTATGTAATCTGCTCGCGAACCTCTTTGCGCTCCAGATGCGTCAGGTGTTTTAAATCCAGCTCATACCCGAGGCAGCCAAAGCTGGCCACGTTAAAGCGTGTGGCAATGGGGGTCTGGCGGAGCGTTTGCTGATTCGGAACGGCGGATACGTGCGCGCCCATTGAAGAAAGGGGGTAGAGGTAGCTCAGCCCCGCCTGAATGCTGAGCCGCTCCACGGCGTCCGTATCGTCGCTGGACCACACCTGTGGAGAATAGCATAGCATGCCAAGATCGAAGCGGTTTCCGCCGCTGGAACAGGATTCCAGCAGAATGTGCGGCCTCGGCCGAAAGATGCGCTCCAGCACATCGTAGAGTCCAAGGGTATATCGATGAAAGAACTCGCCCTGCGACGCAAGCAGGGGAGAGTAGGCGTCGCTGGTGTAACGGTTCATATCCCACTTGACATAGTCGATCTTTGCGTCGTCCAGAATACGCGAAACATTTTCGACGATATAGTCGCGCACCTCCGGATTGCATAGGTCAAGCAACAGCTGGTTCCGGCCAAAGAGCGGCTCCCGCCCGGGCGTCGTCACCGCGTATTCCGGGTGCGCGCGGTAGAGATCGCTGTCCGGATTGACCATCTCCGGCTCAAACCAAAGCCCGAAGAGCAAACCAAGCTTGTGAATTTCCTCGGCAAACGAACGCATGCCCCGGGGAAGCTTTTTTCGGTTTACGTTGTAGTCGCCAAGACCGGCGGTGTCGTCGTTTCGTTTTCCGAACCAACCGTCGTCGAGCACAAACAGTTCAACGCCGAGCCGTCCTGCCTGCCGCGCAAGACGGAGAAGCTTCCGCCGGGTGAACCGAAAAAAACAGGCTTCCCAGTTGTTGATCAGAACCGGGCGTTCCTTGCCTTTCCAGTCCCCGCGGACAATATGATGGTTCGCGAAATCGTGAAAGTGCGCGCTCATGCCGTTGAAGCCGTGCTCGGAGAACGTGCAGACGGCTTCCGGCGTTTCAAAGCGTTCGCCCGGCTTTAGCTGCCAGTCGAAACAATGCGGGTTGATACCAAGCTGAACGCGAACCAGATCGTTTGGGCTCAATTCCGCGAGGCCAAAGTGGTTTCCGCTGTAGACGAGGTTAAACCCGTACACGCGTCCGTGCGATTCCGTAGCGTCCTCCGCATACAGGAAAAATCCGGGGTTATGTCGGTTGCTCGACGCGCCGACCACGGAGGAATTCACGAATTGCCCGTATTGCAGCTTGCGGTCGTGACGATGCGTTTCCTTGCTCCAGGAACCGTCGAATGTAGCCAGCGAGAAGCCTTCGTTCTCCAGATCGAGCTGCATGCTCATGAGCCTGCGAATTTCAACCTTGCCGGTTCCTTCGTTTTCCAGCACGGCACGGCGGGTGATGACATCCGTACCAGCAAATACCGTATAGTAGAGCGTAAGCTTTAGGTTGCTTGGCTGATCGCGCAGAACAAGGGCGAGCGTCTGCGCTTCGTTCGCATCGTCGTAGGCGGAGGGGAGGGACTGCATTGGAGCACAGCCTTGCTGAATCGAAAAGCTCTCGTAAACAAAGTCGGTGCGATAGGTTCCGTCCGAGAGGCGAACTTCGATTGGGGTTTGCCGAAAATCGCCGCAGCCAATGCCGGACCATTCGAGGCAAACATGGTCCAGGCAATAGGCCGGATCGATCTTGGCGTTGTAGAGAACGGCGCTGCCTTGCGAAATGTTGTGCTTCATGCGAAGCGATTCCGTTTCGCCCGGCTCGATCCTCGCTCCATAATAGATATGCTCCGGATGACCGAATGCATTGACGCGAAACACATAGCTCGTGGTCGACGTTTGCAGGTAAAAAATCGATTGTTGTTCCGTAATCATAGTGTTCACCTTTCAACGGATTTGCGTTGCAAGCAAAAGGCATTCTGGACATGTACTCACGGATATTGTAACGTTCCGAAAAAGGCGCGTCAATCGAATGGATGTTGCCTCTACTGAAAATAAAGTGACAAGAAGCATTCGAATTGTTGACATTTATGGAAAATAAAAATTAAGCGACAAGAAGCATTCCAATTGTTGACATTCCATGTGGCGTATTGTATAAATGGTACGGGGTTTTCTGTAACACATTACAGGGTAAAAGAAAGGGTTTGGGGTATGGATACACAACTCAAAAAGAAGTATGGCCTTTTTACCGCTATTTCGATGGTCGTCGGCATTGTCATCGGTAGCGGCGTGTTCTTCAAAGCCGAAAAGATTCTAAACGTCACCGGCGGCAATCTGCCGCTCGGCATTCTCGCCTGGGTCATTGGCGGCGTCATCATGATGGTTTGCTCCTACGTGTTCGCCGTGATGGCAACGAAGTATGAGTACGTCAACGGCGTTGTCGACTATTCCGAAGTAACCGTCGGCAAAAAGTACGGGTATATGGTTGGCTGGTTCTTCGCGACGATCTATTATCCGACGCTGACCAGCGTTCTTGCCTGGGTCTCCGCGCGCTACACCGCCGTTCTCTTCGGCTGGTCCATCGTTGGGCCGGAGTGTATGGTGCTCTCCGCGTTCTTCCTCGTTGCGAGCTTCGCCATCAACGCGCTCTCGCCGAAACTTGCCGGTAAGTTCCAGGTGACCACCACGGTCATCAAACTGATCCCGCTGATGCTGATGGGCATTGTCGGCGTCATCGTCGGCCTGTCCAGCGGACTCACGGTGCAGAATTTCACCAATGCCGTAACGGAAGTAACGTCCAAGAGCGGCGCGCTGCTCACCGCCGTCTGCGCAACCGCGTTTGCCTA
>CAZDXW010000084.1:0-4621 GCA_964509485.1 uncultured Christensenella sp.
GTGCACCTATCCACCCACGAGGGGTTGGAGGAGGCGCGGCGCGCCCGCGCGCGGGAGCAGGAGGTTTACCTCGAAACCTGCCCGCAGTATCTGGTATTGGACGACTCGCGGTATGCCGAGCCGGACGCGGAGAAATTCATCATGTCCCCGCCGCTACGGAAACCGGCGGACGAGGACGCGCTGCTAAGTGCCATGTCCAGCGGCGAGATCGACGTGATCGGCACCGACCACTGCTCGTTTATGATGAGCCAGAAGGCGCTCGGCGGCGGCGAATTCAGCAAAACACCGAACGGAGGCGCGGGCGTTCAGAACCGCGCGCAGTTGATTTACACCTACGCGGTAAAGACCGGGCGCATCACGCTGCCGCAGATGGCAGCGTTGATGAGCGAAAACGCCGCGCGGCTCTTTGGCATGTATCCCAACCGCGGGATTCTTGCGGAGGGCGCGGAGGCGGATATTACGGTTTATAACCCCGAAGGGGAAAGCACGATTTCGTTCCGAACGAACGCGCACCATTGCGACAACTCGCCCTACGAAGGCATGAAGGTGTACGGCTCAATTTCGGATGTGTTGCTGGGCGGCAGGCGAGTTGTTGCGGACGGCAGAATCGTTCAGGAGGGCAAAGGGCGGTTCGTCTTCCGCAAACCCGGACAACGGTACCGCTCGTGAAGATCGGCTGTGTGCTGCTCGCCGCAGGCGCGGGAAAGCGCTTTGGCGGCGGCAAACTGCTCTACGAGGTCGAAGGCGAGCCGATGATCGCGCATGCGCTCCAGCTGCTCGGGTCCATTCCGTTTGCGTCCCGCGTTTGCGTGGCAAGGCGGGCGGATCGGGCAATCCAGACGCTCGCGCAGGAGCACGGCTTTGCGGTGGTCATCAATCCCGACCCGGAACGCGGCGTTGGCACGAGTGTTTCCATCGGAACCGAGACCGTTCTGCTGTTGGAACGCGAGTTGGACGGCATTCTCTACGCGGTGGCCGACCAGCCGTATCTGACGCAGGCGAGCGTCAAGCGGCTGCTGGACGCCTTTGAGCAACATCCGGAGCGTATCGCCTCCCTGTCCTGGCAGGGCAAACGCGGAAATCCGGCCATCTTTCCGCTGGATTACTGGAGCGAGCTGATGCAGCTTCGCGAGGACGTCGGCGGGGCGGCGGTGATCCGGCGGCATCCGGAGAGCCTCCAGTTGGTGGAAGCGGACTTGGCGAGGGAGCTCGAGGATCTGGACACGCGAAACGCAGAGGCGAAAGAATAGCAAGTCCCGCAAGGCGGGAAGCGAAGGAAGTAACAGCATGATCGAACTGATCAAAGGACATATCATCGAGGCAAAGACCTTTGGCGATCCCGTGATTACGGAGAACGGCTATCTTGCGGCGGAGAACGGCGTTGTGCTCGGCGTGTATTCCGCGTTGCCGGAGCACTTTTCCGGTGTTCCCGTGACCGATTATTCCAATCAGCTCGTGCTGCAGGGCTTTTGCGACATGCATCTGCACGCGCCGCAATACCCCATGCTCGGCATGGGCATGGATCTGCCGCTCATGGACTGGCTCAAGGCGTACACGTTTAAGACGGAAGCGCGGTTTGCGGATGCGGAATTCGCGCGGCTGGCGTATGCCCGCCTTGCCGCCGAACTCGTGAAGAACGGCACCACGCGGGTTTGCATCTATTCGTCGACGCATACGGACGCAACGCTGATCCTCATGGAAGAGCTGGAGCGCGCGGGCATTGGCGGTTATGTGGGCAAGGTCAACATGGACCGCGACAGCGGCGAGTGCCAGGAGGAAACGCTGGAAAGCGAGCGCGAAACCCTGCGCTGGCTGGAAGAGTGCGGACGCTTTGCAACGATCAAGCCGATTCTGACCCCGCGGTTTACGCCGAGCTGTACAAACGAGTTGATGGACTGGCTCGGCAAGCTCGCGGGCGAGCGGGGGCTCTTTGTGCAGAGCCACCTGAGCGAGAACTACAAAGAGATTGAACTCGTCAAACAGCTGCATCCGGACTGTGAGCAATACTGGCAGACCTACGAGAAATACGGCCTCTGGTCGGATCATACGATCATGGCGCACTGCGTCCATTCCGACGCGCGGGAGCAGCAGGCAATGATTGACCACAACGTGCTCTGCGTGCACTGCCCGGACTCCAACATCAACATCTGCAGCGGGTTTGCGCCCGTGCGGCAGATGAAGAACCGCGGGGTCTGGCTCGCGCTGGGCTCGGATATCGCGGGCGGCGCGCAGCTGCCCATGCTGCAGGTGATCACCGGATGCCTGCGGATGTCCAAGGCGCGCGCAATCGCGACTGAGGGCGCGGAGCCGTTCTTAACCGTTGGCGAGGCGTACTACCTCGCAACCAGCGGGGGTGCGCGGTATTTCGGGGATAAGGACGGATTTGCCCCGGGCAATCCGCTCCACGCGGTGGTGCTCAGCGAAGCGCAGCTTCCACCAAGCGCGCGGGAGCTGACGGTCAAGGAGCGCTTCGAACGCGCGGTTTACCTGGCGGACGATCGCGCCATCTCGGCGGTCTACGGCGCCGGAAGAAAAATAAAGTAGCTTTAACAGCAGCGGAATTGCTCCGCTGCTGTTTGTTTTTTGAAGATCGCGAACGGGCAACACGCGGTATGTGATTCCATTACGGACAGAGAAGTTCGCTTCCTGTTAAAATTCGTTCACAAGGGAGGCAGGGAAATACCACCTTTGTATCGAATAATAAAGCAAGGCAAAGAACAATGAAACTTGCCGAAGAAGGAGTGGTAACATGCGTATTTCGATTACAGGAAAAAACCTCGAAATCTCCGATTACCTCAATGAGCTCGTCAACAAGAAGGTTGGCAAACTCGAACGGTTCTTTCCGCAGGACACCGAGGTGTTTGTCACACTCTCCGTCGAGCGGAACCGCCACATCGTAGAGGTAACCATCCCCTATGAAGGCGGCGTGATCCGCGGAGAAGAGATTACCGGAGACATGTACGCATCCATCGACAATGTGCTCGACAAACTCGAAAAACAGATCATTCGCCATCGTACCCGGCTGGAGAAGTGCCTGCGCGTCGGCGCGGTTCGCGAAATCGAAACCCGCTTTGGTGCAGAGATTGACGAAGCGGACGAGGAAGGACCAAAGATCGTTCGCGTCAAGCGCTTTGCGATCAAGCCCATGAGCGAAGAGGAGGCCATGCTCCAGATCGAAATGGTCGGGCACTCGTTCTACGTCTTCCTCAATTCGGAAACGAATCAGATGAACGTGCTCTACAAGCGCAAGGACGGCGACTACGGCCTGATTGAGCCGGAGATGTAAACGCTTTTCCGTCCAAGCAAATAACGCAACATACAATCAGCCCGGCGCATTTGCGCCGGGCTGATTTTGCGTTCTTGTGTTGCTACTCATTATTTCAGGTTTTCCGGATTCAGGCAGAACAGTTCCGGCAGTACGAAGCGTCCATCCTTGCGGATCAGCACGTCGTCAAACCAGATTTCGCCGCCGCCGTATTCCGGCGTTTGAATCAGCACGATATCCCAGTGCTGGCTGGACTTGTTGCCGTTGTCGCAGTCGTCGTAGCAGGCGCCGGGCGTAAAGTGAATGCTGCCGGCAATCTTCTCGTCAAAGAGCGTGTCCTTCATCGGGAAGGTGATAAAGGGGTTTACGCCAATGGCAAACTCGCCGACGTAACGCGCGCCTTCGTCGATGTCGAGCTGTTTGTTGATGCGCTCGGTATCGTTTGCGGTCGCCTTCACGATCTTGCCGTGCTCAAAGGTAAACTGGATGTCCGTATACGTAAAGCCGCCTTCCAGCGAGGGGGTGTTGTAGGTAATGACCCCGTTCACACTGTCCCGAACCGGCGCGGTAAAAACCTCTCCATCCGGAATGTTGACGCGACCGGCGCATTTAATCGCGGGCAGGCCCTTGATCGAGAACGTCAGGTCCGTGTTCTTCGCGGTCAGGCGAACCTTGTCCGTGCGCTCCAGCAGCGCTTTGAGCGCGTCCATCGCCTTGTCCATCTTGCCGTAGTCGAGGTTGCAGACGTTGAAATAGAAGTCCTCGAAGGCTTCCGTGCTCATGTCCGCAAGCTGCGCCATGCCGGAAGATGGGTAGCGCAACACGACCCACTTGGTCTTTGGAACGCGGATTTCGCCATGCACGGGCTTCCAATAGTACTTCATGTAGGCGTTCATCTGCTCGCCGGGCACGTCGGCCATTTCGCTCGCGTTTGAGCCACCGCGCACGCCGATAAACGCCTGCATCTGCGACATCAGCGTGGCGTCCACCTGCGCGAGGCGCGTGAGCTGCTCCGGCGTGGCGTGCAGCAGCAGTTCGCGGTCAAACTTCTTATCGCCCAGCCAAAGGAACGGAACGCCGCCCGCCTTGTAGACTTCCTTAATGAGCGCACGGGCAAGGTCGTCGTTTCCGCCAATGCTCTCGATGAGCACGTTTTCACCGGGCTGTACGGCGCAGGAAAAGTTGACGAGGCCTTCCGCCAGTTTGAGAATTCGTTGGTCAAACATGATAGTTCCCTCCTGTTCAGATCGAAAGACAATCCGCTCTATTGTTTCGGATGACTCCGGATTGAGCGCTCTTATTATCGCACAGGCAAATCAAAAACGCCAGAGCCCAACCGGCTCCGGCGCTGGATTG
>CAZDXW010000084.1:4721-11984 GCA_964509485.1 uncultured Christensenella sp.
TATCGCACAGGCAAATCAAAAACGCCAGAGCCCAACCGGCTCCGGCGCTGGATTGCGCGCATATCAGGCGTTTGTGTTGTAGATTTTTCTTAATTTTTGGTGGGGAATCCGATCAGGCGTTTGTGTTGTAGATTTTTTTTACGGATTCGCCGTTGGGCATTACGATTACAAACACGGAGAGCAGGAAAACGCCCATCGATACCGCAACCACCCAGCGGATGGGCAGCGCGTCGCCAATTGCCCCGGCGATGATTTGTCCGATGATGGTTCCAAGGATGCTGAGCATCTGAAACAGGCCGTTGAAGCGGCCGCGCATCTCGTCCGGCAGGTAGTTTTGCGTGCTGGAGATGCGAATGTTGTAGCTCGTGACGCCAAGCATGCCTTCGACGAACATGAGCACCAGCATGATCCAGAACGGCAGAAACAGATACGCGCCGTCGATGATGGAGATCACGATGTAGACCAGCAGCGCGATGTTGTACTTTTTATGCGCCGGGTAGCGGAAGAAATAGTGCACCCCGCCGCCGACGAGCCTGCCGATCGTGTTTGCGCCCATGACGAAGGAATACTGCATGACCCCGTCCACACCAGTCAGGCTCTTGAAATATGGCAGCGCGAGCGTCATGCAGACGCCGCTGGTCAGCATCATCACAAAAAAGAACCAGGTGATCGTGTTGAGCCCGCGCTCGCGCTTGAGGTAGGCAAAACCGTCCTTCAAGTCGCGCACAAACTGGGAACCGTTGAAGCAAATGTTCGCGTTTGCCTCCGCGTGCGGTTCCACCGCCTTAATCTGCGTTTCAAAGATCGCAGCAACTAGAAACGTAAGCGCGTTGAACAGGAACAGCGGCGCAAGTCCGATGGTCTTGTAGCAAAGTCCGGCAATGGGAACCATAATCGCGGTGCTGAGCGGGTAGATGAGGCTGGAAATCGAATAGGCGCGTGTGTAGTTCCCCTCGGCAATCAAAGTCGGATAAAAACTATCGTAGGCAACGCTGTAGATGCTGTCGATGGAACCAATCACCATAGAAAGCAGTAAATATACAGTGTAGTTGAAAAAGCCCTTTAATAGCAGGAGGAAGAATACCGCAAACAGAGCGGCGGAGAGAAAGTCCAGCGAGTAGATCACGCGCTTTCTGGAAAAGCGGTCGAGGTATGGTCCCGCGACCATCGGCAGCACGATACGCGGCAAACCGTAGCAAATCATAAACGTCGCATAAAGCAACACAGAGTCGGTTTTATCCAGAACGAGCAGGCCAATGGCAAAGCCGGCGACCGCGTTGCCAAGCATGGAAACAACGGTACCGATGGTCAATATCGTAAAGTCTTTTGTCCAGAGCGGCTTCAGTTCCTTACCCATGCGGAGTAATATATCACTACGATTCCTGCTTGTAAAGATACATAATGCATACTTTTGGAAAAGTGTATACAACCTGCGCTCAATCGCAACATGATTGACGAAATGGGTTCGTTATTCTATCATTAATAAAATAGGCTGAGTTTCAGGGTTCGCTGTTTACAAGAAAGAATCCGGATCTCTGTCCGAAAGGAGGGTGGCCTCGGTTGGTTTCCCATTTAGTAGAAGAACATACGGCTCGAGCGGTGCTGATGGAAGCGCAGCGCAGCGGCGCGGATTATGCGGAGCTGTTCGTTGAGGATACGGAGAGTACACGAATTGAAATGATCGACGGCAAGGTCGAGTCCGCAAACTACGCGCGCCTCTGCGGCGCGGGCGTTCGCGTGCTGCTCGGCACGAAGAGCGCCTATGCGTACAGCGCGGATACCAGCGAGCGGGCGCTGCTCGAAACCGCGCGTGCGGCCGCCGCTGCGCTCGGAGAGGCGAAGCACGCGCCGAACGAAACGATTTTGCTCGCGCAAACGCGCCATACAACGCCCGTTCTGCTGCCGTTTGACCAGATTGGCAACGCGGATCGCATTCGCGTGATGCGTGAGGGCGCGCGGGTCATGAAGGACGCGTCCAGCGAGGTCACGCAGGCGCTTGTTCGTTATCTCGACCAGGTGCAGCGCGTGACCATTGTTTCGACGGACGGGGTGTTTGTTTCCGACGAACGCCCGCGCACGCGGATCTTTTTGCAGGCGGTCGCCATGAAGAACGGCGAGGCGCAGACGGGCTACGACGGGCCGGGCTGCTGCCGCGGGTTCGAAGCGTATCGGGATGTGATCGACGTGGCAAAGAGCGCGCAGGTTGCCGCCGATATGGCGGTGACCATGCTGCATGCGCCGGAGTGCCCGGCGGGGTACCTGCCGGTCGTCATCGACGGCGGTTTCGGCGGGGTCATCTTCCACGAAGCCTGCGGGCATTCGCTGGAGGCGACGGCGGTTGGGCGCAACAATTCCGTGTTCTGCGGAAAGCTCAATACGAAGATCGCCGCGGATTGCGTGAGTGCCGTGGACGACGGCACGCTCCCCGGCGAGTGGGGCTCCATCAACGTGGACGACGAAGGCGGTGCGCCGAGAAGGAACCTTCTCATCGAGAACGGCATATTAAGAGGATATTTAATCGACAAGCTTGGCTCGCGGCGAATGGACATGCCAAGCACCGGTTCCTCGCGGCGGCAGGGATATACCTATGCGCCAACCTCGCGTATGACGAATACGTTCATCTGCGCGGGAACGGACGACGAGGAGGAGATGATCGCCTCCATGGGCGAAGGGCTGTACGCAAAGAAGATGGGCGGCGGCTCCGTCAACCCGCCGACGGGTGAATTCAACTTTACGGTTGCGGAAGGGTACTGGGTGCGAAATGGATCGATCGTCTCGCCGGTGCGCGGCGCAACGCTGATTGGCAAGGGGGCGGAGGTGCTGCAAAAGATCGACCGCGTCGGCAGAACCATGTGGATGGCGCCCGGCATGTGCGGCTCGCTCTCCGGCTCGGTGCCGACCAACGTCGGCCAGCCGCGCCTGCGCGTGTCCGGCATCACCATTGGGGGCAAAGGGGGCGCAATCGAATGACGTATTCCGAGTTTTCGAAACGGGCGATGGCCTATGCGGCCGAACAGGGCTGCGCATCCTGCGAGCTGTTTTACGCCAATGGCGAGTCGTTTGAGGTCAACGCAAACGGCGGCGAGATCGACCGCTACAGCGTCAGCCGTGAGGCGGGCGTTTCCGTTCGCGTTTCGCTGGGCGGACACGAAGGGTATGCGTATACGGAGGCAATCGGCGAGCCGGAGCGCCTCGTCGACCACGCGATGGACAACGCCGCGTGCATCGACAGCGAGGACGAGCACCCGATGCAGACAAAGCAGACGTACCGTACGATTACGCGCGAGGACTCCGCGCTCAAGAACAAGAGCGAGTCGGAGCGCATCGCCTTGGCAAAACGGCTCGAGGAACTCTGTCTACAGCAGGACCCGCGCGTCAAGCGCGTGGTGTATTGCACCGTGGAGTATGGCGCTGGCAGCGTCGTTATGGAAAACTCACTGGGACTCTGCGCGGAGAAATCCTCGAATAGCTCCGTGATCTACGTCATGCCGTCCGTTCAGGCGGGCGAAGAGGTGCAAACCGGTTTTGCGTTTCGGATGGGCGGGGACGCGACGGACGCGGAAGGCTGCGCAAAGGAGGCGGTCGAGGACGCGCTGAGCAAGCTCGGCGGATCGCCGGTGGATTCCGGCTGCTATCGCGTGCTGCTCAAACCATACGCGATGTGCGACCTGCTCTCTGCGTTTGCGCCAATGTTCTCGGCGGACGAAGCGCAGAAGGGCTGTTCCCTGCTCGCGGGCAAGGAAGGACAGTCCATCGCGAACGAACGCGTAACGCTCTGGGACGATCCGTTCGACCCCGTTGCGCCCCGCGCCTTCGACGGCGAAGGCACGCCCTGCGAAACGAAGGCGGTGATTCAGCGCGGTGAACTGAAAACCCTGCTGCACAACCTCAAGACGGCGAAGAAGGCGGGGGTGCAGAGCACCGGCAACGCAAGCCGCAGGAGCGCGGCATCCACCGTTGGCATTGCGCCTTCCGTGTTTCGGTTGGAATGCGGCGACTCTACCTATGATACGTTATTGGCAGAGTTGAAGGACGGCCTCGTGATTGCCGAACTCGAAGGGCTGCACGCGGGCGTGGACGCGGTCTCCGGCGATTTCTCGCTCAAGGCGAGCGGGTTTCTGGTGGAAAACGGCGCAGTTGTTCGACCGGTTTCAAACATTACGGTCGCGGGGAACTTTGTCGCGCTGCTAAAAAATGTATTCGCGCTTGGCAGCGATATTCGATACTCCCTGCCGCACGGCGTATGCTTTGCTTCACCGAGCTTGCTGGTGAACGAACTGACGGTTGCCGGGTGCTGACAGAACGCTTTTCGAGTCAGAAAAAACGCAGAAAACATCCGGTTTTTGAAAAGAATAGATTGACACCGCACCTCTGATATGATAATGTTTCAAGGTGCCCCGCAAAGGGGCTCGCTTTATGATGTTTTGACCGAATTTACGGAGGGTATTGACCATGGCAGCAGATGCACGCGTAAAAATCACACTGGCTTGCACCGAGTGCAAGCAACGCAATTACAACACCTTTAAGAACAAAAAGAACGATCCCGACAGGCTTGAGTTCAGCAAGTATTGCCGCTTCTGCCGCAAGCATACCACGCATCGCGAATCCAAATAACGGAAAGCGACGAAAGAGGAACGATATGGCACAGATTGATAGCAAACTGTCGAAGGACGCAAAGCCCGCGGAGAAGAAGATCGCGAAGATCGACACGCACGGTACGCACAAAAAGCCGCTCTGGAGCACGGTTGGCAAAAAGCTGCTGCTTCCGGCGAGCATTCTGTTTGTGCTGGTGGGTCTTGCGCTCGCCGCATACAGCGTGCTGCAGATCGTAACCCCCGATGGCTCGACCATGTCGCTTGGTCTCAAGATCGCCAGCATCGTGCTCGGTCTGCTGATCGCCGCATCGGGCGTTCTCGGCCTGTTCAAGCAGAGAGGCAAGCACCTAATGACGCTTGGCGCGCTCTCGCTCGTTTACGCCATCATCATTCTGACGGCTACGGCGAAGATGGGCACCATCGTGCTGGTTCTTGGCATCGTTGCGGTTGTCGCTTCCCTGTTCTACGTGCTTGCGGTGGACGGGAAATACGAAACCGGCCTGATTCGCTTCTTCCGTGAAATGACGGGCGAAGTCAAGAAGCTCACCTGGCTTTCCGGCAAGGAGCTCTTCAGCCACACGCTGGCGGTTATCGTCTTCGTGCTCGCCATGGCGGCGCTGATTTACCTTCTCGACCTCGCTTTCTCGAGCGGCTTTGGCGCACTGAGCAGTATCAATATCGGTTAAGGAGCAATGAGCGTGCAGGAAGCAAAATGGTACGTGGTTCATACCTATTCCGGGTATGAGAACAAGGTAAAAGAAGACCTTGAAAAATCCGTGGAAAACGCAGGCCTTCAGGATGTAATCCTCGAGGTCAAATATCCCACGGAGGAAACCATCGAGATTTTGCCCAACGGGAAGCGGAAAGTGACCCAGCGTAAGGTGTTCCCCGGATATGTCATGGTGAAAATGCTCGTGGATGTGTTCGAAAAGGAACGTCCCACGGAGCAGGGCGGCGGAAAGTCGATCGATCTCGTGATGAACCCGCGCGCCTGGTACGTGGTTCGCAACACCCGCGGCGTGACCGGATTCGTGGGCCCGGGCAGCAAGCCCGTTCCGCTGTCCGATGAAGAAGTCACCGCGATGGGCGTCGAGCGGATTCCGATCATGCTCAACATCGAGGTTGGCGAGACGGTTCGCGTCATCTCCGGCCCGCTGGAGAACTTCACCGGCCGTGTCGAAGCGCTGGACATTGAACGCCAGAAGATTAAGCTGACGGTCTCCATGTTCGGCAGAGAGACACCCGTCGAGCTGGATTTTGTGCAGGTTCAGAGAATCTAATATATCGCCGAATCGTATTTCGGTAAACAATCGTCTGTAACGCGCTTGCGCGTATATAGAATGTGGAAGGGGAGGCACCCCGATTACCACAACCAATTAAAACGGAGGGAACTGCAATGGCAAAGAAAATCCAAGGCTACGTAAAGCTGCAAATTCCTGCGGCGAAAGCGACGCCAGCCCCGCCGGTCGGCCCGGCGCTGGGTCAGCAGGGCGTCAACATCATGGCTTTCTGCAAAGAGTTCAACGAACGCACGCAGAAGTCCACCGGGCTCATCATCCCGGTCGTCATCACGGTTTATCAGGACCGCTCGTTCTCGTTCATCACCAAGACGCCTCCCGCGGCTATTCTGATCAAGAAAGCCTGCGGCATTGAGACCGCGTCCGGCGTACCGAACAAAACCAAAGTGGCCACCATTTCCAAGGCGCAGATCAAAGAGATCGCCGAGCTGAAAATGCCCGACCTCAATGCCGGCAGCCTGGAAGCGGCCATGTCCATGATCGCGGGCACCGCTCGCAGCATGGGCGTCATCGTCGGGGACTGAGGAGGAGCGAACAATGAAACACGGCAAAAAGTACACTGCAAGCAAGAACAGCATCGAAGCGCAGAAGCTCTACGATGTTCATGAAGGTCTTGACCTCGTCGTGACCACCGCCAAGGCGAAGTTCGACGAAACCATTGAAGCTTCCGTTCGCCTCGGCGTTGACCCGCGTCACGCGGATCAGCAGGTTCGCGGCGCGGTCGTTCTGCCGCACGGCACGGGCAAAAAGGTTCGCGTCCTCGTGTTCGCCAAGGCCGACAAAGCCCGCGAAGCGCAGGAAGCCGGCGCCGACTATGTTGGCGACGAAGACCTCGTAAAGAAGATTCAGACCGAGAACTGGTTCGAGTTCGACGTTTGCGTCGCGACCCCGGATATGATGGGCGTCGTCGGCCGCATCGGTCGTGTGCTCGGCCCGAAGGGCCTCATGCCGAACCCGAAGTCCGGCACGGTGACGATGGACGTTGCGAAAGCCGTTGCGGACATCAAAGCCGGTAAAGTCGAGTACCGCGTGGACAAGACCTCCATCGTGCACTGCCCGATCGGTAAGGCTTCCTTCGGCGTAGAGAAACTCGAAGAGAACCTGACCACGCTGATGGACGCAATCGTCAAGGCGAAGCCGTCCGCCGCGAAGGGCACCTACCTCAAGAGCGTTGTCATCAGCGCGACGATGGGCCCGGGCGTCAAGTTCAATACCCTCAAGTTCTAACAACAATACGGCTGGGGAGGCTGTTATGGCCTTCCCGGTCGGTTTTGTTTTCGAAAACCGCGTGTTTTTGTTGACAAAGCGAATTCGCTATGGTAATCTTTCTAAGGTTACAAATCGCCCAAGACAGCCGGCAGCGGGAAACC
>CAZDXW010000085.1:0-8038 GCA_964509485.1 uncultured Christensenella sp.
ACGCGTCGAACACGTTCGGCCGCTCGCCCGCCTTAAACCGGTCGTAACGCGAGGAGTACTGGCAGAATTCAAACGTCGCCCGCCGGATTCGGCCAATTCGGGGCAGGTTCTCGCGGACAACGTCCAGAAATGGATCAAAGATCGGGCGAATCGCCTCCAGCAAAATCAAGCCTTTGTCCCGCGCGGTTTCGAACATCTGCTCCGCTTGCGCCGCGTTGAGCGCAAGCGGCTTTTCGCAGAGCACGTGCTTGCCATAGTCGAGCGCGAGCAGGGTCTGGCGGTAGTGCGCGACGTTCGGGCTCGCGAGGTATACCGCGTCGAGATCGGGACAGGCGAAGAACGCCTCCTCGTCGCAGAAGCAGCCGGAAATGTGCTGCTTGGCGGCGTACGCCTTGCCGCGCTCCTCGTCGCGCGAGAACACGGCGGCGATTTCGCAGGTTTCGGTTTGGGCGGCGGCGTCGCAGATCCAGTCGCTCACAAAGCTTGTTCCGACAATGCCAATGCGAAGGGGAGCGTTCATTTTTTCTTACTCCGTTCTGAGATGAATTCCTCAAAGAGACTCCTTAATTCTAAGAAGAGAACGGGAGAATGTCAACGTCTCATTTCGTTTCGCAAGTATAAATACTTTCTTTTGTAAGTATTCTGTTTACTTTTTGACCATTCTTCGTTAAAATAGATGCGAAACGAGGAGACCGATCATGCTGACCGCTACAATCTTTAATCTCCAAAAATTCTCCATTCATGACGGCGCGGGCATCCGCACGGACGTGTTTTTTCAGGGTTGCAACCTCCGCTGCAAGTGGTGCTCTAACCCGGAGAGCCAGCCGCTCACTCCCCTGCCGGGCGAGCAGGCAAAGTTGTACACCGTCGATGAGCTCGTTGCCGAACTGATCAAGGATAAGCCGTTTTATGCCGAGAGCGGCGGCGGGGTCACGCTGACCGGCGGTGAAGCGCTGCTCTTTCCGGAGTTTGTGCTCGAGCTAACCCGCGCGCTGCACGAGCAAGGTGTTCACGTGGCAATCGAAACAGCGGCCTGCGTGCCGGAGGACGTATTCGCCCGCGTGCTCGCTACCGTGGACTTTGCGTATATCGATCTCAAGCATACCGACGACGCGAAGCATCGCGAGGGCACCGGCGTTGGCAACGCGTTGATTCTGCGAAACATTGCGGCGGCGCTCAAGAGTAAAACACCCGCCGTCGTTCGCATTCCGGTGATACCGGGCTTCAACGACAGCCCGGCGGACATGGCGGGCTTTGCCGAAGCGCTCGCGCGGCTTGGCGCAAAGGAGGTACAGCTTCTTCCGTTCCATACACTCGGCGAGAGCAAGTATAACCGCCTGAACCTGCCCTATGCCTACGAAGGAATCCGCGCAATGCGGGACGCGGATGTTTCCGCGTTTGCAAATGTACTCGAAGAAGCCGGAATATCCGTCCAGATTGGCGGATAATCTTTCCAAAAGCAAAAAACGCTGGAAGTGCTCCAGCGTTTTTTGAATATGCATCTATATTCCCAACATCATCTGAATTAAAAAAGCTGGCAAACGCCAGCTTTATATGAAAAGTCCGCGACTGCTCGCGGACTCTGTCTCTTATTCAATTCCTGTTTCTTTGGTTTGAATTTTCCGGCCCAGGACCCGGATTCGTCCGTTGGTGGATTCTTTTCCGCCTCAGGAACGAACCATTTTGGATGATCGGGTCCTGTTAGGCGACGGAAACGAGCGCAGAGCCCTTGGCCTCGACATCGCTGATGCCATCTTCCATCATGAAGCGAATCAGTCGGATCGTGTCCTTCTCGGAACCGGTCTTGATCGAGAGCTTGGTTACGCCATTCTGCGTGTCCTTGAGCAGGTTCTGCACAAAGCTGTTGCCACGGAGTTCTTCCGGTTCGCGCTCTGCAACGATCAGCTGCACGGGGCTTTCGCAGGCATTGACGACTTCAAAGAATCGTCCCAGGTTCGTTACGTTGATCTTCATCATTTTACGTTTATCTCCTTTCCTAACCTTCGCTGTCATTATACTTTCTATATCCTCTAAAATCAACCACTATTCCGCTCTTTTTTGTGACTATTCTTCCAGAACATTCGAATCACGTAAATTCCATGTGGCGCAAATGTGAATTTTGCCGTTTCGATTGGCGTTTATTCGTTTATGTATGCCAGTTTTTATCGTAATCCGATGATTCGATTCAGAATTCTATGATTCCCCAAAACCACAACTAGCCGCATGCTACTGCAATACGGCGTGTAAAACGTATTCTGTTGGTATTCGCATTGGTTTCGCGTTTGGACACCGCCTGGGTTGCGATCTCACGAATAGAACGGTGAGCTCCCGATGGGCGCGGTGCCAAACGAATGGAACCTTTTCAACTGGATTATAACACGCGTGAATACTGAATACCAGAGTTCTTCAGAATAATCTGAAATTTTGTGCGATCTCCGCGCGCGAGCTCAATGCAGTACTCAAAAATATCCCCCGCGGTGTTCTTGGAAATGCGCTGCACGCGAAATCCCGGCTCGCCCGCCTTGCTCTTCATCAGCTCCGCGTCGCGCTTGTTCAGCGTAATCGCCTCATACATCTCGGTCGCTTCCATCGGCGAGGAACCGGAGCACTCGCGAATCGTCGCGTAGAGCGAGTCGTTGAGCTGTTCCTTGGTCAGCGTCGGGCAGATATGCGTCGGGATATACGCCGTTTCAAGCAGCAGCGGTTCACCGTCCGCAAGGCGAAGACGCTCAATGCGAAACGCCGTGTCGCCGGAGGAGAGATTCAGCATCTCGGCAATCTTGGCCGGCGGGTGCACGGTGGAAAACGAAAGCAGCTTGGAGCTCGGAGAAAGCCCCATTGCGTACATCTCCGTCGTAAAGTTATAGAGGTTGTTGATGTTGCGCTTGAGTTTCGGTTTGCAAACGCGTGTGCCAACCCGCTTTTTGCGGATGATGACGCCTTCGTCCTCCAGCATTTGAAACGCCTGCCGAACGGTCGAGCGGCTGATGCCGAGCGTTTTGCAAAGCGCCGTTTCGGTTGGCAGCGCGTCCCCTTCCTTCAGTTCCGCGGCGGAAATCTTCGCGCTGAAGTAGTTTGCCAGCTGTAGATATACGGGCGCGTCGTCCGTCCATTGAATGGATAGTTCATTCCAGTCCATAAAGGTGCTCCCCCGCTATTGACAATTGTTCTTTCAAATGAATCGCTTGCTTGACAAGCCCGCATGGTTCTTTTATAATTGTATCGTACATATTGATCGGCTTTGCCGGTGTTCGCAACAGAGCCAGAGGTTCGGTCGGCATATATCGCTAATCCGCCAGCTAATTTCTATCTATTATACACGATTTGAGGGTTCCTGCAATGGTAAATCGATTGGCAGACGCATTAAAATATGCCCGTTTTGTCTCCTGTTTCTGCGGGTTCGACGGATTTGTCGACGAAGTCGTCCATACGGTCGACCGGCGGTTCGACGCAGAGCGGTATTCCCGCATTCCCACGCTGTCGGATTATGGAAAACGGATTGCCAACGCGTCCGGCTTGAGCATCAATATTGAGATCGTTACGGTCGATAAAAAGCTCGGCGGCAACGGCCCCATCTTTGCCAACGCGCTAAAACAGTACGGCGCGGGCATTACGTACATCGGCAGCGTCGGCAAGGATGCAATCGATCCCGTCTTCTCCGAACTCGCGCAGGGCAGCACGTTAATTGGCATTGCCGACCCCGCCCGAACGGACGCTATGGAGTTTTCGGACGGCAAGATCATCCGCAGCAAGCTCTACGCGCTCAACGACGTTTCCTGGGAATCCGTGCTCGAGCGCGTCGGGTTAAAGGCGTTTGTGGACTATATGGACGCGGCGGATCTCATCAGCTTTAACAACTGGACGATGCTGCCGCACATGACCGCACTCTGGAACGGAATCCTCGCGCAAGCCGTGCCCGCGATGCAGTCCGACAAGAGCGCAAAAATCCTCTTCTTTGACCTCGCCGACCCGGAGAAGCGCACGAAGGAAGATTTGCTGGAGGCGCTGGACAAGATTCGACAGTTCGAGCAGAGCGGATTTCACACCATCCTCGGCCTGAACAAAAAGGAAGCCTGCGAAATTGCCGAGGCGCTGGAATGCTGCCAGATTGAGAACTATCGCGACTATCCGCTGGAACCGCTTGCGCGCGCGCTGGAAACCCGGCTGGGCGTAAGCCGGCTTGTGATTCATCCGGTCGACCGCGCGGCCTGCGTCGTGGACGGCGAGTATTACGAGGTCGAGGGTCCCTTCTGCGCGAACCCAAAACTGACCACCGGCGCGGGGGACAACTTCAACGCCGGATTCATCTTTGGTTGCCTGCAGGGTTACGACCCGGCGGACTGCCTGCGGCTTGGCGTCGCAACGTCCGGCTATTACGTTCGAAACGCGCACAGCCCAAATCTGGAGCAAGTGCGCGCGTTCCTCCTCGACTGGGCGGCGGGCGCGCTGGCAGACTGAGCGTTTATTATTTTCTTGTAGAGTCTAAAATATAACTCGAATTAACTGGAGGCAAGGATGAAACCAACCAAGAAAGCAAGTGACATGACCGTTCGCGAGCTCGCGCGCTACATTGACCAGTCAGTACTCAAACCGGAATTCACGCAGGACGAAATCCGGCGATACATTCAGGAAGGCATCGACTTTGGGTGCGCAACCGTCTGCATCAACCCCGCTTCGCTCGACATCGCCGCCGAGCTCACCCGCGGCACCGACACGAAGATCTGCGTGGTTTGCGACTTTCCGTTTGGGCTGTCCACCACCGCGTCCAAGGTCATGCAGGCGGAGGAATACTGCAAGCGCGGGGACATCTACGAGCTGGACATCGTCTCGAACTACGGCTGGATCAAGAGCGGGCTCTGGGATCAGGTCGGCGCGGACATCAAGGCCGTTTGCGACGTTTGCCATAAATACGGCACCGCGGTCAAGGTCATCTTCGAAACCGACGCGCTGACGCTGGAGCAGACGCTCCGCGCGACAGACGTTGCCATCGAAGCGGGCGCGGACTTTGTGAAAACCTCCACCGGGTTCTACACCGGCGGCCCGAGCGTCGGTGCCACGCCGGAGCTCGTCGAAGCGATGATCCAGCGCGTCAACGGCCGCTGCAAGGTCAAGGGTTCCGGCGGCATTCGCGACCGCGAGCACTTCCTCAAGCTCATCGACATGGGCATCGACCGTATGGGCGTCGGCTACAAGTCCACCCCCGTTGTGCTCAACTGCTCCGTCGAAGAAGCGCGCAAGATGAAATAAATCCTCGCGCGAAAACTCGAGTGTTTCCAAGCCCGCAGGCCAATCGGTCTGCGGGTTTTTGTTTGGATCAACCGCCTCTCTCCTTGTCGAATGATTGCTTGCAACTTAACGTAATCGATTAAGTAACTTCTTACCGGAGCAGAAATGCCTTCCGTTCGCGTCCATAAGCTTGAACACACCGAGTGGTATATCGCGCGCGATACGCAACCCCTCACTGTATATATTTTACATTTGCACCTCGCGTTTTTGCTCTATTGTCTCTTGACAAGGCGAGATCGCTTGCCTATAATCAAATCACGTAATCGATTAAGTCCTTCTAAATCTCATTTGCTTTTTTAAGTTCGTTTTTCTTGGCGTCGTAACACCCCCAATCGGGAGAGCTGCGCATTCCTTCTTGCGGTTCCGAAATTTACAACAGGCGGTAAGCATGGTCACAATCAAGGATATCTCCGAAAAATGCGGCGTGTCCCGCGCAACGGTCAGCAAGGCGCTCAACGGCCATGCGGACATTGGCGCGGAAACCACCGCGCACATCCGCCGGGTCGCCAAGGAACTCGGCTATTTGCCCAACGCCACGGCGCGCACGCTCAAACTGGGCCGTTCGCACAACATTGGCGTTCTGTTTGTCGACAAGACCGCCTGCGGCCTTTCGCACGAATACTTTTCCACGATTCTCAACAGCCTCAAGGAAGAGGCGGAACGTCTTGGGTACGATATCACGTTCATCAGCAAGGACATCGGCGAATTCTCGATGGACTACTACGAACACACGAAGTATCGCAACTGCGACGGCGTCGTCATTGCCTCGGTCGATTTTTCCGATCCGGCGGTGGTCAAGCTCGTCGCCAGCGAAATCCCGACCGTAACGATGGACTTCGTGTTCGACAACCGCACCTCCGTGCTCTCGGACAACATTGGCGGCATGTCCGCGCTGGTCAACTACGTGTATTCCATGGGGCATCGAAAGATCGCCTTTATCCACGGCGAGGATACCTCCGTAACGCAGAAACGGCTCATCAGCTACCACAAAACCTGCGCAAGTCTCGGGCTACGCGTATTGCCGGACTATGTGAAACCCGCGATCTACCACGACCCGAAGTCCAGCGGCCTTGCCACGCGCGAACTGCTCGCGCTGCCGCTGCCGGATCGCCCGACCTGCATTCTGTATCCGGACGATTTTTCGTTCATCGGCGGTATGAACGAGCTCGAGCGCCAGGGTATCTGCATACCGGACGACATGAGCGTCGCCGGGTACGACGGAATTCTGCTTTCGCAGGTGCTCCGCCCCCGCCTGACCACCTACCGGCAGGACGCGGAGGCAATGGGCCGCGAAGCCGCCGCAAAGCTCGTAGAAGCAATCGAACAGCCAAAGACATGCCTGCCCCAGCAGATTATGGTCTCCGGAAAACTGCTCAAGGGCGACACCGTAAAGGACATCAACGACTAGGTCACCGCAAAAAGGCGCGAAGAGCCGGTCTCAACGCGCGTCCCCCGGCCGAACACGAATTTCTCGACAGGAGGCGACTTCTTCTATGGAAAGCGTAACCACGATGGAAAGCGTAACCACGCACGATATTCCCCCCGTCTTCCACACCTCTTCAAAAGGCAAAACCCTGTCGCTCAGCAGCGCCAAGCACGCGTTGCTCGCGCAGTCCCTCATCAAACCCGTTGGACGAGTATTTTACCTGCAGCGCTGCGGCGTCCCGCTCAGCAGCGCGCTTGCGGGAGCGTATTCCCACCCGGCATGCCATATCGCGTCTGCTCGTGTGTTCCATTCGGATACAATCCTCCACGTATCCGGCGGCTGGCACGACGCAGGCGATTACGGACGATATGTTGTGCCCGCATGTAAAGCCGTCGCCGATATGCTTCTGGCGTTTCGGGCCACGCCGGAAGCATTCGGTGACGACTGGAACATTCCCGAGAGCGGAAACGGCGTTGCGGACATTCTCGACGAAGTCCGCTTTGAGCTGGATTGGCTCTTTAAAATGCAGCGCAGCGACGGCGGCGTTTACCACAAGGTGACCTGCGTCAACTTTCCGGACATGGTCTCGCCGGAAGCAGAAACCAACGAGCTTTTCGTCTTTCCCGTCTCCACGACCGCAACGGGTGATTTCGCGGGCGTGATGGCGATGGCCTACTCGGTCTACGAGTCGGTCGACAAAACCTTTGCCAAGAAGTGCCTCCGCGCGGCAATCAGCGCCTACGAGTTCCTGAAGAACTCCAAACCGCTGCCGTTCCACAACCCCGCGGGCGTCGTGACCGGCGAGTATGACGACGAAAGCGACGCGGACGAGCGCTATTTTGCCGCCGCCGCGCTCTATCAGGCGACCGGGCTGAACCAGTATCTGCAGGACGCCGCCGCGCTCTACAAGAGCGGGCGCTCCGCCGATTTCGGCTGGGCGGACATGGGCGGCTATGGCAACGCGCTGCTGTTCTTTGGCGACCGCGTCTGCGAGGACAACCTGCTTGCCAGCCGCATTCGCGCGGATCTGCTCGCCACGGCGGATCGTCTCGCCGAGCGCACGGAAGCCAGCGAATGGGGCATTTCGCTGACCAACTTCCTCTGGGGCAGCAACATGTATCTGCTCAACAACGCCATGGCGCTCTTGCTTGCCAACGATGCGCAGGAGAACGAACGGTACTTACGCGCCGCGCGCTCGCACCTCGACTACATTCTCGGCCACAACCCGCTCGGCGTGAACTACATCACCGGCGTGGACGAAACCTCGCCGAAGCACCCGCATCATCGTCCCTCCGCTGCGGCGGGTAAGGCGATGCCCGGCATGCT
>CAZDXW010000085.1:8138-10077 GCA_964509485.1 uncultured Christensenella sp.
GCCTGTACAAACACAAAATCATTCCGTGTTCAAAGCAGAAAGGAGCGTTGTTTCACCATGTCCCCATTGACAATCTATCGTTACACGATGCTGCGCAGCCGTAGCGTATTGATTCACGAATATGGCAAAACATTCTGGCAAACGTTTCGGCAGCTCTCCGCCCGGTACTTTCGCGAGGTTCGCCCGCAGGTGCCCGACATCGGCAAGAGTATTTTCTCTTTGAACTATCAGTTTCTGCCTGCCTACGTCGCCTGGTATCGTGCGTTTTCCGATTTGAATCTCTCCCCGGAAGAAATCGACCGGAACATCTGGATGATGAACGACAAAATGGTGAGCAATGTTCCGCGTTGGCTCTCCAAGGCGGTTGGCCAGCAGTACTACAAGTCGTTCCAGCAAAAGGCCGCGTCGCATCTGGAGCGGCAAACCAAGAACCAATCGCACCCACTGGACTGGAAGATTGAGTACCGAAAGCTTTCTGAAGAAGCGTTTGAAATCGACATTCTGTCCTGCCCGTTCCAGCAGCTTTCCGGCAAGCTCGGCGCGGCGGGACTGCTGCCCGGCATCTGCCGCATGGACTATCTGTTTGCCAACCGTCTCGGCAACGGCTTTACACGAACCAAGACGCTTGGCGACGGAGACGACTGTTGCAACTGCCACTATGAGCTGGTTGGAAACTGCGCCTGGGCGCCGGAAACCGGCTTTACGGATCGTAAGTAGACCTTTCTATATAAGAAAAAGCGGCAGTGTTGACTCTGCCGCTTTTCTCTATTTTGCTTTATTCCAGCCCCAACTGTTCCCCCGCCGCCTGTTCCGCAGCTTTGCAGGTCTGATATGCCCGCTCGAGATCCGCGCCGCAGCAGAGCACGCCGTGGTTCATCAGCAGGCAACCGTTGCGGTCGCCCATCGCGCCGAGCGCAACCTTCGAGAGTTTCTTGGTCGATGGCAGCGCGTGCCCCGCGCAGCGCATCTCCGCGCCGACCAGCTCCTTCATTTCGCCGGAGATGCAGCAGAGTGTTTTTCGCGCGGCGGCAAACACGCCGCAGCGTTTCGCGTGGGTATGAATGCTCGCGCCGACGTCCGGCCGCGCGGCAAACAGGTCGCGATGCAGCCGCTTCTCGCTTGTCGGCTTGCGCTGAGCGCCGTAGTCCAGCGTCGCGAGATCGACCTTCACGATGTCATCCGGCGTGAGGTAGTGATAGGCCAGACCGCTCGGCGTGCAGAGCATGGACGTTTCGTCCAGCCGCACGGCGATGTTGCCCCACGTGCCCTGCACAAGCCCTTCATCCACGAGCCGGATGCCGCAGGCAACGATTGCCTCGCGCAGTTCCTGCTCGCGCGCGGAACGCTCCGGCTGCCCGGCAGGCGTCTTCTCCTGCTTCGCCTCCGCGCGGGCGGATTCCTCGTTTAGATTGATCTTCGAGTACTTCTTTTGATAGATCAGGTGCATCAGCGCGGCGGAAAACAGCGGAACGCGCTTCGCCCCGCCAATCTGCTTGGCGAGGATATGCGTCATCGCCGCTTTTTCGAGCAGGATCGCGCCCGTGATCGCCTCGCTCGCCGCGCGCCCGGTCAGGAGCATGCCCTGCCCGCGCACGAAGCAGCTGTTGCGGTTCTTGAGGCAGCGCTTGAGCTCGCTCTCCGACAAGGACTTTGCCACGCGGGCGGTCAAACCCACGATCTGCGCCATGTCGTCCAGCTCGGCGGTCAGCGAGTCGGTGTGTTCCGCAATGTCCCGCGCGTAGGTTCCGGAGAGCAGCAGCAGCGCCTTTGCCTCCGGCTTGATCGAAAACGCCTGAAGAAACGGCTCTTCCGCCGTGCTGCCCGCGAGCTCCTGCATGGAAAGATCGCCCGCGTTCGAGCCACCCAGTTCGGCGTAAAACACCGTGCCGTCGTCCCCGCGCAGCGCCGCCTGAACCACGCCGCTCTTATCCGAAAGCAG
>CAZDXW010000085.1:10177-11490 GCA_964509485.1 uncultured Christensenella sp.
GCGTTACGCGGGTTTTCCACCACGCTGATGTTGCGCCCCGTCACGTCGGCCAGAATCTGCATCCAGCCCTTGTCCAGCGCGCCGCCGCCAATGATGCGGATGTCGTTGCAGGCAATGCCGTAGTCCTTGCAGTAGTTTTGCAGAATCCAGCGGATGTTGTAGGCAATTCCCTCGTAGACCGCGCGCATCAGGTGCTCGCGGGTATGCACCATGGAGATGTTAAAGAGCGTTGCCCGCGTGGTCGTGCTCGAAACGGGGCAACGTTCGCCAAGCATCCAAGGCGTGCAGATCAGCCCGTCGCTGCCCGGCGGCACGGAGGCAATCACCTCGTCCATATAGTTGAACACGCCGTTGCCGTACTTTTCCTTCTCATGGCGGAAGAACTGGTCGCGAATCCACTCGATGTTCGCGCCCGCGCTCTCCGTAATCCCCGCGATGAGGTTCATGCCCGGGTCCGCGCTCTGAATCGCCGCCGCACCGTGCTTAAAGCTGTCACCCGTCTTCGTTGCCGCCGCAACCCACGCGGAGGTGCCGAGGTACACGTGAACGTCCCCGTCCTCCTGCTGTCCCGCGCCGACCGCCGCAGCCTGAACGTCGTCGCAGCCGCCGAACACAGGCGTGCCTTCCAGCAGTCCCGTCTCGGCCGCAGCCTCCGCCGTCAGCCCGCCGACGTTGTCCGTGCTCTTGACCAGCGGCGGCAGCTTCTTCATGTCGATGCCCGCCAGCGGAAGTACGCTCATCCAGGTCTTCTTCTTGAGGTCAAAACCATAGCCGCTCGCACCGGAGAGTTCGGTAACCATCTTGCCGGTGCAGCGGAACTTGAGGTAGCCGTTCACGTCCAGAATGCGATAGGCGTTGTTGTAGACGTCCGGACGCTCTTCCTTGAGCCAGATGATCTTGGCAATGCAATCCTTGCCCATAATCGGCGTTCCGGCGAGCATGGTAAACACGCGCTTTCCGCCGACCTTTTTCATGATTCCCTGCGCCTGCTTTTCCGCGCGCCCGTCCACCCAGGTGATGTTTGGGTAGAGCACGGTTCCGTTTTCCGAAACGGGAATGACGCCCTGCGCCTGCGTGGAAAACACAATTGCCGCAATGCTGTCCGGCGAAATATCGTTGTCCGAAAGCACCCGTTTGCTCGTTTCGCAGACGGCTTTCCAGTAGTCCGCGGGGTCCTGCTCGACCCATGCGGGATGCGGGTAATGCGTCGGGTACGGCGCGCTCGCCGTCGCGCGAATCGATCCGTCAAAGCGCACGAGCACCGCCTTGTCGGAACTCGTGCCAATGTCATGCGCAAGGATATAACGTTCCAT
>CAZDXW010000086.1:0-11275 GCA_964509485.1 uncultured Christensenella sp.
AGAAAGACCGTTTTCGAAGCGCGGAGCGCAAGCAAACGTGTCTGACTTGAGCAAAGAAGTTCATCCCCCGCAACCAAATAGAAACCGCCCAACTCGGGCGGTTTTTGCATTGTCTGAGAACTTGAATTAGACACAGAAACGGGTCAAAACTTACTAACAGTTGTATGGCGGTAACCAAGTCGTCTATCATCATTCATCATCCTGAATTAAGACCACAAATACAAAGCACTGCAACATGCAATGAACATTTTTTAAATTGATGTATCTGTATTGGACATATAAACTTACAATTTTTGAAAGTAATTGAAAGGTGATGATTTAAATGATATAACTTACTAATAAGTCTGGAATTCTCGCAAACCCTATTCTTTGAAGCTAGTAACTGTAAAAACATTCAAAAATCAATATCAGTAATCAAATTAACTGCGCGCAAGAGGTTTACTATGAAACAGCAACGACCTTTGCTCCCGCTTTTTTCCGTCGTATTTGTCGATATGCTCGGCTTTGGGCTCATCTTGCCATTATTGCCGTATATTGCTGCCAACTGGGGTGCGACACCAGCGATGATTGGCCTGATCAGTGCAGCCTATCCATTAGGGCAATTCTTGGGAGCGCCTTTGGTCGGCCGTTTCTCGGATCGCTTTGGAAGAAAGCCATTGCTATTATTCAGCATTGCCGGAACGTTCCTGTCCCTGTTGATGTTGGGTTTTGCGCAAAGCATCGCAATTATCATGATCAGCCGGTTTCTAGATGGCCTAACCGGTGGAAATATCACGGTAGCCCAGGCTTACATTGCCGATGTGACGGATGAAAAAAGCAGAGCAAAGGGAATGGGCATGATCGGCGCAGCATTTGGCCTTGGATTCATCCTCGGTCCCGCTTCCGGTGGATTTTTAAGTCATTGGGGATATGCCGTGCCTGCGTTTGTCTCGGCAGGATTATCGCTCATCAACTTATTCATGATTTCCATCTTTCTTCCCGAATCACTTCCGAAAGAAAAACGGGTACATCATTTATCCGAAGTAAAACGTAAACATCCGTTGAAAGGACTTACTGCTGCGTTTACGAAACCCATCGCGGGGCCAATTTTAAGTAGTATTATCGTTTTCAGCTTGTCGATGTCCATGTTTGAATCCGTGTTCTCTCTGTTCGCCAAGCAGCGGCTGGAATTATCCGCACAAAATACAGGATTTATCCTTGCATATGTTGGTGTATTGGTTGCGGGCATTCAAGGGGGCGGCATGGGGATCTTAACAAAGCGATTCCAAGAGAACGTACTGGTCCGCTTTGCTCTGATCACATTAACGTTATCCTATATAGGATGGGCTCTGTCACCCAATGTAGTTGTTTTGATGATTGTTTTGGTTCCATTGTCGATATCAAGCGGTATTCTCAGCACGCTTCTCCGGTCGAGCCTGTCAAAGGCTGTTCCGACAAATGAAACCGGTGAGATAATGGGTATATCCGCGGCCATGGAGAGTATTACCCGTATCGTAGCGCCAGCTTTGGGCGGATGGCTGATCGGCAGCCTGTCGTCGGCTGCGCCAGGTTTGTTGTCTGCGATTCTGATTGCGGGCTTAACCATATATCTGGTTGTTCTACAAAAGAAGCATCGCCTGCCCACCCATATTGCCGAAACGAACTTGTCTGATATCGGCATCGATGTATTTGGTCGTAGTTGTTTTTTAAGTGACCCGGGCTGCTCAATGGCTGATCCAACTGAGACGAAAGCGGAGCGCTCCGAAAAGTAAACCCGTAGGAAAGGATTCTTTCATGATTCAAAATCAATGGTATGCCGTGCTCAGCTCAAAGCAGGTGAAAAAGAACCGGATGATCGGCGTAACGCGCTTATCGGAAAAGCTCGTCTTCTGGCGGGACGGCGCTGGCGAGGTGCACTGCATTTATGACAAGTGCTGTCATCGAGGCGCTTCCCTTTGCACCGGAAAGCTCGTGAGAAATCATATCGAGTGCCCGTTCCATGGGTTTCTTTATGACGGCAATGGTAAGGTAACCCGCATTCCTGCCAACGGGATGAACGCAAAGGTTGCGGAGAACTATCGTGTGAACGCCTATCGTGCGCGGGATGCCTACGGTCTCATATGGGTTTGGTATGGCGACTACGACGCGGTCTTGCCGGAAATCCCGTTCTTTGAGGAGCTTACAAACGGCTTTTCCTATGGCGAATTCTCGGAAACCTGGAACGTACATTATACGCGGGCAATTGAGAATCAGTTGGACGTCGTGCATCTCCCCTTTGTACACAAAACGACCATCGGCAGAGGCAATCGGACGCTCGTGAACGGTCCGGTTGTCAAGTGGAACGAAAACCGCATGACTTTTTACGTGAAGAACGATATTGATCAGGGGCAACGCCCGGAGAAGCCCAACGAAATTGAACAGTATGAGAAGCTGTTTCATCTTCAACTTCAAATGCCAAACCTCTGGCAGAACGTCATTTCGGATCGACTTCGAATCGTTGCCGCGTTTGCCCCGGTTGATGAAGAGAACACGCACA
Organism: uncultured Christensenella sp.; assembly: GCA_964509485.1. Classification (GTDB taxonomy): domain Bacteria; phylum Bacillota; class Clostridia; order Christensenellales; family CAG-138; genus UBA7703. The sequence continues at coordinate 2,516 of CAZDXW010000086.1, forward strand.
TCTATCTTCGCTTATACCAGAATTTTCTGCACGCTCCCGTTCTCGTGCAGCTCTTCGGCGCACTTGGCAACGTCATGAACCGCATCATTCTGCACCAGGATCGTCGGGTTGTACTGACGCAGCTGCCAAAGAGGACTGAATTCAAGATGAAGGAGAATCTGATTCAAGGCGATTTACCCATACTTGAGTTTCGCAAGCGCAGAGATCAATTGAAAGAGAAAGGCTCGCTTACTTGAAAACGAATGCGCAGAGTACCGTAAAACGAATATGCTGGCATGCTGACGAAAGCCACTACTATTATCATTGCATGTCCTTAACGATTTTTCGCATAAGCACTCGTTCATATCCCCAATGCCGTTGATTCAAATCCATCCCCCGTAACCAAAGAAAAACCGCCCTATTCGGGCGGTTTTTACGTTGCTAGGGGTCTGTTCTTGGTATAGAAATGATTCAAAACCTACAAGCTGTTGTTTGTTTTTTTGTAGAGATGGTGATCTGCCCCCGTTCTCTGGCTCAGAAGCAATGTTAGTAAATGAATCGTTCTAAGCAGCAATTGGGATCACGATTTGAAGGGTGGGCGGTCACCCGCTTCCTAGAAAATTACTCCCATTGCTGCCTAAAGCCCCTGATTATATACAAAGTATCCGACCTGGAATTTGGGGGCTAGATCACTTGTGGCTAGATACCATTTCTTGACGCAATCTTGACACGTCCGCCGCAGTTCTTGACACCGTATTTATCTCAAACTGTCTATGATGGCTCTGTGGAAAGTGATGCTCCGCAATCAAAACCAGCATGCGGGAGCTATGGGAGGCGTAATTGAGAATGAATGCCGTGCTTGTTGTTTCGGGTCTGATCGGGTTGGGCCTGTTGGTCTATCTTTTTTACGTTCTGTTTCGGGGGGAATCGTTATGAATCAAGTCATCTTACAGGACGTATTTCTGCTGCTTCTGCTCGTCGGCTTTTCCGTTCCACTGGGGCGCTATATCGATCGAGTTATGTCCGGCCAACGCGTCTTTCTTTCGCGCGCCGTAGCCCCGCTGGAAAACGGTATCTATCGGCTGATGGGCATCCGGCGTGACGAGGAGATGAACGCAAAGAAATACGCGTTCAGCGTGGTAGTCTTCAGCGTGATTGGCTTCGTTGTCGTCTGGCTCATGATGGTTTTGCAAGGTCGATTGCTGAATCCGGAAGGAATGTCGGCAACCAGTTGGCATCTTGCGTTCAACACCGCCGCAAGCTTTGTGAGCAACACAAACTGGCAGGCGTATTCCGGTGAATCCACACTCTCTTATCTTACGCAGGCAATCGGGCTGACGGTGCAGAATTTCGTTTCCGCAGCCGCGGGCATTGCTGTGCTCTATGCGTTGATTCGCGGATTCATCCGCAAGGAGCGGAATGCCATCGGCAGTTTCTGGGTTGACCTGACAAGGATTATGCTCTATGTGCTTCTGCCGCTGTCTTTTATCGTCGCATTGATTCTTGTCTCGCAGGGCGTTGTGCAGAGCGTCGGCGCGTATCAAACAGTCTCAACGCTGGAATCCGGCGCGCAGCAGGTGCTGCCGCTTGGACCCGCCGCGAGCCAGATCGCCATCAAGCAGCTCGGCACCAACGGCGGCGGATTCTTCGGCGCGAACTCCGCTTATCCATTTGAAAACCCGACGACGTTGAGCAACGTTGTAGAAATGCTTTCGATTCTGCTCATTCCCGCCGCGCTTTGTGTTTCCTTTGGTCGCGCGGTCGGCAATCGCAGGCAGGGTACGGTGCTCTATGTGGTCATGATGCTGCTTTTTGTTGGCGCGCTCGTCGGCATTACGCTCAGTGAAGTCAACGGTGGTATTACGCTCGCAGGTGTTGCGTCCAGTGGCAATCTGGAGGGCAAAGAGGTCCTGCATGGCGTCGGCGCTTCCTCCTTCTGGGGAACCGCGACCACCGCTGCCTCCAACGGCTCCGTCAATGCAATGCACGACAGCTTTACCCCGATGGGCGGGCTGCTGCTGCTGTTCTTGATGCAGCTTGGCGAGATTGTGTTCGGTGGCGTGGGCAGCGGGCTCTATGGCATGCTTGCGTTCGTGCTGTTGACGGTATTTATCGCAGGTTTGATGGTCGGCAGAACGCCGGAGTATCTCGGCAAAAAGGTTGAACCGTTTGATATGAAGATGGTTTGCCTGATTGTACTCGTTCCCCCGCTGCTCTCGCTGCTCGGTACCGCCACCGCGGTGATGCTGCCCGGAGTGCAAGCCTGGCTAACCAACAGCGGTGCGCACGGGTTTTCCGAGGTGTTGTATGCCTTTACCTCGATGGCGAACAACAACGGTAGTGCCTTCGGTGGTTACAGTGCAAACAACGTCTTTACCAACGTTGTTGGCGGCATCATCATGCTCGCCTCCCGCTTCATCCCGATGGTTGCCGCCATCTATCTCGGCGGAAATCTCGCTAAAAAACGGCAGGTTGCCGCAAGTGACGGAACTTTGGCAACCGACAACGCGATGTTTACGGGGCTTTTGATCGGCATTATTCTCATCATCGGCGCGCTGAGCTTTTTGCCGACATTATCGCTGGGTCCAATTGCGGACTACTTCACCACGCGCTGAAAGAAGAGTGATTCAATATGGAAAAGAAATCGAATTCCGGCATACTCAAGGATGCCCTCCAGCAATCCTTTGTCAAGCTCTCTCCGCGCGTGCAGGTGAAAAACCCCGTCATGTTCGTGGTCTATCTCGGTGCAGTGCTGATCACCGTGCTCTACATCCTCTCGTTCTTCGGAATATCGGATGGTTCGCGCGGCTATACATTCACCATTGCGCTGATCCTCTGGTTTACGGTACTGTTCGCGAACTTTGCGGAAGCAATTGCGGAAGGCCGCGGCAGAGCGCAGGCAAACACCCTCCGCAAAGCCAGAAAAGACGTTCACGCGCGGAAGCTCAAATCCGCCTCCAACACGGAAGATTATAAAGACTTGATTTCCGCCGACCTGAAGAAGGGCGATATCGTCTATGTTCAGGCGGGCGAGCAGATCCCGATGGACGGTGAGGTAATCGACGGAGCGGCCTCCGTGGACGAAAGCGCCATAACCGGCGAATCCGCACCCGTGATCCGCGAGTCCGGCGGCGACCGCAGCGCGGTGACCGGAGGCACAACCGTCTTGTCCGACTGGCTCATCATCCGTGTGACCGCGGAACGCGGCGAGAGTTTCCTCGATAAAATGATTGCGATGGTCGAGGGCGCCTCCCGAAAAAAAACGCCAAACGAAATCGCGCTGCAGATTCTGCTCGTCACGCTGACGATTATCTTCCTTGTCGTCTCCGGCACACTGCTTCCGTTCTCCGCCTTTGCCAGTAAGCAGGCGGGTGCGGGCGCGGCAGTTTCGATTACGAATGTGGTTGCGTTGCTCGTTTGTCTGGCACCAACCACCATCGGCGCGCTGCTCTCCTCCATCGGCATTGCTGGCATGAGTCGCCTCAATCAGGCAAACGTGCTCGCCATGAGCGGGCGCGCGATTGAAGCAGCGGGTGACGTCGACGTGCTCCTGCTGGACAAAACCGGCACCATCACGCTTGGCAACCGGCAGGCGAGCGAGTTCCTCCCCGTCGCGGGTGTCAGTGAGCAAGAGCTTGCGGACGCGGCACAGCTGTCCTCAATCGCGGACGAAACGGCGGAAGGGCGCAGCATTGTGGTGCTCGCCAAGCGCAGGTTCGATATCCGCGCGCGGGAACTCACCAACGCCAACGCGGTGTTTCTCCCGTTTACCGCAAAGACGCGCATGAGCGGCGTCGATTTTGCGGGTGAGGAGATCCGCAAAGGTGCTGCGGACGCGGTTCGCGCCTATGTGCTCGCGAAAGGCGAAACCTATCCGGAAGAATGCGACCGCATCGTCAAATTTATCGCGGGTCAAGGCGGAACGCCGCTCGTGGTTGCGAAGAACGGGCGCGTGCTAGGCGTCATCTACCTCAAGGATATCGTAAAAAAAGGCGTCAAGGAACGCTTTGAAGACCTGCGCAAGATGGGCATCAAGACCATCATGATCACGGGTGACAACCCCATGACCGCAGCCGCCATCGCCGCCGAGGCGGGCGTGGACGACTTCCTTGCCGAGGCAACGCCGGAGGCGAAGCTCAAGCTGATTCGCGACTATCAAACCAGCGGGCACCTCGTCGCGATGACGGGAGACGGCACCAATGACGCGCCCGCGCTTGCGCAGGCGGACGTCGCGGTTGCGATGAACAGCGGCACGCAGGCTGCAAAAGAGGCGGGCAATATGGTCGATCTCGACTCCAGCCCCACGAAACTCATCGACATCGTGCGAATCGGAAAACAGTTGCTTATGACGCGAGGAGCACTGACGACGTTCAGCGTCGCCAACGATGTATCGAAGTATTTCGCGATCATCCCCGTGCTGTTTTTCACAATCTATCCGCAGCTTGGCGTACTGAATTTCATGCACCTGACCAGCGCGACAAGCGCGATGCTCTCGGCGATTCTCTATAACGCCCTGATCATCGTGGCGCTGATCCCTCTTTCGCTCAAAGGCGTACGCTACCGTGAACTGCCGGCAAGCCAGTTGCTGACAAGAAACATGCTGATCTACGGACTCGGCGGGATCGTCGCTCCGTTCTTCGCAATCAAACTCATCGACCTGCTTCTGACCGTATTCGGTCTTGTTTGAGGAGATGCACTTTATGAGAAAACTATTCGTTATCCTTCGTCCGGCACTTGTTTGTTTTGCCGTCATGACGCTACTCTGCGGCGTGCTCTATACCGCAGCCATCACCGGCATTGCGCAGCTTGCCTTCCCCACCCAGGCGAATGGCAGTGTGATTTCGGTTGCGAGCGCGGACGGCACGGTTCAGAAAGTCGGCTCTGCGCTGATTGGGCAGGATTTTACGAAGCCTGCCTACCTGATCGGACGACCGTCAGGCGTCAGCAATCTTTCACCGACAAGCGAGGAGCAAACCGCGCTCGTACAGGCGCGCATCGACTGGTGGCATGCCTTTGATCCCGAAAACAAGGCCGATATCCCCGCCGACCTTGTCACCGCATCCGGCAGCGGCGTCGACCCGAACATCTCACCCGAGGCCGCGGACTATCAGGTTGCGCGGATTGCCAGAGAACGCGGCATCAGCGAAAGCGACGTCCGTTCCATCATTGACAAATGTACAACCGGTCGCCTGCTCGGCATCTTCGGCGAACCCGCAGTCAATGTGCTAGAGGTAAACCTTGCTCTGGACGGGCTTGCAGGCTAAGCGCACGTTTCGCTTATGCGACGAACGTGATAAAATCAGGATCAGAAAAGGATGGTAAGCCCGCATGGAACAGAAGCCTTTCACCGATCGGCCGGATCCCGACGCGCTGCTCGCGGGTTTGGATTCTGGCGCCGGCGGCAAAACCGGACGCCTCAAAATTTTCTTCGGCTATGCGGCCGGCGTTGGCAAGACATACGCCATGCTGGACGAGGCGCGGGAGCTGTTCCGTTGCGGCGTAGATGTGGTGATCGGCTACATCGAGCCGCATACGCGGCCGGAAACCACGCATCTTGCGGAAGGCTTGCCGCGCATTCCGCCGAAAACCATCTCCTATCGCAACATGACACTCCACGAGTTTGATCTGGACGCCGTGCTTTCCTGCAAACCGCAGCTCGTCCTTGTGGACGAACTGGCGCATACAAATGCGGCGGGCGTTCGAAATCGCAAACGCTATCAGGATATTGAGGAGCTCCTCAACGCCGGAATCGACGTGTACACCACGGTCAACGTTCAGCATATTGAGAGCCTCAACGACATCGTCGAAAACATCACCAAAGTCAAAGTGCAGGAGACGGTTCCGGACGCGATCTTCGAGCGTGCAGACAAGATCAAGCTCGTCGACGTCGAACCGGATGAACTTTTACGCCGCTTTCAGGAGGGTAAAGTTTACCGTCCCGAGCAGGCAGAGCGTGCGCGGCGGAACTTCTTTGTTGTAGAAAATCTTCGTCTCCTGCGCGAGATTGCACTGCGAAAAGCAGCCGACCGGATCGGGTATGACAATCAGGCCGAACGGCACACCGCCGACAAGATGGCCAATACGCGATTCCTCGTCTGCATCGGGCCCTCTCCTTCTTCCGCGCGCTGTATCCGCTGGACGGCGCGCGCGGCGGAGGCTTTTCATGCACAGTGGTCCGCCCTATATGTTGAGACGCAGGACAGCGAGTATTTTTCCAAGGTGCAGCAGGAAACCCTGCGCGCCAACATGGATTTGGCAGCGAAACTCGGCGCGGAGATCGTCACGATTTCAGGAACGGATATCGCCGTTTCCGTCGCGGAATACGCGCGCCTCTCCGGCATTACCAACATCGTGGTCGGAAAAAGCCGCAACCACAATGCGCTTCGAAGGCTGTTTCAAACGGAGTTTGAAGACCGGCTGATTGAGCTTTTGCCCAGTATCGAAGTGCATATTGTGCCGGATCTGCCCGCGCGCAAAACCGCAGAGGAACACGCGCAGCCTCGGCAGCGTGAACGGCTCCGCATAACGCCCGTCGATACGATGAAATCCATTGCCATACTGGTGGTTGCGACCATGCTCTCGCTGCTGCTACGGCGGCTCCATATTGGAGACCAGAACATCATCATGGTCTATATTCTCAGCATACTGGTTATCTCCAGAGCAACGCAGGGTTATCTCTACGGCGTAGTTTCGTCGGTGCTGAGCGTGCTGCTGTTCAACTTCTTCTTTGTCGAACCGCTCTACACCTTTAACGCATTGCAGCCGGCATATACGGTCACGTTTTTGATCATGCTGTTTGTCGCGCTGATCACGAGCGCGCTGACCATCCGAATCAAAACGGAGGCGCGGCTTGCCGTGCAAAAAGAGCGCCGAACCGAAGTGCTCTACGAGATCAACAAGCGCCTGCTCGCTACGCGCGGGCTGGAAAACATCATCGAGCTGACGAACGAAACCCTCGTCACCCTGTTTGACCGCTCCGTCGTATTCTATACGCAAATACCGGAGCCGGGCACCAACGGAGCGGCCCGCGCCGTACAGGACGATGTGGACGAGATTGTGCTGCATTCTCCGGACGAGAAAGCCGTTGCACACTGGGTGTTTGTCAACCAAAAACGTGCGGGGTCGGGGACTGATACACTCATGGGTGCAAGCGCGTTCTATATGCCGCTGATCTCGCAGGGACGCGTTCTTGCCGTCTGGGGAATCTCCTGCAAAAAGAAGGAGCTGGATCATAACAGCCGATTGTTTTTGCGCATGATCGCCTCGCAAGTGGCAATGGCGCTAGAGCGCCAACGCCTCTCGGACGAGCAACGCACAATCCTTCTGGACTCGGAACGGGAGAAGACGCGAGGTAATCTGCTGCGTGCAATCTCCCACGATATCCGTACACCGTTGGCCGGAATCTCCGGCGCAAGCGCGGCAATTCTGGAGAACAAGGACGCGCTGGATGCGAAAACCAAGGAGAAGCTGATTGCAAACATTCAGGATGAATCGCAGTGGCTGATTCGCATGGTGGAAAACCTTTTATCCGTGACAAGACTCGACGAAAACGCAGCGAACCTGAAGAAATCTCCGGAGGCCGCGGAAGAGGTGATCGCGGATGCGGTGGGCCGCATACAAAAACGGTTCCCATCACGTCACATTCAGGTTTCCGTACCAAACGATTATCTTGAGGTGCCGATGGATGGCACACTGATTGCTCAAGTGCTCATTAATTTATTGGAGAATGCGGTGAAGTTTTCACCCGAATCCGTCCCCATCGAAGTGTCTCTCCGCAAAGAAGGCAGCAGCGCAGTGTTTGTGGTCGCCGACCATGGCAAAGGCATCCCGCAGGAAGAACTTTCAACCTTGTTTTCAGGTATGCGACACGGGGAACCGAGTGCGGATTCTTCTCGCGGCATGGGCATCGGGCTTTCCATCTGCAAGACCATCGTCACCGCGCACGGCGGGAAAATCGGCGTGGAAAACCTTCCCTCGGGCGGAGCAGTCTTTCGATTTACGCTCCCGCTTGGAGAATAGATTTCAGTTGTTGTTTTGCGCTTTATTTTCGGAAAGGTTCAAAAGCATATGGAGATTCAGCCGCTTGTACTGCTGATTGAGGACGATGAGTCTATCAGCTCTTTTATCACGGCAATCCTGACCGCCAATCAATATCGCACCCTGCGCGCGGCAAACGGGAAGGAAGGCCTCTCGCTCGCTTCTTCCAATGCGCCGGATGTCATTTTACTGGATCTTGGACTGCCGGACATGGATGGTGTCGAAGTCTTGCGCAAACTTCGCGCGCAATCAAGCACCCCGGTGATCATCGTCTCCGCGCGCGGGCTGGAGCGGGACAAGGTCGCGGCACTCGATCTTGGTGCGGATGACTATATCGTAAAGCCATTCGGTACGGCAGAATTATTAGCGCGCATACGCACCGCGCTGCGTCACAGCCCCAAATCCATGGGTTCCGAGCCGCTCGGGCAAACCAGCAAGGTCATCGGTGAGCTCTGTATTGATTATCAGAAGCGCACCGTCACGCTTCGCGGGGAACTGCTTCACCTCACCCCGAATGAGTACAAGCTGCTTGCGCTCCTATCGGTCAACGCGGGAAAAGTCCTGACGCACGACGCCATGATCCGCGAAGTCTGGGGCCAGTCCGGTAATGAGAGCCACACGCTCCGTGTGAACATGGCAAATCTCCGCCGCAAGATTGAAGAAAACCCCGGTTCGCCGCGGTATATTCTCACGGAGATGGGCGTTGGGTATCGGATGGCGGAGGAATAAGCGAATCATTTGCTT
>CAZDXW010000087.1:0-5539 GCA_964509485.1 uncultured Christensenella sp.
GTGCCCGGCGCGGTTCGCGCGTATAATCCGGAGCGGATCAACCGCATCGAGTTTCAGAAGTACCATTGCTATTCTTGCCCGATGGGTTGCGGCGGAAAGCTGGATATCAAGGGCATTGCCTATCGCGGCTACCCGGAGACGCACAAACCGGAGTATGAAACCTTGCAGGCGTTCGGCCCGCTTTGCAAAAACAACGATCTGGAATCGGTGTTTTACATCAACGAGCTGCTCAACCGCGCGGGCATGGACAGCATTTCGGCGGGCAACACCGTCGCCTGGGCGATCGAGTGCTACGAAGCGGGCATATTGACCAAGGAACAGACCGACGGGCTGGAGCTGACCTGGGGCAATGCGCCCGCGATGATCGCGTTGGTGGAGCGGATGATTCGCCGCGAGGGATTTGGCGACCGGTTAGCGGACGGTGTGAAACGCGCCGCCGCGTTCTATGGTGCACCGGAGCGAGCCATGCAGATTGGCGGACAGGAGCCGGGTATGCACGACAGTCGCAACGACCCGCAGCTCGCGGTGCATTTTGTGGCCGAACCCGCCCCCGGAAAACATACCATCGGAATGGGGTTGCAATACGGCGCAATGTCGCTCTGCGACATCTGCTCCTGGGCGCCGCCTGCCAAGCTGCACAGCAAGGCGGAGGATTTGATTCCGAACGACACCGTGGCTTGGATTGCGAAGGCGAACGCCTGCTACTCCATGCTCGTGGATGGCGCGGGCGGCTGCTACTATGCGGAGATGATGGGCGTGCACATGTGGCGGTTGATCGACTACCTCAACGCCGCGAATGGCTGGGACTATGACGGCGACCACTACATGCAGATTGGCGAGCGGATTCAGACGCTCCGGCAACTGTTTAACATCAAGCACGGCGTTGCGCCGAACTCCTTCGTGTTACCGGATCGGATGGAGGGCAAGCCGCCGCTCACGAACGGGCCGCTGAAGGGCGTTCAACTGCGAAACGCGGAGCAGGTTTCCCTCTATTGGAAGACGTTTGGCTGGGATACGGAGACGGGCATTCCCACGGAGGATTCGCTGAACAATCTCCAGATTCCGCAACTGTTGGAGGTGGAGTAGTATGGCGCGGAAACATCCGGTTTTCCAGTATGAACACTGCGTGAGCTGCGGCATCTGCGCGCAAGCTTGCCCGGTTTCGTGTCTGGCGATGACGAACATTCGAAAACAGGGTAAGTACAAGAAGCCTTGTCCGATCATGGCGGAGGAAGGCTGTACTGGCTGCGGAATCTGCGCGAAGGCCTGTCCAATGGACGCGATTCAAATGACGGAGGAGGGGGCCTCGTGATTCGGGTCAAGATCATTCCGCCGCCGGGATCGGATCGGTCCAAGCTGGACGAGCGAGGTTGGGTGGAACTGCCTGACGGCGCGACGCTGAGGGACGCGCTGCGCATTGTGCGCTGCAATCCTGCGGTCGCGAAGCTGCTGCTCGCCAGCGTCAACGGGGAACGGGTTCCGTTCTCCGCGCGGCTGAGCGACGGCGACGTGGTCGGCTTCTTTCTGCTCTGCACGGGCGGTTGAATGGAGTTTAGAGGCAGGGGTGGTATTTCAGGCAGGTGCTGCTCGAGTGAAAACCCGATCAAAAATCCCGAAAGCTGCCTTCGAAAACACCGTTCTACAATTGGATTGGCTGATGTTTTTATCGATGTGCGCACAAGGCGCACATTTTTTGATTCGATCTGTTGACAAGCGAAAATATTCACGATATAATTCAAGCAACTTAAACGCTTAAGTAAACACCAAGTCCGGTCATTCTATTTTTTCAAGGGAACAAAACCAAACAAAGATTGAAAACCAAAACGAAACAGGTTACAATGAATTTGCGAACTTAAGCGCTTAAGGGTCACCGTATCCTATCTTGATTGGAAAGTTTAAAAGGAGGAAAACATTGTGCTGAAAAAATCCACGGTAATCCTTATGGTCGTCCTTATGGTTCTGGGCCTCTTTGCCGGTTGCCAGGTGCCCGCGGCAACGGAAGCTCCCGCGCCCGCCGCCACAGCGGAAGCAACCCAGGAACAGGCCGCCCCCGCATCCCAAGAACCGATCACGATTGACTTCATGAACTTCTCTGCCAACGAGGGCGGTCTGCTCACGCTGGGCCTGATGAAGGACCTCTTTGAGAAGGACAATCCCAACATCAAGATCAACATTGAAACCTTTGGTTACGACACCTACGCAACGCAGCTCCAGACCCGCATTGGCGGCGGCGACGCGCCGGACTGCTTCGAACTCGGGCTCGACTCGTTCCCGTCCTATGTGGACCAGAGCGCGATTCTGCCGCTGGACGACCTCACGGCCGCAAGCACCACCGACCTGAGCGTGCTGACCGACAAGTCCGTGCAGGCGTTCTCGCTCGACGGCGTGAAGTACGGCATGCCCTACAGCTACTCCACCGTTGTGCTGATTTACAACAAGGACCTCTTCGACCAGGCCGGCGTGTCCTACCCGACGGCGGACTGGACCTGGGCGGATGCAGACGCAGCCGCGCTGAAGATCAAGGCGCTCGGCGACGACTACTACGGTCTGATTCAGCCGATTTCCACCTACGAATTCTTCAAGGTGGTCAAGCAGTATAACGGCGGTTTGCTCAACGACGACAACACCGCGTTCACCGTCAACCGCGCAGAAAACGTTCAGGCGCTCCAGCGCATGGTGGACAACGTGCTCGTTTCCAACATCTGCCCCAGCGCGGAACAGCGCGGCAGCCTCGACGAATGGGGCGTGTTCAAACTCGGCAAAACCGGCATGATCGTTACCGGCATCTGGGCGTTCCCGTCGTTCACGACCGACTGCGCCTTTAACTGGGACATCGCGGTGGAACCCGGCGCCGCAACGAAAGCCACGCACTACTTCGCAAACGGCCTCGCCATCAGCGCGGATTCCAAGAACGCGGAAGCCGCCTACAAGTGGATTGAGTTCCTCGCGACGAGCGAACAGGTTGCTCAGCTGCGCGTTCAGCTCGGCTGGGAACTGCCCTGCGCGACCTACCAGTCCGCGATGGATCAGTATGCAAAGCTGACCCCGCCGGCCAACCGCCAGGCAGTGTTTGATTCGCTCAACTACGTGGTGCCGGTTCCGCAGATTGCGCAGTTCAGCCAGATGGCGGACATCCTCGGCGCGGAACTTGAAGCCGCGGCGAGCGGAGCCAAGACCCCGCAGCAGGCGCTCGACGATGCGCAGGCCGCATTGGAAGCAGCCATCACCCTGAAGTAAACACCGAGTTGTTTCGTTGGCGGGGGCAGGGGTTTCCTGCTCCCTCCAACGTGATTTAAAGGAGCCGCAATGCGAAAAAACCGGAACAATCAAGGCTTGGCCGCCTCCGCATTCCTCGCCCCAAGCATGGTTGGCTTTTTACTGATCGCAGCCATTCCGTTTGTGCTGTCGTTTGGAATCAGCTTTACCTCCTGGAGCGGAATCAAAGGCTTACAACTGTTTTCGCCTTCGTTTTGGCAGGAAAATTTTGTCGGCTTTGAGAATTATGCAAAGATTCTCAACAGCAAGGAGTTCTGGGTATCGCTCCTGCATGTGGGGCAGTACATGGTGCTCTACATTCCGCTGATGCTCGTTTCGTCTCTCGGCATCGCCATGCTGCTCAACAAACCCAGAAAGGGCACGGCGTTCTTCCGGCTGCTGTTCTACATTCCGGTGCTGACGAGTTGGGTTGCGGGCGCGATCATTTGGAAATGGGTACTCGATCCGCAGTATGGCATTCTCAATGACATTCTCGCGCGCGTGGGCGTCAGCGGCCCCGCGTGGCTGCAGGACCCGAAGTGGGCGATGTTTGGCATCGTGCTTGCGTCGGTCTGGAAGGACATGGGCTTTTACGGGCTGATCTTCCTCGGCGGGCTCAAAAACATCAACCCGATCTATTACGAAGCGGCGCATCTCGACGGCGCGGGACGGTTCCAGAGCTTTCTCAAGATTACGCTGCCAATGCTCACGCCGATGGTGTTCTTTGTGCTGATCATCAGCCTGATCAACTCGTTTATGCTCTTTCCGCAGGTGATGATCATGACCAACGCGGGCCCGGCGGGCGCGACGCAGGTAATTGTGGAACGCATCTACAAATATGGCTTTAATTATTATAAAATGGGGTATGCTTCCGCACTGTCGTGGCTGTTGTTTTTAATCGTGTTCCTGTTTACGTATCTACAACAGAAACTCCAGAAAAAGTGGGTGAACTACGATGCGTAACGGAATTCGAAGCAGAGACACACTCTCCAACCTCTGGTTCTACGTCTTTGCAAGCGGCGTCGGGTTTTTGATCGTCATTCCGCTGTACTGGATGATCATAACCGCGCTGAAAACGCAGACTGCGATCTTTACCTACCCGATTGAGTGGTTCCCAAAGGAGATCACGCTTCAGAACTTCATCGACCTGTTTGCGCGGTTCCCGTTTGGCAAGGTATTGCTCAACAGCACGATTGTCTCGGTTTCGTACTCGGTGATCTCGATTGTCACCTGCTGCATGGCGGCGTTTGCGTTTGCCAAGATTCCGTTTCGCGGGAGTGAGGCTCTCTTAAAGGTATACCTCGCGACGCTGATGATTCCGTTTCAGAGCACGCTGATTCCGCTGTTCATGCTCTTTAACAGCGCGGGGCTGAGCAACACCTATGGCAGCGTCATCATTCCGTCGCTGTTTCGGGTGTTCGGCATCTTCCTGTTGGTGCAGCACATGCGCACCATTCCGGACGACTACATCGACGCGGCGCGCATAGACGGGGCTTCGTATTTTACGATTCTCTGGAAGGTGATCCTGCCGCTGTCGCTGCCGGTGATTGCGGGCTACGCGGTGATTACGTTCATGGACGCTTGGAACGACTACCTCTGGCCGCTGGTCATGCTCACCAAGCCCGAGATGATGACGGTTCCCGTCGCGCTCGGCATGGTGAACGGGCAGTTTGAGCGGAACTTCGGCGTTCAGATGGCGGGCAGCCTGATCTCGATTGTGCCGGTGGTGCTGATTTACCTCTTCGCGCAGAGCAAGATGAAGGACGGCCTCACGCTCGGCGGAATTAAAGGATAGTCGCTCGAAACGATATACACAATAAAAAAGAAATGTTGCCTCGCGATGCGCGGGAAAGGATCTTGTATTGGGTAAGAGAATCACCATTAAGGATGTTGCGGAGGACACGGGGCTGTCCATCGCGGCGGTCTCTTATGTGCTCAACGATAAGGAGGGCGTCCGCCCGGAGACGCGCGAGCTCGTGCTCAGCGCGGTGGAACGCCTTGGCTATGTGCCGAACTACACCGCGCGAGGACTCGCGAGCCATCGCTCCCGATTGATTGGCGTATGCAGCCCGCAGACGGAGCCGGGCAGCAAGCTCATGTTTGACAACCCCTTTTACAGCAAGCTCTTCAGCAGCATTGAATACGAATGCCGACAGGAAGGCTACCACGTGATCGTGTCCGGTACGGACGCGGACGAGAGCTTCCTCAAGCTCGCGCAGCAGCGCAGCCTCGACGGAATGATCATCATCGGTTCCTATTCCAAGGAGTTTTACAGCGACCTGAA
>CAZDXW010000087.1:5639-8390 GCA_964509485.1 uncultured Christensenella sp.
CGAAAATCGCTCGTGTTCCCCGGCGTGGTCAGCTTCGAGTCCGGCCTCGACTGCGCGGCAAAGGCGCTTGAGCAGGTAAAGGATCTGACGGCGATGTTCTGCACGGCGGATATCATTGCGATGGGTGCGCTCAAACAGGTGCTTTCGCAGGGGCGGAAGGTTCCGCAGGATATCTCTATTATGGGCTTTGATAACCTGAACATTGCGGAGTACACCTCGCCGTCGATTTCGACCGTTGCGCAGGACATTGAGATGAAGGGCAAGCTCGCGGTCGAGATCATACTCGAGGACATCGACAGCCCGATTAAGGAACCGCGCTGCATCGAACTGCCGCTCAAGATCATTGAGCGCGAATCGGTTCGCAGCATATAAAATCAAGTATAAATAAGACAAACGAACGCCCCTTCATGGGGCGTTTTGAAAGGCGGATATGACCCGGTTACACAATCCAAACAACAAGACCATTCGAAATCTTCACGAACAGATCGTGGATGGGCACAGTGTGCTCAGCTACGATTGCGACGCCACGATTGCCTACGGCATGGGCGAGCGCTTTGACGGCGTAGACCGCATGGGCAAGACGACGGAAACGACCATCATCGAAAAATTCACCCATCAGGGGGAGAACACGTATTTTCCGCTGCCGTTCTTTTTTTGCAACGACGGGCACGGCGTGTTTGTGCAAAGCGACGCGGCGGCGATCTTCCGCCTCTCGGCGGGGCACGTAGAGATCACGCTACCGGAAGGGGACTGCGACGTTTACTTCCTCTTTGGCACGCCGCGCGAGATCGTTTCGCAGTTTGTCGCCATGACCGGCGAACCGCTGCTGCCGCCCGCTTGGGCGTTTGGCCCGTGGGTCTCCGCCAACCGCTGGAAGAGCCAGAAGGACGTCGAGGAACAGCTCGATCAAATCGAGTCCTCCGGTTATCCCGCCACTTCGCTCGTGATTGAAGCCTGGAGTGACGAGGCGACGTTTTATCTCTGGAACGGCGCGGAGTATGACGAAAAGAGCGGCGCGGAAGCATTTTCCGCATCCGACCTGCGCTTTCGCGAACCCTGGCCGAATCCGCAGGCGATGATTGACCGAATGCACCGCATGGGCATCCGGCTTGTGCTCTGGCAGATTCCCGCACTCAAACAACTGGAAGAGGGCGAAACCTGCCCGCAGCACGACCGCGACGACGCCTACGCGCTGGAGCAGGGCTTCGTGGTGCAAAACGCGGACGGCACACCCTACCGCATTCCGCGGCAGTGGTTCATCGGCGCGCTCGTGCCGGACTTTACCGTGCCCGAATTGTGCGATTGGTGGATGGAGAAGCGGCGATATCTGCTCGAAATGGGCGTGGACGGCTTCAAGACCGACGGCGGTGAATTCATGCACGACCTCTCCGTTCGTTTTCACAGCGGGCAGAGCGGTGTAACAATGCGCAACCGCTATGTTGTGGACTATGAGCAGACCTATACCAACGCAATCGGCAAAGACCGGACGCTCTTTTCCCGCGCGGGGTACCTCGGCGCGCAACAGAGCCCAATCCACTGGGCGGGCGATCAAACTTCCTCCTTTGAGGAGATGCGTTCCGTGCTTGGCGCGGGGCTTTCGCTGGGGCTCTCCGGCGTGCCGTTCTGGAGTTTCGACATTGGCGGGTTCGCGGGGCCGCTGCCCTCCGCCGAGCTCTACCTGCGCTCCACCGCGATGGCAACGTTCGTGCCCGTGATGCAATGGCACAGCGAGCCGCTGGGCGGGCAGTTTGGCGGGTTTGATACGGGGTTGGTCAACGACCGAAGCCCCTGGAACATTGCGCTGCATGCAAGCGACGAGAGCGTGGAACGCATCGCGCGGTTCTATGCGCGCCTGCGGATGAATCTGCTGCCGGAGCTGCTGCGTCAGGCGCAGAACTCGGTGGAAACGCGCCTGCCGATGATGCGGCACCTCGTGCTGGACTATCCGCAGGATAAAACGGCGCAAAAGTGCCACGATGAATTCATTCTTGGCGATCTGCTCGTTGCCCCCGTACTCTACGAAGGTGCGGCAGGGCGCGGCGTGTACCTGCCGGAAGGGCAGTGGTATAGCTTTTTAACCCGCGAGACGCTCGCGGGCGGACGGACGGTGCTGGTTGCAGCGGGACGTGACGAAATACCCGTGTTTCTACGTACACCCGGCGCGGTGGCTCTGAACCTGCCGGAAACGCTGCTGCTCGGCGGCGACGTTGGCAACCGAGTGGATCGTCTGAACACACCCGTGCTCGCCGTCTCCGGCAAGGTGGATTTGGACTATTCCGACGCATTCGGCAGCCGCGCGACGCTGCGCGAAGGAGAGGTTCTACAGGCGAACCTGCGTGTATTGGACGTTTCCACATTACAATTTGCGGAGATATGACCGATGCGCGCGGGCTTGCGGGAGCGATCCGAGCGTCGCATGGACGAGATAACCGCGTATTATGCGCGGCAGAGCGGCGTACTGGCCGTGGCGGCGTTTGGCTCCAATGCCGAGCGGGAACGCTTTGACGACAGCTCCGACCTTGATTTTCTGGTGTTCTGCGAACCTGGCGCGAAAGCACGATTGATCGCGGAGGTTGACAATCTTGCCTCGCTTGGCGAGATCGACGCGCTGCGGGTCGTCTATGGCGACGCGGTGCAGCTTCTCTTTTCGGATGGCGTGCTTTGCGACTTTGGCATCGTTTTACCGGAGCAGTTCGCGACGTTTCCGCATGGCGCGGGGTGCTATCTCTGGCGAAAGCCGGAGTGGGAGGC
>CAZDXW010000087.1:8490-10931 GCA_964509485.1 uncultured Christensenella sp.
CGACGTTTCCGCATGGCGCGGGGTGCTATCTCTGGCGAAAGCCGGAGTGGGAGGCGATCGACCTCTCCGCGAGCGAACCCGCTCGTAAACCCGCGCAGGAATTGATTGAGGAGGCGCTGTTTCATCTTTACGTGGGGTTGCTGCGCGAGCAGCGTGGAGAAGAGGCGGCGGCGTTTGAGGAGATACAGCTGAAAGCTGCACAGTGCGTGCTGTCATATTTGCAGGGAGATCGCGCGGATGCGTTCTCACCGCTGCGCCGTGTGGAACAAAGCGTTTCTAACGATACGCTGAAACAGCTCATGCCCGGATACGGCCAATCCAGTGAGGCTGCGGAAGCCATGCTGCGTTTGCTAGCCGAAGCGCGGGAACTGCCGCTTTATCGTGCAGTTGGCAATTTACTCAGAGAAATAGCTCTTACAGAATGAAAACCCTTTTTCGAAAGGATGATTGGCAGATGAATTCCGCACAAGAAAAAGCCTGGTGGAAAGAATGCGCGGTGTACCAGATTTATCCGCGCAGTTTTTTTGACTCCAATGGAGACGGCATTGGCGACCTGAACGGCATTGCACAAAAACTCGACTACATCGCCTCGCTCGGCGTCGGTGCGGTTTGGCTCAACCCGATCTACGATTCGCCGAACGACGACATGGGCTACGACATTCGCAACTACGAGGCCATTATGCAGGAATTCGGCACGATGGCAGACTTTGACGCGCTGCTGGCGGGGCTTCACGCGCGCGGGATTCGATTGATTATGGATCTCGTGGTCAACCACAGCTCGGACGAGCACCCGTGGTTTGTGGAGTCGAGAAAGAGCAAGGACAATCCCTATCGCGATTTCTACATCTGGCGAGACGGCAAGGACGGCAAGGAGCCAAACAATTGGGCCTCGTTCTTCACGCCGTCCGCTTGGAAATATGACGAGACGAGCGGGCAATGGTACCTGCATCTGTTCTCCGAAAAGCAGCCCGATCTCAATTGGAAGAACCCCGCCGTCCGCGCGGAGGTATTCGCCATGATGAACCGCTGGTTCGACCGCGGTGTGGACGGATTCCGCATGGACGTGATCAACCTGATCGCCAAGGCGGAGGGTTTGCCGGACGGAACGGGCGCGCCATCGCCGGAGGGATATGTGTTCGCGCCGGAGCATTTTGCCGATCAACCGGAGGCGCACGAGTACATTCGCGAAATGCGCAAAGCCTGCTTTGCCGGGCGGGACTGCATGTGCGTCGGCGAAACGCCGTTTAGCAGCAGCGCGACGGGGTTTTCCTATGTTGACCCCGATCAACGCGAGATGGACATGGTGTTCTCGTTTGACCTGATGGACATCGACAGCGGAAGGACCGGCAAATGGGAGATTGTCCCGTGGAACCTGAGCCGAATGAAAGCGATTGTTGAGGACTGGCAAACAGCGCTTGCGCGGGGTTGGAACAGCCTATTCTGGTCGAATCACGACCAGCCGCGCCCGGTATCCCGCTTTGGCAGCGTGGAAAGCGAGGAGCTGCGCGTACGCTCGGCCAAAATGCTGGGCGTGGCGATGCATCTGCTGCGCGGAACGCCTTTTATCTATCAGGGCGAGGAACTCGGCATGACAAACGTGCCGTTTCGGGATATTTCGGACATTCGCGATCTGGAAAGCGTCAATTTCTATCGACTTGCCGCCGCACGCGGTGAGGCGGACGCCGCCTGGCAGGCGATTTTGAAAAAGGGCAGGGACAACGCGCGCGTGCCGATGCAATGGAGCGCGGAGCGGAACGCGGGGTTCACAACGGGAACGCCCTGGCTGATGGTGAACCCGAACTACACGACCATCAATGTGGAAGCGGCGGAACAAGACCCGAACAGCGTGCTGCATTTTTATCGCAGGCTACTGCGCCTTCGTGCGGATAATCGGACGCTGGTCTACGGCGACTTTGCAATGATTGAGCGGGAGCACCCGCAGGTATTTGCGTATACGCGAACGCTGGGGAACGAGACATTCACCGTTTTGTGCAACATGAGCGCCGAATCCGCGAAACTGGAAAGCGTTTCTTCCGGCGAGTGTGTTCTTCGCAATCTCGAAGGCGACGGGCGGGCGGATACGCTCGCGCCATATGAGGCGCGTGTGCTGAAGATCTACCGATAATCTGTTACAGCTACAAGAAAGCACCACCGATTAAAGTGGTGCTTTTTTTGTAGCATCCGAATTAGCTTTTGAACAGGTGATTGACTCCGTATCCGGATCGCGGTTGGATCCGCTGTTGCTCCGAGCGGGTCAGGCGGGGACAAACAGACCCCACTTCATTGACAGATCAGGGCAGACATACGCTGCTTGAACAATGCATGATCGATTGAGCGGATTACGGTTGCGTTATCCGGCGGAATCGTCTGCTCAATCGCCAGAACGTCGTTTCTGTCGTAAAGGATCACCTGCCCGTACGTATGGGGTTCCGTTGTGCAGC
>CAZDXW010000088.1:0-2290 GCA_964509485.1 uncultured Christensenella sp.
AAAACGACGCTGCTCAAGAGCATTGCCAACGGCATTTCGACGAACTATCCGGACTCGCACCTCATCGTGCTGCTCATTGACGAGCGGCCGGAGGAAGTGACCGATATGCAGCGCTCGATCAAGGGCGAGGTGCTGTACTCCACGTTCGACGAGCTGCCCGAGCACCATACCCGCGTGGCGGAAATGGTGCAGGAGCGCGCAATGCGTCTCGTCGAGATGGGCAAGGACGTCGTGATTCTGCTCGACAGTTTAACGCGTCTTTCCCGCGCGTATAACCTGACGATTCCGCCGACGGGCAGAACGCTCTCCGGTGGTATGGACCCGGGCGCGCTGCACAAGCCCAAGCGCTTCTTTGGCGCGGCACGCAAGATTGAAAACGGCGGCAGCCTGACCATTATTGCAACGGCTTTGACCGAAACGGGCAGCCGTATGGACGACATGGTCTATGAGGAGTTCAAGGGCACGGGCAACATGGAGATCCATCTGGATCGAAAGCTCAGCGAACGCCGCATCTTCCCGGCCATCGACATCTACAAATCCGGCACGCGCAGAGAAGACCTGCTGCTCAGCGCGGAAGAGCTGGAAGCGGTGCGCACGATTCGCCGCGTACTGGCGGGCGGAAACCCCGCGGACGTGACCGAGCACCTGATTGGAATGCTCGAAAAAACCAGCAACAACGAGGAGTTCTTGCAGCGCCTCCGCGACTGGGTGAGTATTTACGAGAAGGACGGCTACACGACAATGTCGACCAGCCGCTACGGTAAATAAGGACTTTCCAAGCGTTCTGTTCTGCAGAAATGCCCACATTACGCGAAAACAGCGCGAATATATTCGCAAAACTATTGATTTTTTCGCTGCCAGTCGTTATAATAACCGATGGTAGTGTTTTAAAGGAGTGATCTTGTATGAAGAAGGATATTCATCCGAAATACGGCGAAGCAACCGTTCGCTGTGCCTGCGGCGAAACCTTTACGACCGGTTCCACCAAAGAGGAACTGAGCGTTGAAATTTGCAGCAAGTGCCATCCGTTTTTCACGGGCAAACAGAAGCTCATCGATAGCGGCGGACGTGTTGACCGTTTCAAGAAGCGTTACGGTCTGTAAGAGACGTAGAAAACCTTCCCAATCCAAGGGGAGGTTTTTTCTTGCCCGCCTCGGAAAGCCTATGGTACAATATTCGGACAGGCCAAACGGACGATGGGATTTTTCCAATCGCAAACGCTCTGCCTGAAAAAGGAATTTGTTGAATGAAAAGATGTTCGGTTGGCGGCCAGGCGGTCATGGAAGGCGTAATGATGCGCACCATGAGCGGCGGCATCGCGCTGGCGGTTCGCAAGGCCGACGGCACCATTGAAACGGAATACACCCCCAAGAAGGAAACAAATCCGAACCCGATTCTCAAGTGGCCGGTTGTACGCGGCGTCGTTGCATTTATTGATTCGCTGTCCACCGGCATGAAGATGATGACCCGTTCGGCGGAGCTCTACGGTGAAGCAATCGACGAAGAGCCGAGCCGCTTTGAAAAATGGCTGGCGAAAAAGACCGGTAAGAACGTCATGGACATCGCCATCGCGGTTGCGGTCGTCTTCGCGGTTGCACTCGCAATCGGTCTGTTTGTGCTGCTTCCCTCGCTTGCGACGCAACTGATCCATTGGGGAGAGGGTGCGCCTCGTATCTGGAAGAGCCTGACGGAGGGATTCGTTCGGTTGTTGGTGTTCCTTGGCTACATTTCGGCGATCTCGTTTATGAAGGACATCAAACGCGTCTACATGTATCACGGTGCGGAGCATAAAACGATTGCCTGCTATGAGCACGAGGCGCCGTTGACGCCGGAAAGCGCCATGAAGTATTCGCGGTTGCATGCGCGCTGCGGAACGAACTATCTATTTCTGGTGATGGCGGTTTCGATTCTGTTTTTTGCGATGCTGCCCTATGCGGAGAATCTGTTTCTTCGCGTGCTGACGCGGCTGATCTTTCTGCCGCTCGTCGCGGGTCTGGCATATGAAGTACTCAAACTTGGCGCTTCTTCGGATGCGCTCTGGGCGCGGATCATCCGCGCGCCGGGCATGGGCTTGCAGTATCTGACCACGCGCGAGCCGGAACAGGCGATGATCGAGGTCGCAATTGCGGCGTTTAGTCTCGCCATCAACGACGGCGTATTGCCCAAGGAAGAAGCAACACAAGAAGCAAAAGAAGAAGAACCTGCGTCCGAACCCGCAACCGCGGAAGAAGGAGTTTGATTTCTCGTGCCAATGTCCGTATCCGAGACCGTTCGTCTGGTCAAAATCCGC
>CAZDXW010000088.1:2390-10510 GCA_964509485.1 uncultured Christensenella sp.
CGAAGGATTCGGACGGGAGCGAGCCGGAGCGAAACAGAGGCTCGAAACACGGAGGAACGATGTTCGACAAACTACAGGGAATTAAGCAGCGATTCGATCTTCTTTCGGAGAAGCTCGCCGCGCCGGACGCGATGAACGACCGCGATCTCTGGCGGGACATGGTCAAAGAGCGTGCCTCTCTGGAAGAGATTGTTCTCGCGTTCGACGAATATGAAAGCACGAAGGCATCGTTGGACAACTGCAAGGCGATGCTGAACGATCATCTCGACAGCGAGATGAAGGAGCTTGTTCACGCGGAGATTGAGGAGCTGGAAGAAAAGCTGCAGACGCTGGACGAGAAGCTTCGTTTCTTGCTGCTTCCGAAAGATCCAAACGACGATAAAGACGTGATTCTGGAAATCCGCGCCGGAACAGGTGGCGACGAAGCCTCCCTGTTTGGAGCGGATTTGTTGCGCATGTACCTGCGCTATGCCGAACGAAACGGCTATAAGGTTGAGTACCTCTCCAACAACATGACGGATATGGGCGGGGTAAAGGAAGTCGTGCTCTCCATGAGCGGAAAGCGCGGCGCCTACAGCCGGTTGAAATACGAAAGCGGCGTACACCGCGTCCAACGCGTGCCGGAGACGGAGTCGCAGGGGCGGATTCACACCAGCGCGGCGACGGTTGCGGTGCTGCCCGAGGTGGACGACGTGCAGATTGAGATTAAGGAAAGCGACCTGCGCATCGATACCTACCGCAGCAGCGGCGCGGGCGGCCAGCATGTTAACAAAACCGAATCTGCTATTCGCATTACGCACCTGCCGACCGGCATGGTGGTTTCCTGTCAGGACGAAAAGTCGCAGCTCAAGAACAAGGAGCAGGCGATGCGCGTGCTCAAGAGCCGGTTGTATGATTTTTACCGCACCCAGCAGGAGGCGGAGCGCGCGGGCGCGCGCAAGAGCCAGATTGGCTCCGGCGACCGCAGCGAGCGCATTCGCACCTACAACTTTCCGCAAGGCCGCGTGACCGACCATCGCATTGGCGTGACGCTGTATCGGTTGGAAGCATTTCTGGACGGAGACATGGACGAACTCATCGACGCGCTGATCCTCGCGGAGCGCAGTGAAATGCTTTCCGGGCAGGCGGACTAACATGCGAAAGCATCAGGAACCGGAGGAGCAGCCTGCGTTTCAGACGCAGGTGATCAACACGATCCGACAGGACGAGGCGGGAACCTCGCAGGGCGCAAAGCTGATTCAGGCGGGTGAGCTTGTAGCGTTTCCGACCGAAACGGTCTACGGCCTTGGCGCGGACGGGCTAAACGGTGCAGCGGTTGCCAAGATATTTCAAGCAAAGGGTCGACCGGCGGACAACCCGCTGATTGAGCACGTGGCCAAGAAGAGCGATGTACGCCAACTCTGGCGACGCATTCCGAAACAGGCGCAAATCCTGATGGACACCTTCTGGCCGGGACCCTTGACGCTGATTGCGCAAAAGAGCGACTGTGTACCGGAGGAAGTGACGGCGGGGCTGGACACGGTTGCCGTTCGAATGCCGCAGAACAAGACGGCGCGCGCGCTGATTCAAAAGTCCGGCGTACCGATTGCTGCGCCAAGCGCAAACCGCTCCGGACGCCCGAGCCCAACCACCGCGCAGCATGTGCTGGCGGATATGGACGGTCGGATTCCGCTGATTCTGGACGGCGGCCCCTGTAAATACGGCGTCGAATCCACGGTGCTCTCACTCGCGGGCGAGCCGACGATACTGCGTCCCGGCGCGATTACGCGCGAGATGCTCTCGGCGCTCATCGGCGAAGTCAAGGTTGCGGACAGCATTCTAACGCCCATGCGGGAAGGCGAAGTCGCCGCCTCGCCGGGTATGAAGTATAAGCATTATGCGCCAAACGCGGAGGTCGTCGTCGTGCTTGGTTCGCCGGAACAGGCGGCGAAAAAGATCAACGCGCTGGTTCGCGAGGCGGAGCAGGAGGGCAAATCCTGCGAAATCGCCGCGACGGAGCAGACCAAGTCGTTTTATAAAGGAAAGAAGCACCTGGTGCTCGGAGATCGAAACGAGCCGGTCACGCTCTGTGCAAACCTGTTTTCCGCGCTGCGCGAGATGGATCAGCGCGCGGACGTGATTTTTGCTGAAGGGATTCCAGCAGAGGACGAGGGACTGGCCTACATGAACCGTCTGTTGCGCGCGGCGGGATTCCACGTCATCGATGCAGGCAAGGACAAATGAGAGAAACCGGAAACGGTTCGGATATAGTTGGGAGGTAATGTAGATGAAACTGGCAATTGGCTGCGACCACGGCGGATTTGATCTAAAGACGATCGTGATCGCATATTTAAAGGAACAGGGGCACGAAGTCAAGGACTATGGCTGCTACGACAAGAGTAGCATCGACTATCCAGATTATGTGTTCCCCGTTGCGGAGGCGACGGTTCGCGGCGAATTCGAACGCGGAATCGTCATCTGTACAACCGGCATCGGCGTGAGCATTGCCGCAAACAAAGTGCTCGGCGTTCGCTGCGCGCTGGTGACGGACGAATACTCCGCCCGCATGACGCGCGACCACAACGACACCAACATGATCGCGCTTGGCGCAAACGTAACCACGCCGGAGCGCGCGAAGGGCATTCTCGACATCTGGCTCAGCGTTCCGTTTTCCCATGGCGAGCGGCACCAGCGCCGCATCGATAAAATCTCGAAATACGAAGAGACGCACAACTGCGAGTAATCGCGTTCCCTGGTTTTCAACGAGAAAAATTACGATTAATTTGAAGGAGGCTCATTATGTCCAAAGTAATCACCATCGATCATCCGCTCGTACAGCACAAGCTCTCGCTCCTGCGCGATAAGGACACCGGTTGCAAGGCATTTCGCGAACTGGTCTACGAGCTGGCAATGCTCATGGCCTACGAAGTAACCCGCGACCTCGAACTCAAGGAAATTGAGATCGAAACGCCAATCTGCAAGACCAAGGTGCAGACGCTTGCCAACGAGAAGATCGCGGTTATTCCGATTCTGCGCGCCGGCCTTGGCATGGCGGACGGCATCATGAGCCTGATTCCGAACGCAAAGATGGGGCACATCGGCCTCTATCGCAATCCCGACACGCTGATGCCCACCGGTTACTACTGCAAGCTGCCGCAGGATGTTTCCGAGCGGGAAACGATCATTGTCGACCCGATGCTCGCAACCGGCAACTCCGGCATCGAAGCGATTAAGATCGTCAAGGACGCGGGCGTCACCAGCATCCGCTTTGTTTGCCTCATTGCCGCGCCCGAAGGAATTCAGGCGATGCAGGAAGCGCATCCGGACGTGGACATCTACGTGGCTCATATCGACGAAAAGCTCAACAGCCACGGTTATATCGTGCCCGGCCTCGGCGACGCGGGCGACCGTCTGTTTGGAACAAAATAAGCAAGCGCGGAAGGGGATTGAATTGGAAAATTTCACGATTCAATTCCCTTTTTTTTCCCGCTTTCTATGTTAGAATAGGATATTCGGAAACAAGCGTACAACTCATTCGGCCGAAGCGCTGAAGCTTAGCCACAGTCGCGTATGCGACGGCGACAAACATTTGGATTACCTTGCATCTTTACTGAAACACTTGGAGGCAGCATATGCGATCGATTATCGATGAAATCGCGGCCGCGGAGGAACAGGCGGAGCAGATTCGGCTAAACGCCGTTGTGCAAGCGCGTGAGGAGACGGCAAAAGCGCGCGAACAGGCGCAGCAGGCGCTTGCCGCTTTGGCTGCTCAGGAGCGCGAGGCAAGCGAGAACATGCGTGCCGAAGCGCAAAGCCGTGGCGAACAACGCGCAAAGGAAACGCTCGCCGGAATGATCCGCGAAGCGGACGAACTCTGCGCGCGTGCGGGCGGTCGCGTAGAATCCGCAGTTGCTTACCTGGTCGATCAGGTGACGAAGTCCGCCTGACGGACGATTCTTTGTTTGAACATCAAGCAGAAAAATCTCGCGAAAAGGTGATTGTACACGAATGATCGTTCCAATGAAGCGAATTACGCTCGTTGCGCACAAAGCCGATGAAGCGGCCATTCTAAAGGCGCTGCAGGCGACGCAATCCGTTGAAATCTTCAAAAAAGGGGATTCCGGAACAAACATATCCGCGTTGGAGCGGGCGGAAGCGCGTGTGCAGAAGCTCAAGGACGCGCTCGTTACCCTGCACCCGTTCAGCGAAAAACGCGGCTTTTTTGCGTCCGCACCAGAGATGCGGGCAGACGAAATTGCGCTATTGCTGCCGGAAGCGGTATCGTACTCGGAGCAGATTGCTTCCATCTCGCGCGAACTGGCATCCACGAAATCGGAAATTGATAAGAATGAATCGACCATGGAATCCTTGCGTCCCTGGGAGCAATTCCCGGCGGATATGCAGACGTTTTCCAATGTTCGTTCCGTGAAATACTTCACCGGATTAATCGCCGCGCAGGACGTGGAAAAACTGAAAGCGATTGAACAAGACGCAGAATACCAACTCTTCAACGAAGGGCTGTTTCGCGCGTGCGTCGTCGCTTGTCCGCTTGCCGAAGCAAAATCGGTTGGAAACCTGCTCAAATCGCTCAACTGGACGGACGTTGTCTTTCCAAAACTTACTGGTACGCCCGCGGAAGCCATGCAGGAACTCTATGAGCGCAACCGGACGCTGACCGCAAAGAAGATGGATCTGGACAATGCGCTGGCGGAGGAAGCGGGAAACCGCACTCGGCTTGTTGAGAGCGCGTATGACGCGGCGGTGATCGAACGCGATCGCGCTGCGGCGGCTGCCGAACTCGTTCGAACCAGCGCAACCTTTGAGCTGGAAGGGTGGATTCCGGCGGATCAACAGAACACCATCGAGCAGGCGATTCGCACCATTACCGACGCGTTCTATTTGGATGTTCGTGATCCGGCGGATGACGAAACGCCGCCTTCCTATGTGAAAAACACGAAGTTTGCAACGCCGTTTGAACAGGTGACGAACCTATACTCGCGTCCCGACCCCAAGGGGATTGACGCGACGCCGTATATGACGCCGTTCTACGTGTTGCTCTTTGGCATGATGCTCAGCGACACGGGCTACGGCCTCGTTCTTTCTGTTCTTTGCGCACTGTTTTTAAAACTAAAGAAGCCAACCGGCGGAGCCGCGGGATTTGCGCGTGTGCTCTTCTGGGGCGGGCTGTCCACCGTCGTCTGGGGCGTTCTGATTGGCACGTTCTTCGGCATGGATTTTGATGTGCTCTTTGGCACGGCAGACCGATTCCCGCTGATTCTGGACCCGATGACGGATCCAATTGGCATGCTGATTATTTGCTTTGGGTTAGGATTGCTGCATATTCTGTTTGGACTCGGGCTCAAGATGCGGCTCGCATTCTCCCGTGGGGATTGGAAGACGGCGATTTACGACACGCTCAGCTGGGTATTCGTTCTGATTGGTTTGGTTGTGTTCGGAATCGGTTCCGCGGTTGCGGGTGTTCCGGCGATCATTGGTAAAATCGGAATGTATATGGCGCTTCTCGGCGCGGTGACGCTGCTGCTCTTTAAAGGCAGAGAAGCAAAGAATCCAGTCGGGCGTACCGCGCAGGGTCTCTTTGAACTCTATCAGATCTCCGGCTATCTGTCGGACATTCTGTCCTATTCACGCCTGTTTGCGCTCGGCGTTGCGACCGGCGTCATTGCGACTGTGTTCAACGATCTATGCAGCATGCTGATGACCTCTCCGAACATCATTCTAAAAATATTGGGCACAATCATTGCTTGCGCTTTGCTCGTTGGCTTGCATGCGTTTGGCCTTGCGATCAATACACTCGGCGCATTTGTCCACACGGCGCGCTTACAATACGTTGAGTTCTTTGGCAAGTTTTATGAGGCTGGTGGGCGTGCGTTCCAGCCGCTGCGCTACCACACGAAGCATGTTCGTATCACGGACGAACCATCGCCCGTTCACGATTAAACCGGTTACTCACTACATAAGGAGGAACGTTATTTATGGAAATCAATTGGGGTATTGTTCTTGCGGCGGCTGCCGCGGTTCTCTCGGCTGCGATGGCTGGCGTCGGCAGCGCAATCGGCGTTGGTATGGCCGGTCAGGCGGCTGCGGGCGTCGTGTCCGAAGATCCAGACCGTTTCGGTTCCTGCCTGCTGCTGCAGCTGCTGCCGGGTACGCAGGGTATTTACGGACTGCTGATCGCATTTGTTATCGCGACGAAAGCGGGCTTACTTGGCGGCGCGGTGCAGGCGGTTACGGTGACCAACGGCCTGAACCTGCTGTTCGCGGCATGTCCGGCGGCGTTTGGTGGCTGGCTTTCGGCCATCGCGCAAGGAAAAGTTGCCGTTTCCGGCATCAACCTCGTCGCGAAAAAGCCGGAAGAATTCGGTAAAGCAATGCTCATGACCGTCATGGTTGAAACCTACGCGGTGTTGTCCCTGCTGATCTCCTTCCTGCTGGTTAACGGCGTAAAAATCGGCTAAGCTGGAATACTTCGAACGATAAGGAGCTGCCAATGGCAACCATTTCCATATCCGGTACCAATAAGCTGGCCGAACGCATCGTAACAGAGGCGGAGGCGGAGGCAAAAGCAACGCTGGAAGAGTCCGGCGCGGCTGTGCGCGAGATTCTGGCGCAGGGTGAAAAAGCCGTTGCGGCAACGCGGGCAGAATTGCTCGCAAAGCGCGAGGCGGAAGAAGCGGGCATTCTCGGCGGATATCAAACCCGCGCCGCACTGGACGGCCGTAAGGCCGCGCTCGCGAAGAAGCGGGCGGTCATCGACCGCGCGTTCTCCGGCGCGTATCAGGCGATTTTATCGCTGGATGCCGCAAAACGCGGCAAGATCTGCGAGCGGATGCTGCGCGCGGAAACGGAAGGCGGCGAAACCATCGTGCCCGCGGCGAACGACCGCAAGGCGATTGAGCAGGCACTGGCCTCCATGCCGGAGAAAAAGCTGAAGCTTTCCAACGAAAACGCTTCGTTGGACGGCGGTTTTTTGATTCTTGCAACAGGGTATGAGAAGGACTGTTCCTTTGCGTCGCTCTTAAGCCAGGTGCGCAGCGAAGAGGAAACAAACGTCTACAAGCTTTTGTTTGATTGATTGAAGGGAGGGTTTCATGCCACAGCCAAGTTATGCTTACGCATGCGCGCGAATCAGCGCGCTCGAAAAGACCCTCTTTGACAAAGAGACCATTCGGCGCATGGCCGAGGGCAGTCTGGAAGACGCGATGCGGCAGATGACCGACGCGAAATACGGCAGCCTGCCCGAAGCAACGAGCGAGGACGTGGAGCGGATGATTGACACGGTTCGCCGTCAAACGGCGGAAACCATCCAGGAGCTGTCGCCGGAACCGGCGATGACCGATCTGTTTCTACTCGCGACGGACGCGCATAATCTCAAGATTCTCATCAAGGCCCGTCTACTGGGGCTGAGCGAAGTGGCAACGCTGGAAGGCGGCCTGTACTCGCGCGAACAGATTGCAAGCATGGTTTCGCAGCAGGCATACGGCGAACTGCCGCAGGCGCTTGCCGACTCGCTCCAGGCGCTGGAGGCGAAGCTGCGCATTCAGCCGGACCCGCAAACGGTCAGCGTGTTTGTGGATTACGGTTACCGCGCGCATTGCCTCAAAGCCGTCGAGCAGATGAAGGAACCGTTCATTCGGCAGTACTTTGCCGCGCTTTGTGACTTTGACAACGTGATTACGTTCCTTCGGATGCGTGCCATGGGCGCGCAGAAGGAGGACCTGAAGGCGGTGCTGCTGCCGTCCATCGGGATTCGTCCGCAGTCGCTGATCGACGCCTACGAGCTTTCCGCCGAGTCGCTGACAAAAGCGCTCTCCGGCAGCGTCGCCAAACACGCGCTGCTCGAGGGGCTCGCGAACATGCTGACGACGGGAAACATTGCGATGCTCGAAAAAGCGCGGGACAACTACCTGCTCTCGCTCGTCAACGATCACCGGCACGACGTGATGACCATCTTCCCGGTGGTTGGCTACTATCTCGCGCGGGATCGCGAGGCGAAGGCGCTTCGCCTCATCGTCACCGTGAAACGAAACGGGCTGGACGACGGCGTGATTCCGGAAAGATTGAGGGAACTCTATGGCTAAAATTGGCGTGATTGGAGACCGCGACTCCGTGCTGCTGTTTAA
>CAZDXW010000089.1:0-1382 GCA_964509485.1 uncultured Christensenella sp.
GCGGGCGCTGCCAAGCGCCACCAGCACAATGCTCAGCACGATTGCCGCGCAGCCAACGAGTTTCCACGCGCCGACCGATTCCTTCAATAGAACAATTCCAAGTATCGTGCTCGTCACCGGTTCCAGCGTGCTCAAGAGCGCCGCAGCAGTAGAGCCGGTGTAGCGCACGCCGAGCTGAAACAGCCGCACCGCGAGCACGCTCTGCAACGGCACCATCACCAACATCAGCGAGAAGCTCTTGACCGTTGCGCCGGAGAGATCCAGCGAATGCGTGGATACGCCGAGCACCGTGCCCGCAATGACGCAGCCAAACGAGCCCCAGAACGCGAACGTCCAAACCGGCAGGTCCTTGAGCGCCGTTCGATCCAGAAACAGAATGTAGAACGCATAGCTGCAACCCGAACCAACCGCAAGCACGATTCCCGCGAGCTGACCGCTTGCGTTTCGCCCGGTCATCAGCACGACGGCGGCCATGCTCAGCGCAAGCGCCGCGAGCTTGAGCGCGTTGACCCGCTCGCGAAACAGCAGCACGCAGACGAGCATCACCTCGGAGGGATACACAAAGTGCAGCGAGGTCGCCATGCCCGCGGGCAGATACGCGTAACTCGAATTCAGCAGAATCGCCGTCAACCCCTGCCCGGCGACAAACGCGAGCAGCGCGTCCCGCAAGAGCCGACCTTTGAGCAAGATGGGCTGCTTGTTGACCGCCGCGAGAATCGCCGTCAACAGCATCGTGATCAGCGAGCGAACGACGACATGCGTGGTGGTGTTGATTCCGTTTGCGGCAATCGTTTTGAAAAAAATCGGCGAGGTACCAAAGATCGCCGCGGAAAGCACCGCGTAGAGAATGCCCTTGCGCTTTTGCTGCGCCGAACCAGTCATGCGTTCACCACGTTCACGGGAGCCCCCGCCTGCCAGCGGGCGAGGTTGTCCACTGCCGTATCGAGCAAGCGCTTGCGGCTCTCCCGTGGCGCCCAGCTGATGTGCGGGGTGATCAGGCAGTTCTTCGCGGAGAGCAGCGGATTCTCGGGCGAAATCGGCTCCTCGGAGACAACGTCCAACCCGGCGGCGTAGACCTTTCCGCTGTTGAGTGCGTCCGCAAGGTCCTGTTCGACGATGAGCGGGCCGCGGCTGTTGTTGAGCAGAATCACGCCGTCCTTCATCTTCGCGATGGTGCTAGTATTTATGATTCCCTTTGTCTCCGGAAAGAGCGGGCAGTGCAGGCTGATGACGTCCGACTCGCGAAAGAGCGTATCGAGGTCAACATAGCTGCCGATCGCGCGCCCCGCGTCGTTCTGCTGCGTGTCGTACGCGAGCACGCGCATGCCGAGCGCTTTGGCGATTTCGCCCGTGCGCTGGCCGATTCGGCCAAAGCCGAGAAT
>CAZDXW010000089.1:1482-10356 GCA_964509485.1 uncultured Christensenella sp.
CGAGCGCTTTGGCGATTTCGCCCGTGCGCTGGCCGATTCGGCCAAAGCCGAGAATTCCCATCGTCTTGCCTTCCAGCTCGATGAGCGGGTAGTCCCAGAAACAGAAGTCGATGTTCCGGCTCCAGCGGCCCTCGTGCACCGCGTCGCTATGGTGCGCAACGTGATGACAAATCTCCAGCAGCATGGCGATGGCAAACTGCCCGACCGCCGCCGTGCCATAGGTTGGTATGTTGCAAACGGGAATCCCGCGCTCCTTCGCGGCGACAATGTCCACCACGTTGTACCCCGTCGCGAGCACGCCAATGTACCGTAGCTTTGGACAGGCCGCGAGTGTTTCGCGCGTGATGGGTGTTTTGTTCGTAAAGATCGCCTCCGCGTCGCCAATGCGGGAAACGATCTCGTCCGCGGGTGTACGGTCGTAGACCGTCGCTTCGCCGAGCGGGGAAAGCCCTTCCCAACTCAAGTCGCCGGGATTCAGAGCATAGCCGTCGAGCACTACAATTTTCATGAAAACTCAATTCTCCTTTGGTATTCCGAAACAGTGGGAATGCGATTGTCACGTTGGGTTTGGCAAGGTGGAAATGCACCCCGCCTTTGAGGTTCGAAAAAAGATGGAATGCGATTATTATAGCCGGATTTGGTAAAAATGACCATCACTCCGCGATTCGCCTTGTAATTATTTCGAAAGTTGATATGATGAGAAAAAGCATCGGTTGTCTGCCCGACGGCAGAGTTTCACATCAAAATAAGCGGAGGAACGATACATGCCATACAACTACGAAGCGCGGCTTAGTAAGCTCCAGTCCTACCTGCGTGAGCAGCGTCTGGACGCTTTTCTTGTCTCCACGCAGGATTCCATCTACTACCTCTGCGGCGCGTCGTATAAGCCGATTGAGCGGCCGTTCTTCCTGATTGTCCGCCCGACGGGCGCATACGACCTCGTCGTGCCCCGGCTGGAATTTGAGCACATGCAGAAGGTGCAGCAGTACGGGCAGATTCGAAGCTACTTTGAGTACCCCTCCGTCGAAGGACAGAACTGGTTTGATCTGCTCGACGAACTGCTGGGAAAGCATGCGCGCGTCGCCATTGAACCGGAGTGCTCGGTCGACATGCGCGAACGCCTGACCGCAAAAGAAGTTGTGGTTTCCGACGCAATTCTGCAACTGCGCATGCTTAAGGACGCGGACGAGCTCGAAGCCATTCGCGCCGCCGCCCGCTGGACCGACCTCGGCATGAAGGCGCTGCACGACGGCATCTACCGCGGCTGTTCGGTGGTCGAGAGCGTGATGCCCGCGCGAAACCTCCAGACGGGCGTCATGAAGAGCGGCGTCTACGACTACCTGAATTGCAGCTTTCTCACCGCCGCGTGGCCCGCGCCCAAGAGCGCGCAGCCGCACAGCGTTCCGGATTTTCACGCGCGGATGGGCTCCGGTCCGATCGTGCTGATGAGCTACAACCGCGTGAACGGTTACGCCGCCGAGTGCGAGCGAACCGTCTTTCTCGGTGAGCCTTCCCCGCGCGAACGGGAGCTGTTTGCGCTCGTGATGGAGGCGCGCTCGCTTGCGCTCTCGATGGTGCGCCCCGGCGCCTCCTGCTCCAGCATCGACGAAGCCACGCAGGAGCTCTTCCGCTCGCGCGGATATGGCGAGCACATTCTGCATCGCACCGGCCACGGAATCGGCCTTGGTAACCACGAGCAGCCCTGGATTTCGCGCGGCGGTAGCGACGTTCTGCAGGAGAACATGGTCATCAGTATCGAACCCGCGCTCTATTTTGACGACATCGGCGGATTCCGGCACTCGGACACCGTGCTGGTCACCAGCGACGGTTACGAGCTTTTGACCCGCTACCCCGACGATCTGGAGCACCTGATCGTGAAGAGACAAAACTGGATCGCCGCGATCAAAGGCGCTCTGATCCGCAAGGCGATCCACTTTTAACCAGACTTCAATTTCGTAATCGAACGTTCCGTACGGGCGCGCTTGATTCAGTTCAGGCGTGCCTCTATTTTGCGCGGCTCCTTGACCAGAATCGCCACCGCGAGATTGATGAACGAGAGCGCCGCGACCGTGTAGAAGATGTATTGCGAGCCAAACGTGATCCAGGCAACGCCGCCCGTAATGCCGACGAGGATCGACACGATGTGATCCATCGTCATGGCCAGCGAAAGCGTCGGCGTGACCTCCGCGTCGCTCAGCGCAATCGACTTGAGGTATACCGTTCGAATGATGCCCATCTGGGACGACAGCCGATCGACGACGAACAGCGCGCAGGTCAGTAGCACCGGCAGTCCGACCTTGGCCAGCAGACCCGTATTAAAACATTGCGTGAGCACGCCGTAGCAAAGGTAGACGAAGATGAACGACAGCGCGTCCACATACAAGAGCTTTTTAACACCGAAGCGGTCAATCCACTTACCGATCTGCGGCATCAGGAACATGCCGCATGTCGAGGCGATGATGCCGAGCAGCACGATGGTATCGACCCGCTGACCCAGCGTCTCGATTAAGACCCACGGCCCGAAGACGATCATCACCTGCTTCTGCACACCGAACACGACCGCCAGCATGTAGTAAAACTTGTATTCTTTTCGAAAAATGAATTTCGGTTTCTCGCGCTTGGTGCGCATCTGGCCGACGTCTCGCTTGAGCTTGGCGAGCAGCAGCAGCGCGACAATGTAGAACGCGGCGGCGACGATGAACGTCCACTTGATGTTGCTCTGAAAGCTGAACACCCCAAATCGGAACAAAAAGAACACCAATAGTCCCGCAATCGTTAAAAACGCAAACCGAATACCCGCAACCTGCCCCATGCGCTTGCCCAGTTGATCCTTTTCGGAGAGCGACATGGCGATGCTGTCGTTGATCGGCATATACAGATGCATACCCAGCGAATAGATGAACAGAAAGAACAGCATGACCCCGAACGACGGCGTTACGAGACCGAGCACAATCAGCCCGAACGCGGCGGCGGCTTGCGCAATCATGGCGATGGTAATGTCGCCGAGAAACGCAATTGCGCTGATCAGGAAGAAGACGATGACTCCGGGCATCTCGCGCGGAAACTCGATCAACCCGCGCTGAAACCCGTCCGTGTTGTAAACATCCTTAAAGTAGTTCGAAAACAGTCCGTCGCTGAACCCAATCGCGAGATTCACGGTTGCGATGACCACAAAGAACAGGATCAGATCTTTCTTTTGCTTTTCCGACATGTATGTTCCTTTTTTTCTGGGCGCCCGCCGTGGTTTGGTATTCGTAATCTTACCATAGCTTCCCTTGCACCTGCAAAGGAAATCTCTCTATTTTGTACCAAACAAAAAGCAGATGCGGCATTATCCCGCATCTGCTTTATTTCCTGCTCGAATTCCCTTATGCAGCCGGTTCAAACTGGCTGTTGTACAGCTCGGCGTAGAATCCCTTCTGCGCCAGCAGGTCGGCATGCGTTCCGCTCTCGACGATGTCGCCGTCCTTCATCACGAGAATCAGGTCGGCATTCTTAATCGTGGACAAGCGGTGCGCAATCACAAACGACGTGCGCCCCTGCGTGAGCTGATCCATCGCGCGCTGGACAATCCGCTCCGTGCGGGTATCGACCGAGCTGGTCGCCTCGTCGAGAATCAGCAGCGGCGCGTTCTGAATCATGGCGCGCGCAATCGTAATGAGCTGCTTTTGCCCCTCGGAGAGGCCAACGTTGTCGTCCAGCACTGTATCGTAACCCTTTGGCAGCGTCTTGATGAAGTGATGCAGCCCGACCGTCTTGCAGACGGAGACGACCTGCTCGTTCGTTACGCCTTCCTTGCTGTAGACGATGTTCTCGCGAATCGTTCCGTCAAAGATCCAGGTGTCCTGGAGCACCATGCCGAATTGCTCGTGGACGTTGTCGCGCGGCACGCGGTTAATCGGCACGCCGTCGAGCCGAATCTCGCCGCCGTCGAGCTCGTAGAAGCGCATCAGCAGGTTGACCATGGTCGTTTTGCCCGCGCCGGTCGGGCCGACAATCGCGACCTTCTGCCCCGGGCAGACCTTCGCGGAAAAGTCGTGGATGATCGTCTTCTCAGGGCTGTAGCCGAACTTCACGTGCGAAAACTCCACTTCGCCGAGGATGTTTTTTAGCCGCTGCGTCTTGTCGCTCTCGCTGGTCAACTCTTCCTCCTCAAAGAAGGCAAACACGCGCTCGCCCGCCGCTGCAGTGCGCTGGAGGTTATTAAACGCCTGCGCAATCTGGGACAGCGGCTGCGTAAACAGACGAACGTACATCATGAACGCGACGATCACGCCAAACGTGATGACGCCCTTGACCGCCAGCACCGCGCCGACGACGCAGACCGCGACGTAGCCGAGGTTACCGACAAAGCTCATCAGCGGCATGGTCAAGCCGGATAGAAACTGGGATTTCCAGGCGCTGTTGTAGAGCTTGCCGTTGATTCCCTCGAAGGTTTCCTTTGCGGCCTTGCCGCCGTTGTAGACCTTGACCACGTTATGGCCGGTGTAGACTTCCTCCACGTGCCCGTTGATCGCGCCGAGGTCGTTCTGCTGCGCCGAGAAGAACTTCTGGGACTTGGACATGATCACGATCATCAGCACAAACCCAAACAGGCTGCAACCGACGGCGGTCAGCGCCAGAATCCAGTTGTTCACAAACATCATCAC
This sequence comes from uncultured Christensenella sp., assembly GCA_964509485.1. Taxonomy (GTDB): domain Bacteria; phylum Bacillota; class Clostridia; order Christensenellales; family CAG-138; genus UBA7703. The sequence goes on from CAZDXW010000089.1 coordinate 6,132, forward strand.
CAGCGAGCCGACCAGCATGGTCACGGAGCTGATGAGCGTACCCAGACTCTGGTTCAGAGACTGTCCGATGGTGTCCACGTCGTTGGTCACGCGGCTGAGCACGTCCCCCTGGCTGACGCGATCGAAGTATTTCAGCGGCAGGCGATTGATCTTTTGCGAAATCTCCGTGCGCATCTTGCGGGAGATCTTTTGCGTCGTTCCCGCCATCAGGAAGCTCTGGAAGAAGTTGAGCAGCGTCGATCCCGCGTAGAGAAAGACCAGCGACCAGACGATGGCCAGCACCGCCGAGAAGTCAATCGTGCCGACCACCGGCACTTTGTTGACCAGCGCAGGCAGTCCCTTCGCGATTTCGTTCGTGAGGTCTTTCAGCTTGTCCGGGCCGATGATCTGCATCACCGTTCCGCCCATTGCCGCGGCAAACGAGACCAGCATCACCGGCAGGTAGTTGCGACAGTACCGAATCAGCTTGACCATCGTCGCCTTAAAACTCTTAGGTTTTTCCACGAGCCCGCCGCCCATACCGCCGCGCGGGCCGAAGCCCTGGCGTTGGGGTGCATACGATGCTCTGCCTTGCGTGTTTTCTTTTTCTTGGCTCATAGTGCCAGTTCCTCCTCGCTCAGCTGCGACATTGCGATTTCGCGATAGACCTCGCAGGTTTTCAGCAGTTCTTTGTGCGTTCCAATTCCGACCACGGAGCCTTCGTCCAATACGACGATTCGATCCGCGTCCAGAATGGTGCCGATGCGCTGGGCAACGATCATGCTCGTGACCCCCGCGGTTTCCTTCTTCAGCATCGTGCGAAGCTGGCGATCGGTCTGGTAGTCCAGCGCGGAGAAGCTGTCGTCAAAGATATAGATCTCCGGCTTGCGGCAGACCGCGCGGGCAATCGAGAGGCGCTGCTTCTGCCCGCCGGAAAGGTTCGTGCCCCGCTGTGCCACCTGCGCTTCGTACTGCCCTTCCATATTTTCCACAAAGTCCGTGCTCTGCGCAATCTTGACTACGCGTTTCACGTCCTCCAGCGTCGCCGGGGCGCGCCCGTTATCCCCGTAGCGCACGTTGGACTCCACCGTGCCAGCAAAGAGCACCGCCTTCTGCGGAACAAAACCGATCTTGTTGTTCAGCGCTTCCTGCGTGTATTCGCGCACGTTGCGCCCGTCTACCAGTACCTCGCCCCCCGTCGCGTCGAAGAAACGCGGAATCAGGTTGATCAGCGAGGTTTTCCCGCTGCCCGTCGAACCGATGAACGCAATCGTTTCACCCTGCCCAACGGAGAAGCTGATGTCGTGCAGCGCGTCGTCCGCCGCGCCCGGATAGCGGAAGTTCACGTTTCGAAACTCCACCGTACCGGTCATGCCGGGTTTGCCTGCGGTCTGATCGCCCTCCAGAATCGTCGGTTCCGTGTTGAGCACCTCGTTGATGCGCGCGGCGGAAACGGAGGCGCGCGGCAGCAGGATAAAGATCATCACCAGCATCATAAACGACATGATGACCTGCATGGCATACGCCGAGAACACGACCATGTTCGAAAACAGCGTGATCTTGTCCATCATGCCCGCCGCGTCGATCAGGTATGCGCCAATCCAGTAGATCGAGAGCGTCAGCCCGCTCATGAGCAGCGTCATCATCGGCATCATGACCGCCATGGCGCGGCTCGTAAACAGCTGCGCGTTCGTGAGTTCCGTGTTGGCAACCTCGAACTTCGCCTGTTGAAAATCTTCCGCGTTGTAGGCGCGCACCACGCGAAGCCCCGTGAGGTTCTCCATGGTCGCACGGTTGAGGTTGTCCGTCAGCGTCTGCATCTTCTTGAACTTCGGCAGCGCAAGCGACATCAGAATTGCGATCATCGCAATCATGATCAGCAGCGTGACCCCGGTTGCTTCCGTCCACTCCAGCCCTTTTCCGGCGATCTTCGTAATTGCCCAAACCGCCATGATCGGCGCTTTGACGATCATCTGCAAGCCCATCGTGATGAACAGCTGAATCTGCGTAATGTCGTTGGTCGAGCGCGTAATCAGGCTCGCGGTTGAAAAGTGGCTGATCTCGTTCATCGAGAATGCATCCACCTTGTCGTATAAATTGCTGCGCAGCCGCTGCGAGAACGAAGCGGCAATCCGCGCGGCAAAGAAGCCGACGATGACGGAAGCCGCGACGCTGCCGAGCGCGCAGAGCAGCATATAGCCGCCCGCCGTCCAGATATCGGCCAGCGCACTGCCCTCCGTCTGTGTCAGCCGCGTAATTTCGGACATGTAGTCCGGCAGCTTTAAGTCCAGCCAGACCTGCGAAACAATGAACAGCAGGCTGATGCCAGCCTGAAGCCATTCTTTACCGCTCAGTCGTTTGAGTATTTTGAGCATTCTTTCCTTCTCCTCTTTCTTTGATCCGCCGACGTCGGCTGGTTCGCCGTCCGTCAGTTGTAATTATCTAATATTGTTCATTACGAACATTGTTAGCATTTGTGTCAAAAATAAGCGCCATTACGGTCGTTCGGGTAGGGGGTTATTTTCCGCAGCCCGTCATGTGCTTTGCCAGAATCGAGGTGATGCGAACGTATTCGCGCGCGTCCTCTTCGCTGAGCACGGAGAGCATCTGCGTAATGTTGTCCAGTATCTCCTCGGTGTGCTTGCGCGCCTGTTCCTGGCCCAGTTCCGTCAGTTCCACCAATATCCGTCTGCGATCCTCCGGATCGATTCGCCGCGTGACGAGACCCTTCTTTTCAAGGTTGTTCAGTGCGGCGGCAATCCGCGCGGAGCTGATGCCCATTTCATTACTGATTTCGCCGGGCAGCACAGGGCCGTCGTGATAGGCGATGTATTGAATCGCAAACGTCTCGCCGCGGAGCGATTCGCTGATGTGCTTCTGCGGCCGCGCTTTTTTGAGGACGTGCAAGTTTTTGAAGAACTCGACCGCCAGCTTGCGATAATCCATCGTCCATCGCCCCTCTTCCAGAATAACATTTCTATAACATCGTTCGAATTTTAACAGTGTTAGCTAATTTCGTCAAGCGGCTTTACAGAAATGTTGCATTTGATTTTTTACTCTGTTTCTTTTGTGTTTCTAGTCTGCATTTCCTGAGGTGAGCAGGACTTCTCAGAATAAAAGCAGGGCGCCTTCGGCGCCCCTTTGCTTTACGTTTTTTGTACTTAGATCAAAGCGCTTTCTTCGATGCGCGTCCAGCCTCCGTCGCCAATGTACCCTTCCGGCAGCGCGGCAGCCAAATCAAACGTGCTCTCCATCGCGTGCTGTTTGCCGCTCTCGGCGCTCTGCATGATGCCGTGCATCGTTTCGAACACGTGGAACGCCATCTCCTTGCTCGCGCGGTGATTCCGCCCTGCTCGGATCGACCAGGCCATCTCCGCCGCACCGAGGCCGCGCGAGTTCTGCTCGAACCCGTGGGTAAACGGAAACGCAATCGGTTGTGCATTTGTCTTTTGCAGGTACACCGGCGCGCCAAACTGGTTCGGGTCGCCCATCAGCAGAATGCCGTCCGTGCCGTAGATTTCGAGGCTCGTGCGCTCGTCGAGGATGCTGTCCGAGTTCATGTGCAACGTGCCCAGCACGCCGCTGTCGTACTGCATCGCGGCGACGAGCACGTTTGGCACTTCCAGCTCATAGTGCTGCTCAAACATCGGCGCGCCGACGCGCGTGTTCACGCGCTGTTTGCCGCTGATGGTCGTATAGGCGGATACGCTCTTGAGCGGGCCAAGGATCGACGCGAGCGCGGTCAGATAGTATCCACCCATGTCGAAACCGATGCCCGCGCCTTTCTTGTACAGGTGCGGCAGAAACTCTCCGTAGACGCCGTAATTACGGCTCACGGACGCTCGGCAGGACACCGGACGACCGATCAAACCTTTTTCCACGATGTGCTTCGCGGTCTGCACGCTCGCGCCAAGGAACGTGTCCGGCGCGACGCCGAGGCGCAGTCCCTTTTCGTTTGCCAGCGCGACAAGCTCCTTGCCCTCTTCGAGCTCCACCGCGATCATCTTTTCCGAAAAGACGTGTTTTCCGGCCAGCAGCGCGCGCTTCGTAACAGGGTAGTGCGCCGCGGGCGTCGTGAGGTTGATGACCAACTCGATGCTACTATCCGCGAGAATTTCGTTCAGCGTCATCGCGCGGATGCCGAAGCACTCCGCGCTCTGGCGCATACGCGCCTCGTCCATATCGCTACAAGCGACGAGTTCCAATATGCGGAACCGTCCGTTCGTCAGCGACTCCATATAGATCG
>CAZDXW010000090.1:0-4690 GCA_964509485.1 uncultured Christensenella sp.
ATGCGGCTTTGATACGACGCGGGCAGAATCTTGTACGCTTTGTCGAGCCCGTCGCCGGTGTACCAGTCCGCCGACGTAACGGAAATCTGCTCGTCGGAATCCACGGTGTCGACGAGCCGCATGAGCGCCTGCGCCTGCGAAACGTTCCAGTAGTCCATGTCGAATTTCGACGCGGGATCGCTGCCGGCCAGCTTGTTGAAGTAAACGAACTGGAACGGATGGCTCAAGCAAACAATCAGCAGCATGGCGAGAATCTGCGCGGAAACGGCGCCGACCGCCAGAAGCTTCCACTTTCCGCGAAGCAACTGGATCAGTTGCTGCAACCCGAACACGGCCAATAGCAGAAGCGGTCCGTATAAAAAGTAGAAATGCCGCCAGTTGTCGTAGAGAATCGGCTGGCGAATCATCGCAAATCCGAGGAACACAACAACGTACGCAACGCAGACCAGCAGATAACGCAGCGAGCCGGAGAATAACTCGACTGCCTTTTGGCGAAACGCGGCAAAGAAGAACGAGCCAAAGCCGAAGAGCATCAAAGCAACGATGAACGGCGGGGTTGTCAGCGCAATCATAACCGGTATGTAGTGCCACGGTACGGGACGACAAGTGCGCCCCAGATAAAACACATACCCCGGCCAGTCGGAGAAGTTTGACGAGCGCGCAAAGACGTACTTGATGAACTCGACGGGCGCCTTCCACATGCCGGGTGTAAGAACGAAGTAAAATACGACAAACGATAGAATCATTGAGAGACCGAGAAGAAGCGCTTTCCAACTCCATTCTTTCTTAACCGTCAGCACAATCAAATAGAGAAGACCCAGCAGCCCAAAGAAAAACAATCCGGAGATTCGCATGTTCGCACAGATCGCGCTGTACAGCGAAAAGAGCAGGGCAGAGCCGAGTTTTCGCGCTTCCAGAAAGCGAATGAAGAACCAGAGGCAGAGGAGAATCATGGACATCGCCATGACATCCTTGTTGTTGTAGTGTCCCTCGGCGAAGAAGCGCGGGCTCAGGTAGAGAAACAGCGCGGCGACAATGCCATACTTCCAATCCTTGAACAGGAATGTTGCAATCTTGTAGAGCGCAAACACGCCAAGCAAAAAGATTAAAAATGTGTAACCATGCCATAGCAGCATAATCGTGCGCGCGCCGCCGTCGCCAAAAGGAACGAACAGAAGCGGCGAGAATGGGTAGTAGACGGACTGCCCGTGATCCATATCAACGTTTTTGCTCGCATCCGGAAACTCAATTCCGGTTGCGGAGATATTCGGTTCATTTAGCTCGCCGCGAACCAGACCGATATACTCGCGCACGTTGGAACCGAGTGTACGGATCTCCGTGAGCTCGTCCCAAGGCATGCCATAATCGGGTGTAACAAGCAGGCCTGCGACCGCCATAACAAGAAACAGCGCGGCGACGATCCAGCGTCGCGTGTTCGGTTGGATGGTTGGCATATAGCTTTCCTTTCAACTTTGAATAGAATTGAAGAACAAATCTATTATATGATAAATATTAAGAGTTGCATTACTTAATTTACATAAATAAAAAAGGCGTTCCTGCTATTGCAAGAACGCCCGGAGAGGAGATGTTTAGTCTTCTGCGGCTACGATGACGCTGTCCGCCGGATCGAACGAAATCAACTGCGATTTCGGCGGATTGATGTGGATGCCGCTGTTTGGCAGGTTCTGCTGCGCTTCCAATGCGATCTTGTAGCCAAACGCTGTTTCGCCTTTGCGCCTCGCGGCCTCCAATACGGTGTAAAAGCTGACCGGTTCGCCGGTGCTGATATACCCACCGATCGGCTTGATGTAAAGCTCCGATCCATCCGCGTCGAAGATATCCTCAAACACGGCGTTGAGCGCGTTGTTCTCCGAAACCTGCGCAATCAATAAACTGATAATCGTTTCGCTGACGATGAAGTCGTTGACCTTCGCGACCTCGGCCAGACGGCGGTTGCGCAGATCCAGCATTTCACTGACAATGGAAAACGATTTGCCGGTCTGTTCGGCAATGTTTCTTAGATGCAGCAGCGTGATCAGCGTGTTTGCGTCCGCTTTCTGCACGTCTTCCATGGTTCGGTCGGAGAGTAAAATCACATGCGGGTAGTTCTCGGACAAAAGCGAATCCAGCGTAGCGCGGTCGGTAATGTCTTCTTCCACCAACGAGGGCGTCAGGTTTCGCAGCGAGCGCTGAATGTGCTTGAGCTCGGTCTTCGCTTCCGGCAGGTCGGAAGCAACCGTAATCTTGGAGCCAGGGGCGACATAGTGGTCGAGCTCAACAATGATACGAGCCGCGTTCTCGTTCCAACCCAGAATCAATACCTGTTCGGCTTTCGCGGCAGGATTCGATTTCAGCGAGATTGCGTGCTCCTGAACGGGCGCCGGAGTGCCCGCGTTGAGCAGGAACGTGTCGTCGTCCGCGGTGACAGCAATCAGCTCGTCGGTGGCGCCGAGCACGGTATCCATTGGAGGATTTAAACGGACGCTGTCTCCCGATTTTAACCCGATGACAGCAGAGGTTTCAAAGAAAGCAAGCACATCGCCATAGGTCTTTCCGGCGAGTTCGGGGAAGGCGCGCATATAGACTTCGTCGCCGCCGAAGTCGAGCAACTCCGTATACACCGCAGAAAGGCCGCTCTGACGGCACGTCTGCGCGATGATGCGGGAAATGATCGCGTCCTCCAGAATGATTTCCGCCTGTCCGCGTGCGGCGATTTTTGCCACCTCAACGTTCTTTGGCTCCCGCAACACCGCGACGATGTTGTAAGGTTCAACGCGTCGCGTCGGCGAGTTGATGACCGCAAGCAGGGTTTTGATGACATTCGCATCGTTTGATTCGTTGATGATGATTGAACGCGCAGTGTTCAGGCTTAGCAGCCCAAGATCGTTCAGGTCGATCGGGCTGCCGTTTCGCGTGACGATTCGCGTTGTTTTGGTATTTGGAATGCGATTTCGGATTGCCTCATCCATTTCTACCTTATCCTCGGAGCTGAGGATGGCGATGCAGGCGTTCTTGAGATTGCTGTTCGCTTCAATCAACTCGGTTAGAATGGTGAAAATCTGACTGGACCAACCAAGAATCACCGTGTGATTCGATTCGATGACCGCGGAATGACCTTTTTGCAGTGACTCAAGCTTGCTCGATATGCCCGTGGTCAAGAGACCGACGAGGATGCTGAAGATGAAGATACCGCCAAGCGTGATGACGAACATGGCACCGACAAAGAGGAAACTTCCGGTGTCGCCGCCCATCGTACCCGGGTCGAGCGAGCGCAGCACACCCATCCAGAACACGCCGAGAAAGCCGGTGCCGTCCGAGGAACCAGTCACCCAGACGATGAAACTGATGATGGTGACCATCAGTAGAGTAATGATAGCTAGGCTGCCGATGAGTACACCCGTACCCTTGGACATGAGATTGTCAAAACGATATTTCAGCTTACCCTTCATAAATACCTCAACAAAAAAGTTTTGTTTCCTGTTATCACTTTATCGGAAAATCAACGGTTGTCAACTTCAAATTTAATGGGAAACACTCAACGAGCAGTAAATCAATTATTTATGTGGTCAAGCTGTAAGTGAAGAAATCTCGCGACAATACTATACACGACAGTACGATGTGTGATATAAGAGTAGTTAGGAGTCGTCTTATTCATGCGTGGGTGGGAATTGAACGATGAAAAGGATATGGGAAATTATTTTCTGGTTCATATCGGTATTTTTCTTATTATGCGCTATTACGCTGTCGTTTGCGAGCCTGTTATCGGCGGCCATGATGCTTGCATGCGCGGTTCTGCTCAATCCAATCTTTATCAAGAAAATAGAGCTGAAAAAGGGCCTGACCGCGCTTCTCGTGATAGGACTATTCATTGGAGCGTTTGCAGTATTTCCAACGGATCAGAATGAACCGGAAGCAAAACAGGCTTTGCAAGAAAACACTTATCTAGAGACTGAAAGCGAAAAAGATACTGAACCTGATATACAGCAAACACCCAAGCGAGTAGCGACACCACCCCTAATGCCGACGATAACGCCAGTATCAACCCCGACGCGAATGCCAACATCAACACCTACCCCGACGTCTTCACCAACACCGCGACCAACTGCAACTACCTTACTGCTGGCAGTCCCGTCGCCTACGCCGCTGAGCAAGCAAATAAAGGCGTCGGGCATTGAGATTGTGGAATATACCGATGTGATCGGAAGAGGCGAATACGCGAGCATTGAAATTAAAGGGGAGCCAAATACCACTTACAATTGCAAAGTTGATTATAAATCCGGCCCGTCAAAAGCAAAGGGACTTGGAGATCAAGATTCCGACGGTGAAGGATATGTTGAGTGGGAATGGAAAGTCGGTACGAATACCTCACTGGATTATAGGCCGACTATTACCGTCAGCGGCGGAGGGGACTCCGTAAGCGTTCGATTCAAAGTGGTGGAGTAAAAAAAGCGAATCGCGTAAAACGATTCGTTTTTTGATTCTGTTCGTTACAGCTTTCGCTCGAAAATCGCGCTGTGCTCCAGCAGGCTTTCAACGGTCTCCAACCCAAGCTGATGCAGCAGGGCGACGACATAGGGATTGTCAATCGGGGTGTTGTAAGGCGCGTCCGCGCCATAACGAATGACGCTGCTGCGGCCTTCCTCGCGCGAAACGAGCGAGCGCGGACCGCCGACGCAGCCCCCGACGCAGC
>CAZDXW010000090.1:4790-10034 GCA_964509485.1 uncultured Christensenella sp.
TTCTGCTCGTCCGAACAGCCGCAGCGAGCCGTGCGAACCACGAGCGGATGCCGACCGGGGTCCAGCAGGCAGGAGAGCTGATGCGGATCGTAGCCTTCCTGCTTCACCAAATTCAGCTCTTCCGCGATCGTTCCGTCGACGGAGCTTTTCAGCAAACGATTATAGAGCTCTTCAAACGTCATGCGATTTCCTCATATCACTCTTGATAGCGTGATCTTATCATAAAATTCCAAACACGAAAAGAAAAAGGGATTGACAACCTGTTTCAATTTGAATATACTGTGCATGCTGAATATATACAGTAGACGTGTGAAACGCGAACGTTGAGCACATTTGGAGCAAAACTCGATGGCACGAAGAACTCATAACGGGGAGGAAATCGCTTGAACATATTGATCAGCAACGCGAGCAACCAGCCGATCTATGAGCAGATCTACACGCAGATCAAGAACGCGATTATCGCGGGCGATCTGGAGGAAGGGGACGCCCTGCCCTCGATTCGCCAGCTTGCGAAGGATTTGCGCATCAGCGTGATTACGACCAAACGCGCATACGAAGAGCTGGAGCGGGACGGGTTTATCGATACCGTTGCCGCAAAGGGGTGCTTTGTTGCCGCGAAGAATATTGAGATGCTCCGCGAGGAGAAACTGCGGGAAATCGAAGAACACATGCGCGAAATTCTGCGTCTGGCACCCGCCTGCGGGTTAAGCGACTTGGACGTATTGGAGCAATTTCGCGTGATCGTTGAGGAGGAACAACACGGATGAGCGCATACGAAAACGCACTCGAACTAACAAACGTATCGAAGCATTACACAGGCTTTGATCTCAAGGACATCAGCCTTACGCTGCCAAAGGGAACCATTCTCGGCCTGGTTGGCGAAAACGGCGCGGGCAAAACGACGACCATCAAGCTGATTATGAACGCGATTTCGCGCGACAGCGGCAGCATTCGCGTTCTGGGTGAGGACAATACGAGCCCAGATTTTAACGCGACAAAGGAAGACATCGGCATCGTGTTGGACGAGGCATATTTTCCCGAGGTACTTACGGCAAAACAAGTCGGCGGCATCATGCGGCATACCTACAAGCGCTGGCAGGGCGAAACCTATACACGCTTTCTAAAGACGCTCGATTTGCCGGAGAACCGGTCGTTTAAGGATTTCTCGCGCGGAATGAAGATGAAGCTTGCCATAGCGGTCGCGCTGTCGCACGAACCGAAGCTTTTAGTCCTCGACGAGGCGACGAGCGGGTTGGACCCGATGGTACGCGACGAGATATTGGAAATCTTTAACGATTTTACACGGGACGAGTCGCATTCCGTTTTACTTTCGTCCCACATTGTCAGCGACCTGGAGAAGATCTGCGACTATGTTGCGTTTCTCCATCGCGGTGAGCTGGTGCTCTGCGAAGAGAAGGACCGTTTGCTGGAATCGTATGTTCTTGCGCATCTTTCGGAAGCGGAGTACAGCATGCTGCCCGCAGGAGCGGCGGTTGGCGCAAAGCGGAACCCATACGGCGTTGAAGCATTGCTGCGCAGGGATCGCATTTCTTCGTCGATTCAAACGGAACGCACATCGCTGGAAAACATTATTCTGTTTCTGGCGAAAGGAGGGGAACGCGCATGAAAGGGCTCTTGCTGAAAGACTTCTACACGCTGGTCAAGCAGTTAAAACTCGTGCTGCTGTTTCTGGTGATTATGACGGTTGTTCCGGGAATCAATCAATCCGCGTTTGCGATGATCTACTTTGCGATGATGCCGATTACCGCAATGGCCTACGACGAACGGTGCAAATGGGACAGCCTTGCCGCGATGATGCCCTATACCGCCAAAGACCTTGTGCTGAGCAAGTATCTGCTTGGATACATCGGCATGGGCGCAGCCTGCGTGCTGTCCATTGGGGCGAATTCGATCATCAAGCTCTTTCAACACAGTTCGATGACCATGGAGGATGCGCTGGTCATCTTGCTGATTGCCTGCGTCGGGGTGATCCTGCTCGCGGTGAATCTGCCGTTTATCTTCCGGTTTGGCGTAGAGAAGGGACGGATTATTTTTATGGTCATCATCGCGACCAGTGTGTTTGCAATGATGATGGCGGGGGATAAGATCAAGATTCTGCTCGAGTCCAGTCTGATCAGCCCTGTGTTACTCGCGGGGATAGGCATTGGTACTGCCATACTGACAAATCTGATTTCAATTGCGATCTCGAACGCTTCTTATAAAAGGAAAGTATTATAATCTGAACCAACATATTCGTAACAGGAAACGCCCGACGCGGGGTTATGCGTCGGGCGTTTCCCTTTGAGGGAGTTGGGGTTTGGGGATTACGGAAAACTGCCAGCCATTCCAGCGGGCAGGAACCGCCATAATAAGGAAAGCGCCACCCGAAACCGGGCAGCGCCTTTGCTGAACTTGTAGATAATATAGTGTAAGATCGCAAGAAATGCAAGCATTTCAAGTAAATTTCTAATAAAAACTGCGAATCTTCGGACAAGTTACAGATTTGTCAAAATCTATATATTGACAACTGCACCACTACTGAATATAATGCAGTAGTAGACAAGAAACTCTATTGCGAGAACGCAACGGGAGGAAACGAATGAACATACAATACAAGAAAGGCGTACTTGAGCTTTGCGTGCTGTCGCTGCTGGACAAGAAAGACCGATACGGATACGAAATTTCGGAGTATCTGTCCAACAAAATCGACATTGCAGACGGAACGGTTTACCCGATTCTACGCAAGCTCAAGAGTGACGGGCTCGTCGTGACGTATCTCTCCGAGGAGAGCGGAGGGCCGCCGCGCAAGTATTACTCGCTGACGAAGACCGGCAGAGAACTCTACCAAAGCGACCGGTCGGACTACATCAACTTTGCCTCGACCATACAATCGATACTGGAGGAGCAGTGACATGACGAAACTGGAATATTTAGCGGAACTCAAGAACGAACTCAAACGAAGCGGCGTTCCGGATGCGGAGGATATCGTCTCCGAATACGAGCAGCACTTTCTGTTTAAACTTGCGGATGGATTCTCCGAAGAGGAAATCGTCGCAAAGCTCGCTTCGCCGGAATCGATTGCCTCGCAATTTGCGGGCATTCGCGCCGAGGGGAAACAGAAGAAGGGCAAGAAGGGATTTCTGATTCTCTGGCTTACCCTGATCGGAATCTTTGAAGCAATGCTCTACGGTGCGTTTCTCTTTTTTATCGTAGGATTGTTCTGCGGGTCGCTGGTGCCAACCGCGCTCGGCGTAGAGCTGATTGCGGGGTTGAACTTTATGAATATTCTGCCCCCGATGCCGTATGGCGGAGCAATCGTCTTTGGGCTTGCGCTGATTGCGCTTGGCGTAATGCTGTTTCTCTTCGCGTTTTACTGCTTTGCGTTCCTGCGCCAGATGGTGCGTGCCAGCCTCCGCTGGAGAAAGAACATGGTTGGTGACGAGGCGCTTCCGCTCTTGCCGCTGAGCCCGCAGTTTTCACCAAAGACGCGCCGCGGTCTGCGCAGCGTGATGCTCTGGGCGGTGCTGATCTTTGGCATTACCTTCATCGTTGGGTTCACGATTCTCGTTCTCTACACGCATTCGTTCGGATTCTGGCATGCGCTCGGCTGGTTTGGATACCCCGCTACGGTCTATTAAGACAAACAGAAACAGAGGAGCGATATGAAAACTGTAATCATTACCGGCGCAAGTTCCGGAATCGGACTTGCCGTCGCGCTGGAGCTCGCCAAAAAACGGGCAAATATCATCGGAATTGGCCACGATCCTAAGAGAAGCGAGCTGGCGCTGGAGCAGATTCACGCCGCGGCGCCGGGCGTTAACGTGCGATTTCTCAATGCGGATCTGATGCAGCAACGCGAGGTGCTTCGCGTGGCAGAGGAGCTTTCGGAAATACTGACGAACGAGTTCGACGCCAAGCTGGACGCGTTGATCAGCAACGCCGGCTGTGTGCGCAGTTGGTACACGACGACGGAAGAGGGGTACGAGCAGCAGTTCGCGCTCAACCATCTCGCCGGATTTCTGCTGACCCAACAGCTGCTGCCCTTTCTGAAGAGGGCAAACGGTCGCGTCATCCTGACGGGCAGCGGGTCGCACAAACACATGCGGATGCGCTGGAACGACGTGATGTTCTCCAACGGCTACAACCCGCTGCTCGCCTATAAGCAATCGAAGCTTTGCAACATGCTGTTCGCAAGAGGCCTGAACAATCGTTATCGCATGGAAGGGATTAGTGCCTATGTGGTCGATCCCGGACTAGTCTGCACGGACATTGGCAACAAGAACACCGGTGCCCTGGTCAACTGGATCTGGAAGCTTCGCAAAAAACACGGCGTGTGCGCGGATGTTCCGGCGAAGACATATGTCCATCTGGTTGAGGCCGTACCCGCGCCGCAGGATCTCTATTTCTACCTTTGCAAGCCGAATCGGTACAGTCGGCAGGTCACAAAGGAGAATGCGGATCGACTGTTTGCGCTCAGCGAGCGGCTCTGCGGCATCCAATATCCACAACAAATTCGATTGGAGGAGGCGGAACGATGAATGTTTTTATCACGGGCGCAAGCGGCGGACTCGGCCGCGCATTGGCCAACGAATGCGGCAAACGCGGCTATAATCTGTTTCTGGTCGATATCAATGAAGGCGGACTAAAATCCATTCAGCGCGGGTTGGAGCGGCAGTTTAACATCACCGTGACCACGGCTTCCTGCGACCTCACGAGCGACGGGAGCGTCGATTCGCTGCTGAACAGAATCGACGAATACGGCATTCGCTTTGACATGCTGCTCAACATTGCTGGCGTCGACTATGAGGGCGGTTTTCTGGAGCGGGAACGAAAAGAGATCGTTCGAATCATCTCGCTCAACAACGAGGCAACGCTTCGCATTACCCACGCAATCCTGACGCGGCGTCGGGCGGGGCATCCGTTCTACCTTTTGTTTACCTCAAGCCTCGCGAGCATGTATCCCATGCCGCTCAAAGCGACCTATGCGGCCTCCAAGCGATTCCTGCTGGATTTCTCCGTCGCACTTCGGGAGGAGCTCAAGGATCAGGGCGTTCAGGTGCTGGCGCTCTGCCCTGGCGGACTCGCGACCACAAAGGAAGCGCTCAGTGGCATCGCGGCGCAGGGGTTCATGGGCGACGTAACGACCAACCCGCTGGAACAGGTTGCAACAAAGACCATTTCACGTCTGCTCAGCCGAAGCGGCGTTTATGTTCCGGGTGCCTTCAACCGGGTGCTCAACTTCTG
>CAZDXW010000091.1:0-9611 GCA_964509485.1 uncultured Christensenella sp.
AAAGGCGGAAAACGGCTCGAAGGAACCGTTACCATCAGCGGCGCGAAGAACGCCTCGGTCGCCATCATACCTGCGGCGGTACTCGCGGGCGAAACCTGCGTGTTGGAAAACCTGCCGCACATTCAGGACGTGCAGAGCCTCAAGGAAATCCTCGAGGAGCTGGGCGTTACCGTCGATTATACCGAAGGCGACTGCATGCGCATCGACTCGCGAACGCTGACGAACACAAAGGCGCTCAGCGAGGCGGTCAGCAGCATGCGCGCCTCTTATTATCTGCTCGGTGCGCTGTTGGGCCGGTTCCACGAGGTGGAGCTGGCACTGCCCGGCGGCTGCGTCATCGGCGCGCGTCCCATCGACCAGCACATCAAAGGTATGCGCGCGCTCGGCGCGGATGTCGAGCTGGACTGCGAACGCAACATCGTCCGCGCAAAAGCGACCAAACTCGTCGGCGCGGAGATCTACTTTGATATGGTCAGCGTCGGAGCGACGATCAACGTGATGCTCGCCGCGAGCATGGCGGAGGGCATGACGGTGCTCAGCAACGTCGCCAAGGAACCGCACGTGGTCGACGTTGCGAACTTCTTAAACATGATGGGCGCCACGGTCAAGGGCGCGGGCACGGACGTGATCCGCATCACCGGAAAACCGAAGCTGCACGGTTGCGGCTACGCCATCATACCGGATCAGATTGAAACGGGAACGTTCATGATTGCCGCCGCCGCCACGATGGGCGACGTAATCATCAAAAACGTGATCCCGACGCATATGGAGGCCGTCTCCGCAAAACTGATGGAGAGCGGCGCGCGCGTCATCGAGGGCGACGACGGGCGGGACTTCTACCTGCGCGTGATCATGAACGAGCGCCCGCGAGCGATCAACGTGAAAACCCTCCCCTACCCCGGATTTCCAACCGATCTGCAGCAGCCGATCATGGCGTATCTCTGCGCTTCCAACGGGGTATCGAACATCAACGAAACCATCTTCGAAAACCGGTTTAACCATGTCAAGGAACTGCGTCGCATGGGCGCGTCCATCAGCATGAAGGATACGAACACCGCGAAGGTGAAGGGCATTGCCTCGCTGCGCGGCGCGGACATCTACGCTTCCGACCTGCGCGCCGGTGCGTCGCTGATTGTCGCGGGTCTTGCGGCGAGCGGAACGACGAACGTGCACAACATTCAGTTCATCGATCGCGGGTATGAATACATCGAAAGCAAGCTGCGCGCGCTCGGCGCGGAGATTTCCCGACGGGAAAAATAGGCGCTACACCACGCGACTTACGCGGGGAAAAATGAAACGGATCAGCAAGAGATCGTTGCAAACATGCAGGTCTCTTTTTTATGTAAAAAATGTAACGAAAACCAACGAACCGTGTGACGCAGGCATTTGTGCAGGCAGCCGCTTTGGGAAATCAGAACCGAGTGACGCGCAGGAATCAAAACAGGTTGCGTCACCCCATATGGTAAGGGCGTTTTGTTAAGCGGATTTTACAAAACGTATGATCTTTGTGGTTATTCACCGCCTTCCGTCAAGAAAACCGGACTTATACACATACCAAAACGCGAAAAAACCTAGATTTGTGGATAACATGGTGGACAATGTGGATAACCGATGGTGGATAACTCATGCAGGAATTGTGTATATCGCTGGTGGTGCTCCAGTTTTCACGCATGGTAAACGGCCTTTTTCGCGATGGATTTTGCAGGAATTCCTGCTATAAAATCGAGCGGTTTCGCACTGATTTTTGGAGCAATTGCCAAATTCTTAAGCATAATGCGGAAGAAAAAAACCAGTGTTTGTGCGGGTTTCTCGGAAAATTCAGCCGTCGCTCTGGATAAACGGCGCGCGAAAATATATACTGTAGGTAACAAGATACGCGTGTGTTCACGCGAGATTCAAGGAGGCGCCGCATGCGCTTGTTCTTTGCCATTCCGCTCCCGCCGGATATTTTGCGAGAAGTTTCCCGCGCACGCGTCGCGCTGGAGCAGTTTGGCGCGCATGGCCGGTTTGTTTCGCGCGAGAACTATCATATTACGCTGCACTTTTTGGGCGAGACGGACGCGCTCGCGGACGCGACGGATGCGCTGCGCGAGGCGGTTCGGGATATCCGCCCGTTCGTGCTGCGGCTGCAGGACTACGGCTCGTTTAAGACGGAAGGGTCGCATACCTCCTTTCTGCAGGTCTCCTGCGACAACGACGAACTCAACCGACTATACGAATCGCTGGAGTCCGCGCTGTGGGAGCGTGGGTTTTCCAAGAACCGTGGCAGGCTCACGCCGCACATCACGCTTGGCCGAAAGGTTGAAGGCGACGAAGGGTTCGTGCTCCCGCCGCAGAAGGCCGCGTTTACGGCAAACACCGTCGTACTCTATGAGAGCCGGAGCGAGCGCGGGCAAATGCTCTACACGCCGGTGCACCGGGAGATGTTTTTATGAGCGGCACGCTCCGGCTGCTGCTTGGCCGCGCGGGCACGGGTAAGACCGCCCAGATTGTTGAGGCGCTAAACGCGCGCCAGCAGGCGGGCGAACGAGCGATCTTACTCGTGCCGGAGCAGTACACGTATGAGGCGGAACGGCTGCTTGCCGAAGCGCTCGGTGGACTGTTCGGCATTCAGGTGTTCAGCTTCGACCGCCTCTGCGAGCGGATTCTCTCGCTCGGCGGAACGACGCGGCCCATGCTCTCCGAGCAGGGGGTGCGAATGGTCATTCGCCGCGCGATCGACCGCAAGCAGTCCGAGCTAAAGGTCTTTTCCCTCGTTTCGCATCAAGCGGGGTTTGTCGAGGAGGCGCAGTCGTTCTTTTGCGACTTCAAGCGCGCGGGGCTCACGCCGGACATGCTGGACGCGCTGATCGTTCGCCTGCCGGAAGGCCTGCCGCTGACGGAAAAACTCTCCGACCTGAGCGTGCTCTATCGCGAAACGGAGGAGTATCTTTCGAGCCGGTATTTGAGTCTTGATGATGCGGTAAACGAAGCCGCGCGGCTGTTGCCCGCGTCGTTCGTCGCGGGGTTGCCGATCTACATCGACGGGCTGGATCGCCCGAACCGGCAGGTGCTCGGTCTGTTGGAACAGATGCTTTGCCTCTGCCCGGAGGTGACGATATCGCTTCGCGTAGACGGCGAAGCGCGCGCGGACGACGAGCTGTTTGAGCCGGAGCGCGAGGTGCTGCGCCAGCTGCTTTCTCTCGCGGAGCGCGCGGGTGCCCTCGTTGAGCAGGAGCAGTTCATCCAACAGACTGCAACCGATCCCCTCATGCGGCACATCGAGCGAAACCTGTTTGCATACCCGTTTTCCGTCTACGGCGGAAACGGCGAACACATCACGATCTTTGGCGCGAGCGACCGGCGCGCAGAGGCGGAGTCCCTTGCCGAGGCGATTTTGGAGTTCGCGCGAAATGGTGTTCGCTATCGCGACATGGCGGTTGTCGTTTCCGATCTGGAGGCGTATGCCGCGCTGATTTCGCGTTCCTGCGAGCGGCGCGGAATTCCCGTGTTTCTCGACCGAAAGCACCCGCTGACCGGACACGCCGCCATCGACGGCGTGCTCGCCGCCGTGCGCTTTGCGGCAAACGGCTATGCGGCGTATGAACTGCAAACCTACTGCAAGAGCGGCTTTGCGCCCTGCGCGGATGCGGACGCGGAGGCGCTCGATCTATATCTGCGTCGAACGGGCGCGCGCGGAAGCGCGCTGCTCAAGCCCCTTACCCGCGCGAATCCGGAGGAAGCGGCGGAGCGGGCGCGCGCCGCAGTTGCTTCCGCGCTGGAGCGGCTCTCCAAGGGGCTTGCCCGCGCGACGGTCGGCGAGCAGGTGCGCGCATTCTATGCATTCTTAACGGAAATTGAATTACAGCGCGCGCTGGAGGAGCGGGCGCAAGCGCTTGGCCGCGAGGGCCGTATCGCGCTGATGCAGGAGCACGCGCAGGTTTGGAATCTGCTCGTCGAGCTGCTCGACCAGCTCAGCGAAATTCTGGGGGAACTCAAGGTCGGAAAAAAGGAATTTGTGCGCCTGCTTGAGGAAGGCCTCGCGGGCTGCAGCGTCGGCATTGTGCCGGGCACGGCGGACCAGGGTCTCGTGGGGGACGTGGTTCGAACGCGGAGCCGGCGGGTGCGCGCGCTGTTCGTCGTTGGCGCAAACGAGGGATTGCTCCCCCGTCCCCAGCAGAACGACGGTTTGTTGGACGACGGCGAGATTCGCGAACTGCGGGGTCTCGGCGCGGAGCTGAAAAAGTCCGCCGTCGAACTCTCCGCCTCGGACCGGCTCGACCTCTACACCGCGCTGAGCAAAACCAGCGAATACCTCTATATCAGCTACGCCTATGGCGACGGAACCGGCGAGCTCGCCCCTTCCCCGCTCGTGGAACGCTTGCGGGTCATTTGCCCAACCTGCCGCGTGAAGACGGACATTGAACGTTCGGACGCGCTGCCGGACTGCCCAGCCGAAGCGCTGACGCTCGCAGCGGCTGATCTTCGCCGCCTGCGGGACGAGGGAAAGAGTACCGAGCGCCTGCCCGCCCTGATGGAATGGCTCACAAGCCGAGACGAAACGCGGGCGCTGGCCGAGCGGATGCTGCGCGAAAGCGTGGCTCGCTTTGGCACGCTCGCCATCGGGCGCGATACGGCGGCGAAGCTCTATGGAACGTCGGTTCCCATGAGCGCAAGCCGACTGGAGAGCTTTAACAATTGCCCGTTTCAGCACTTTGTTCGTTATGGCCTCCGCGCCGAAGAAACGAAGGAGTTTACGGAACGCGCGGCGGATCTCGGCGAATTCTACCACGCCGCGTTGGAGGCGTTCGTTCGCTCGGTCAACGAGCGAAAGCTGGACTGGCACGCGATTTCGGACGCGGAGGCGCTCGCGCTGCTGGATGAGCTGTTGCCGCAGGTGATCGCAAACCACAACTACGGGATTTTGGTCGAAAACGAGCGGATGCGTGCAACGGTGTTTCTGCTCGTCGAGGTCGTGCGCCAGAGTGCGCTCGCAATCGTCAGTCAGATTCGCGCGGGCAGCTTTACGCCGGTGCTCACCGAGGTGCGCTTCGGCGCGGGCGCGCCGTTTCCGCCGATTCGGCTCGCGCTGCCGGACGGGCGGGAGGCGCTTGTTGGCGGAAAGATCGACCGTGTCGACCGCGCGAACGTCAACGGCCTGCCCATGACGCGTATCATCGACTACAAGACCGGCGGGCGCGAATTCGACTTTGCGGGCGTGCTCAACGGGCTTACACTTCAGTTGCCGCTCTATCTAATGGCGGCAGCGGAGCAGGCGCAGACCCGCGCAGGGCTCTACTACATGCCGATTCTCCAGCCCGTCGTTTCGGACGCGGAGGAGGACATCGAGGCCGCCGCGCAGGACGCGTTTCGCCTCAAGGGGTTGACGCTTTCGGACGCGGCGGTGATTCACGCGAGCGACCGCGCGATCAGCGGCGTTTCCAGCATTCTCGGCGGGGTGCGCTGTACGGGCGAGGACGCATACTCCGGCAGCGTCTGTTCCAGCGAGGAACTGACCAGCCTATTGGAAGCCGCACGGAAAAAATCGGAAGAAACGCTGCGTTGTATGCTGGAAGGCGAAATGACCGCCACTCCCGCCGCGCGGCAAAAACGGAAACAGGCCTGCCTGTATTGCGACTACAACAGCATCTGCCGGTTCGACGCGAGCGTGCCCGGCGCAAGGGTGCGCCTGCTCAAATCGATCAAACAGGACGAGTTCTTCAGCCTTCTGAACGGAGGAAACGAATATGCGATGGACGAGTGAACAGCAAAGAGCCATCTCCTCCGAAGGAAATCTGATCGTCTCCGCGGCGGCGGGCGCGGGCAAGACCGCCGTGCTGACCGAGCGGATTGTCTCCCGCGTGGCGAGCGGGGTTCCGATGGAACAGCTGCTGGTGCTGACGTTTACGCGCGCGGCAGCTTCCGAGATGAAGAGCCGAATCGCCAACCGCCTCAACGCCCTCGCCGAGGAAACGGAAGACCTCGCGCAGATGCGCTATCTGCGCCGTCAGGCGCGCGCGGTGGACGGCGCGTTTCTTTCCACGATTCACGCATTTTGCTCGCGGGTGTTGCGGCGGCACTACTACGCCGTCGGCCTGCCCGCGCGCGCACGCACGGCGGACGAAATGGAGAGCGCGGCGCTGATCGAGACCGTTCGGGACGAACTGTTGACCGCGCTTGCCACAGAGGAGAACGGGGATTACCGCGCGCTGCTTTCCGCGTTTGGCGGCGAGCAGGCCGCCTGGAATGCGGTGCTTTCCGTCTATCGCTTTACGCGCGCGGAACCGGACCCGGAGGATTGGCTCACCCGCTCGGTGTCGCGCTATGAGGACGATGCTGCACTGGAAGCAATGCTACAGGAAGCGGTCGGTTTCTGTCAGTGCGAGATTGCGCTGATGATGGAACCGCTGCTTACTGCGCGGGACTCGCTTCCGCCCGACTGGGCGAGCGTCATCAGCGTGCTGGACGACGACCTCTCCCGCTATCGCGCGCTGCTGTTGGCAAAGCGATACGATTCCTATCGCGCGGCGCTTCTGGGCATGGAGTATGCCGCCCTTCGCTTTCCGCGCGGCACGGCGGAGCTGGAGAAAAAGCCGGTTCAGGATGCGCGCGCAGCGGGCAAGGATCTCATCAAGGAACAGCTCAAACGCTTTTCCCGCGAAGGGACGGACGCGCTCGCTGTGCTGCGGCACTCCGGCGGGGCGGTTCGCGCGCTCGTGGAGATCACGCGGCGCTTCGAGCGGCAATACACCGAAGCCAAGCGCGCGGCGAACACGCTGGACTACGACGACCTCGAACACCTGACGCTGGAAGCGCTCAAGCACGAATCTATCGCGCAGGAATACCGCGCGCAGTTTCGCTGGATCGCCGTGGACGAGTACCAGGACAGCAACCGCGTGCAGGAGGCGATACTCAACCGGATCACCCGCGGGGACAACCTGTTTTTCGTTGGCGACGTGAAGCAGTCGATCTATCGCTTCCGACAGGCGGAGCCAAGGCTCTTTCTAGAGAAACTGTCGCGTTTTTCCGGCGGACAGGGCGAGCGAATCGATCTTTCGAGCAACTATCGAAGTTCCTCGGCGGTGCTGGACGCGGTGAACGAAACGTTTGATGCGATTCTGTCCGAAGCGTCGGGGGACATGGACTACGACACGCGCGCGCGGCTCGTCTGCGGAACGTCGCAGCCGGAGGGCGCGGCGGAGCTGCACCTGATTTCGAAGCGACGCGCGGAAACGGACGAGGAAGCGGAGGACCCGCTCGAGGACGCGGCGGATCTTGAGGTAGAGTCCCGCTTGATTGCAGAACGAATCCACGAGCTCATCGAGCGCGAACCATATATTGATGCGCGAACGGGTGAAACACGAAACTACCGCTATTCGGACATCGCGATTCTGCTGCGCGCGGGAACCGACGCGCAGACGGTCTCCCAAACGCTGTCCCAGCAGGGCGTGCCCAGCTATGCGCAGTCGAGCGGCGGCTACTTTGACGCCATCGAGGTGCAGATTCTCAAGAACCTGCTTTCCGTCATCGACAACCGCCATCAGGACGTCCCCCTCCTTTCCGTGCTCTGCTCCAGCATTGGCGGATTCACCTGCGAGGAACTCGCGCAGGTGCGCGCCGCGCAGAAGACGGGTTCGTTTTATGAAGCGTTTGCGGCATACGCCGCCAGCGATGGCGTTCTAGCGAAACGCGCACAAGCATTCCTGACCAGATTAGACAGCTACCGCGCGGAGAGCCGGCTGCTCTCCGTCGAGGAACTGCTTGGCAAGCTGCTCGACGAAACGGGGTTTTACGAGGAGATGGGCGCAGGCTACGGAGGCGCGCAGCGGCAGGCAAACCTCAACGCGCTGCTCGACAAGGCGCATGCGTTCGAGGCCGCCGGTTCGCGCGGGGTTTGGAATTTTTTGCGCCACATCGAACTCGCGGAAAGCGGCGCGTCGGTCGGCGCGGCGCAGACCATCGCCGCGGACGTGGTTCGAATTTTGACCATTCACAAATCGAAAGGACTGGAATTTCCCGTCGTGTTTGTCGCGGGCTTGGGCAAGAGCTTTAACCGCATGGACGTAAACAACAGTTTACAAATGCACGCGGAGCATGGCCTCGCGATTCGATTCATCGACGCGGAGGGTACGCGGCGCGTCAAGCGGGACACGCTCGCGCGCGTGATCCTTTCCCAGCGGGTCAAGCGCGAGCAGACCGCCGAGGAAATGCGCGTGCTGTATGTGGCAATGACGCGCGCCAAGCGAAAACTGATTTTGACCGCCTGCGTGAGCAAGCCCGACGAAAAGCTTGAGCTTGCACCGGTTTACCCCTCCGCCTGGCAGGTGCTGCGTTGCAGCAGCCCCGCGCAGTGGCTCCTGATGGGATCGCGCCGGGCGCGGAAGGTGACGCTGCACGAACGCGAGCCATATTTGATTGGCTCCAACGAGGATCGTTCTATGGAGCTCCCGCCGTTTGATCCAACGGTGCTTGCGGCAATCGAGGCAAAACTGAGCTGGACGTATGCGCACGCGGAGGCGATTCGCCTCAACGCGAAGGCCGCCGTGAGCAAAATTGGCGCGCCGCAGGACGAGCCGCCGGAATTCCGCCGCCCCGCGTTTCTCGGCGAAGCAAAGAGCGCCGTCTTTGCCGGAACGGCGACGCACGCGGCGATGCAGCATCTACCGCTGGGTCGCGTTCTGGATGAAACTGAGGCGGCGGCGTATCTTGCCGCGCTGGAACGGGACGGTCGCATCACTTCCGAGCAGGCACAGGCGGCGGACGCAAGCGCAATCGCTTGGTTTACGCGGGAACCACTCTACGCGCGGATGTCCCGCGCGCCGCGGCTGGAACGCGAGTTGCCGTTTTCCTATCCGGCGGATGCGCAGGCGCTCTACGGCGTAGAGGTGGACGAACGCGTGCTGCTGCAAGGCGTGGTCGACGCTTGCTTCCTCGAAGACGGCGGCTGGACGATTGTGGACTACAAGACGGATCGCGTCCGCCCCGGCGAGACGCCCGAGCAGGCCGCAAAACGCCACGAAACGCAGATGCGCCTCTACGCGCTGGCGGTGGAGGCGATTACCGGGCAACCCGTGCGGGAGCAGCTCGTTATCATGCTTTCCCATCGCGCGGTGGTAGCGCTCTGATTTCAACGCGACGGTGAAATTGCGAAAAAGGGCTTGCATTGGCGCAAAACCCGTGCTACGATAGGCGCGAGCAATGGCGAAAGCCGTTGCGAAACAACATACGCTTCGGGGCGGGGTGCAATTCCCCACCGGCGGTGAAGCGGCAGCAATGCCGACGAGCCCGCGAGTCGCGAAAGCGATTGAAACGGTCAAAATCCGTTGCCGACGGTAAGCGGCGAACAGTCTGGTTCGCAGCAAGTCCGGATGAGAGAAGCGGCTATCCTAACTTTTGTTCGGCATAGCATTCGCCCCGCGATCATTCGCGGGGCTTATTTTATCGGGAGGTAATAGTATGAAAACGCGATTCAATGTCGACCGCCTTGCCAAACTCGGCATGCTGACCGGGCTCTCCATTCTGCTCGTCTACGCAATTCACTTTCCAATCTTTCCGTCCGCAAGCTTTCTGGAATATGACATGGCGGACGTGCCGATTCTGATTGGAACGTTTCTCTACGGACCCTGGTGGGG
>CAZDXW010000092.1:0-9520 GCA_964509485.1 uncultured Christensenella sp.
GCCTACAGCGACTGGTACCTTTCCAGCAACGCGGGCATGGGCGTGTGCCTGACCATGGCGAACGAAATGGACGCCTATATCCTCTCGGACAAGGCGACCTTCCTGGCCTTTGAAGCGAACGGCGGCATAGTCGAATAGCGGCATGGGCAGCGCATTGGAACGCGCGTTTCGCCTGCTGTTTGCGGGCGATCCGCAGATTATAAGCATTCTGTCTGTCACGCTGAAGATGACACTCTTCAGCTCCGTTACGGCGCTCCTCTTGGGGGCGCCGTTTGGCGTTTTTCTCGCGAGCGCGCGTTTTCCCGGTCGACGGGCGCTGATTTTGATCAATCGCACGCTGATGGGCCTGCCGCCTGTGGTCTGCGGGTTGCTCTGCTATCTGCTGTTTTCCGGTGTCGGCCCGCTGCGGGGGCTGAAGCTACTCTTTACGGTCACGGGCATGATTATTGCTCAGGTGCTGCTGATTACGCCGGTCGTCGCGGGGAGCATGGAGACCGCGCTCTCCGCCTATGTGGGTGAGATTCGAGAGACTGCGCGCGGGCTTGGGCTTTCGCGCGGAAAGACGTTTCTGTTGACGCTGGGCGAAAGTAAATACGCGCTGTTTTCGACCTACCTGCTCGGCTTTGGGCGGGCGATGGCGGAGGTCGGCGCGGTGTCGATGGTCGGCGGGGCGATTGCCTACAAAACGAACGTGATGACCACCGCGATTATGCAGTACACCAACATTGGCGACTTCTCGTTTGCGCTTGCGCTGGGCGTGCTGCTGCTGCTGCTTTCGTTGCTCGTCAACGTGCTGGCGCAGCTGTTGCAAAGGAGCGTCGTCATATGATTGAGATTCGAGGATTAAAGCAGTTCTACGGCGAGCGCTGTGTGCTCGACATCCCCGAACTGACCATCGCGCGGGGCGAGTCGCTCGCGCTCATCGGCCCGAACGGCTGCGGCAAGACGACGCTGCTTCGGCTGCTCGCGGGCACGCTCCAGCCGGATATGGGCACCATCTCCACGGGGACTTTACCGCGTGGAGCCATCGGCTACCTGCCGCAAAAACCGTATGCGTTTGATCTGAGCGTGCTCAGAAACGTCGAGCTTTCGCTTTCCGGCGGACAAAACCGAGAACGCCTCGCGCTGGCTGCGCTGGAACGCGTCGGGCTCACGCACCTGCGGCACGCGCGGGGCAACCGCCTTTCCGGCGGCGAACTGCAGCGCATGGCGCTTGCACGGGTGCTCGTCAAACCACGGGAGCTGCTGCTGCTGGACGAGCCGACCGCCAGCGCGGATATTCTCGCAATTGATCAGATTGAGCGCGCGCTGGAGGCGTACCGGGCCGAGACGGGCTGTACGCTCGTGTTTTCCTCGCATGCGCCGTCCCAGGCGCTGCGGCTGTCCGTTCGCGTTCTTGCGCTGGACGCAGGCCGCATCGGGGAGCTGGGGGAGACGGATGGGGTGCTGCACGCTCCGCAGACGGAGAGCACGCGCGCGTTTCTGGAGCACTGGAAAATCTAACGGGATCAAAAAACACAGCGCCGCGAGAAACACTCGCGGCGCTGTTTGTTGCGTCGATTTTTGCTACTTTGCGAACTTCTGATAGAGCCGACCAAAGCCGGGCAGCGCGTTGACAATGGTTTCGTACGCCACGCAGTAGGCAACCCGCACATAGCCAGGACAGCCAAAGCTCCTTCCGGAGACAATCAGGATGTCCTCCGCCTTAGCGGCCTCCGAAAACGCATCCCCATCCCCGCCGGGCGCTTTGAGAAAGAGATAGAATGCGCCGTCCGGCGGCATGCACTCGTAGCCAAACGACGCAAGGCCATTGTAGAGCGCGTCCCGATTGCGGCGATAGCTCGAGAGATCCGGCATCAGGTTTTGCCGCGCGCAGAACGCGACAACCTTTTGCAGCAGCGATGGCGCGCAGACGTAGCCCATCATGCGCGCGGCGCCCGCGATGGCGTCGAATATGTCGTCAAAGCTTGGCATGGCGTTGCCAACGAGCACGTAGCCGATGCGGTCGCCCGGAATCGACAGGCTCTTGGAGTAGGAGTAGGAGACGATTGCCGCGTCATACAGCTCGGTGATGAGCGGAATCGCGACGCCGGTGTAGTTGAGCTCGCGGTACGGTTCGTCCGAAATCAGGTAGATCGGGTGGCCGAACTCCGCGCTCTTGTCTCGCAGCATGTTCGCCAGCGCTTTGAGCGTTTCTTCGGAATAGATCACGCCGGAGGGGTTGTTTGGCGAGTTGATGACGACGCCCTGCGTATGCGAATTCAGCTTCGCTTCCAGCGCGGAGAAGTCGATTTGAAAGTGCTGCAAGTCGGGTTCGACGACGACGAGCTTTCCGCCCGCCGCGGAAGCAAACCCGCTGTATTCGGGAAAGAACGGCGCAAACGCGACGAATTCTGTCTGGTCGTCGATCGTCAGCGCGCGAAAAATCGAGGCCAGCGCCGCCGCCGCGCCGCAGGTGATGTAGAGGTTGCGGCGGGTAAAGGACGTGCCAAAGCGCCGGTTCAGGTTTTCGGCAATCGCGTCCCGCGTTTCGTTTGCGCCGGGCGCGCTCGTGTAGCTATGCAGCGCAAAGGGGTCGCACTCCGAGAGCAGGCGAATCATCTCCTGCGTCATTTCGGCGGGCGGGGGAACGGAGGGGTTGCCGAGCGAAAAGTCGTAAACGTTCGCATCGCCGACCTCGGCGGCGCGCTTGCGCCCGAACTCAAAGAGCTCGCGAATGGCGGAACGAACGCGCCCCGCGTTGAGCATTTCCTTCGATACCATGTGTTTCCTCCCTGTTGATCAACCGCCTTTGCGGAGAACGAATCAGCCTTCGAATGCGTAGCCCGCGTCGAACGCGGCAATGTTGAGCGCGAGCACCTTTTGCGGAACAGACTCCGCGAGCGCGGCTTTCCAGTCGATTGCCTCCAGCGAAAACGCGCGGACGAGCGCGCCGAGCAACACGATATTTGTGCAGCGAATATTGCCGAGCGACTTTGCGATTTCGCTCGCCGGAATCAGGCGAACGAAGAATGCGCGGCGCATCTCTTCAACCGTGTTCTGCGGATACTCCGCCGCGCCGCTCGAAACGGGCAGCGGCATGATCTCGTAGTCGTTGATCAGCGCGGTGCCGCCGGGTTTGAGCAGGTCCGCGTAGCGCGCCGCTTCCAGCTTTTCGAAGGCAACGAGCACGTCCGCCTCGCCGCGGCCAATGATGGGCGAATAGACCTTCTCGCCATAGCGCACCTGCGTGGAGACCGAGCCGCCGCGCTGCGCCATGCCGTGCACTTCGCTCATCTTCACGTCGTAGCCTGCCGAAACAAGGCCGGACGTGAGAACCTTGCTCATCAAAATCGTGCCCTGTCCGCCAACGCCGCAGAGCAGAATGCTTTTTCCGGTAAAGTTTGCCATGTTGCTCACGCTCCCTTCTGCGAGTCGCCGAGGCGCGAAATTGCGTCAAAGGGACAGGCCTGCGCGCAGACCCGGCAGCCGACGCAGAGCGTTGGATCAATCTCCGTCTTGCCGTCGCGCATATGCAGCGCAGGGCAGGCGACCTTGAGGCAGATTTTGCAGCCGCGGCATTTCTCGCGGTCGACCTCGCATTTGCCGATGTCGTGCTTCATGCGTTTGATCAGCAGGCACGGCCGCCGTGCGATGATTGCCGCCGGAACCTCGCTGGAAAGCGCGTCGTCCACGGCCTTTTGCATGGCAGCGATATCCTGCGGGTCGACGATGATCACGTTCTGGTAGCCAAAGCTTTTGAGCACGTCCTCAATTGCGATCTTCGCGGCGATTTCGCCGCTGAGCGCAAAGCCCGTGCCGGGGTTATCCTGATGCCCCGTCATGCCGGTAATCGAGTTGTCGAGCACGCAGGGGATCATGTTTCCTTTGTTGTAAAGAATCTCGACCGCGCCGGTGAGTCCACTGTGGAAAAACGTCGAGTCGCCAACCACGCCAAAGACTTTTTTATCGGTTACGCCCTGCATCTGGAAGGCCTTCGCCATGCCCATGCCCAGCGTAAAGCCGCCGCCCATATCGGCGCAGGTGTCCATTGCCGAAAGCGGCGCGGCGAATCCGAGCGTATAGCAGCCAATGTCGCCGGAGATGACATAATGCTTTTGCTTGCTCAGCACGTAGAAGAATCCGCGATGCGGGCAGCCCGGGCAGAGGGCGGGCGGGCGTGCCACCATCTTGACGTCTAGCTGGGCGGTTTCCGGCTCCTCGCCGAACACGCCGTGGCGAACAACCTCCGGGTTGAGCTCAAACAGGTTCGGAATCGCGCTCTTGCCGATGCAGGCGATGCCCGCGGCCTTGATCTGCTCCTCCATGAACGGTTCGAGCTCCTCCACAACATAGAGCGTCTCCACCTTCGAGGCGAAGTCGCGAATCAAGTCCATCGGCAGCGGCCAGCTAAAGCCGAGCTTGAGGAACGACGTATCCGCCGGAAACACCTCTTTGGCGTACTGGTAAGCGACGGAGGCGGAGATGACACCGACCTTCGAGCCGTTGAGTTCCATGGTGTTCAGCGGGCTGGTGTTGGCGTATGCTTCGAGCTGCTTGAGCTTTTCTTCGAGCAGGGGGTGGTGCTGGCGCGCAAACCCAGGCGCGCAGTTGTATTTCGGAATGTTGCGCACATATCGCGCGGGTGTCTGCTCCTCGCGCTCGCCGAGCGAAACGAGGCTCTTGCTGTGGCTGATGCGCGTGGTTACGCGAAACAGCACGGGAATTTCAAACCGCTCGGAGATGGCGTAGGCTTCCTTTAAGAAGTCCTTGCATTCCTGCGAGTCGGACGGTTCAATCAGCGGAATCTTGGCAAACTGCGCATAACGGCGGTTGTCCTGCTCGTTTTGCGAAGAGTGCATGTCCGGATCGTCCGCGCTGACGAGCACGAACCCCGCGCCAACGCCGTTGTACGCGGCGGTAAAGACGAGGTCGGCGGCAACGTTGAGTCCAACGTGCTTCATCGCGGTCAGCGAGCGGGAATTTGCGATGCACGCGCCGTAGGCAACCTCGGCGGCGACCTTTTCGTTCGGCGCCCATTCGGCGTAGAGCACGTCCTTGTACTGCGCGAGGTTTTCAAAGATTTCGGTGCTTGGGGTTCCGGGATAGGCGGAGCAGACGGTTACGCCCGCTTCGTATGCGCCGCGCGCAATGGCCTCGTTGCCGGTCAGCAACACACGGTTCGGGTCCTTCATGCCTGCTTGCCTCCATCTACCGCAATCGCGCCGAGCGCGAGAGAAGTCAGTTTTGCGTCCGCCGGGTCCGCGCGGGACACGAGGACAATTGGGCAGCGCGCGCCCATCACAAGTCCCGCCGAGCGGGCTTTGGCAAAGTAGACGAGCGACTTACCAAAGCAGTTGCCCGTTTCGTAATTCGGCATCAACAGTAGATCCGCGTCACCCGCTCCGGGCGCGCTGTATTTTTTATGCGCGCAGGCGGCGGGGCTGATGGCGAGGTCGAGCGCGACCGGGCCAAACACCGTCATGTGGTAGCTGGACCAGTCCAGATCGGCGAGGGCCTTTGCGTCCGTGGTCGAGGGAATCTTTTCGCTGACCACTTCGCTGCCGCTCAGACACGCTGCGTTTATGGTATTATACCCGATCATATATAAAAGTCGAGCGGCATTTTCCAGAATAATCCGCTTTTTTTCGAAATCCGGCGCGGGGTTCATCGCCCCGTCCGTGATGAAGAGCAGTTTGTGATACGTGGGGAACTCAAAGAGCATTACGTGGGAGAGCAGCGCGCCGCGCATGAGCTCGGAATGCACCACCGCGCGCAGGAAGATCGTCGTGTTGAGAATCCCCTTCATGAGGTAGTCCGCCTCGCCGTTTGCGACGGCGGCCACCGCCGCGCGCGCGCAGGCTTCGTCGCTGCCGTCCTCCGGTTCGACGATGGTAAAACCGGTTTCGTCCGAGCCGAGGGCGGCGAGGATTTCGCGAATGCGGGCGGCCTTGCCAAAGAGCAGCGCGGTGCAGATGCCCTGCTCGCGCGCCGCGATGACGGACTGGAGCACATCCTCGTCGTGCGCGCTGGCAACCGCGACGCGGAGGTTCAGCCCTCTCGCCCGCTCGACGAATTCATTCAAGGTATGGTTCATGCGTGGGGTTCTCCTTTATGTTGATCCAATTCAAGCGAAGTGATTTATTTCCCGGGATAGACCTTCAGCGGCCCGCCGTTCAGCGCGCGGAGCGCACCCTGCGCGAGCGCGACCATCTCGAGTTCTCCGGGGAAGCGCAGAATCGGGGCGATTTTTTCCACATACTGGGAAATCTCGTCGCAGAAGAGCTTGGAGTGCGCAATACCGCCCGTGAGCACGATGGCGTCCACGTCAAAATGCAGCACCGCTGCCATGGATCCGATGTCCTTGGCGAGCTGATACGCCATAGCGCGGAAGACGCACTTCGCCTCTTCTTCCCCCGCGAGCATGCGATCCTCGACGTCGCGGAAGTCGTGCGTGCCGAGGTAGGAGCAAACGCCGCTTTCAAACGAGAGCGTATGCTTAATCTCCTGCCGCGTCGGGCCGGAGAAACAGTAATTCACCAGCGCGCTGACCGGCAGCGAACCGCCGCGGTCGAGCGAGAAACCGCCTTCGTCGCGGACGTTGAACACATCGATGGCGCGGCCCCTTTGGTGCGCCGCGGTCGAAACTCCACCGCCCATATGCGTCACGATCAGGTTGATGTCCTCATAGGTTTTGCCGAGCCGTTCGGCAACCTTTCGCGCAACCGCCTTTTGGTTGAGCGCATGGAAAAAGCTCTCGCGCTCCATGCCCTTAAAGCCGGAGATGCGCGCAATCGGCGCGAGCTCGTCCACGGACGGCGGGTCGACGATGTATGCGGGAATGCCCGCTTCGTTCGCGATGGAACGCGCAATGACGGAGCCGAGGGAGGAAGCATGCTCGCCATAAGGCGGGTGATACACGTCCTGAATCACCGCGTCGGTGATTTCGTAGGTGCCGGACTCAATGTGCCGCAGCAACCCTCCACGGCTGCAGACCGCGTCGAGATCGGCGGGGGTCAGTCCCGCGCGCTGCAGCGCACCGCGAACGAGCTTCTCCCGCATGGGGAGTTGTTCGAGAATGGAGGAGAAACCGGAGAGTTCCTCCTGCGAGTGGGCAATTTTTTCGGAGTAGATCTCCGTTTCGTTTTCAAAGACGGCGACTTTGGTGGAGGTTGCGCCGGGATTGATGATAAAGAGCTTCATCGGGTAGCCTCCTATCTTAGATTGCGAACGATTCGCTAATGGTATCCTAGTCTCTGCGGAGGCCACCTGTCAATTCGACTCGAACAAATATATAGTATATTTATTCAGTGCTGGAACATCGATTAAACGGCGCTTTCGATTCCAATTATATATCAAAATCCGAAGAGTATGCATGAAAAATATTATAATGGCCGAATAAGCGCGATTCCTTGCTTCTGTATGATTTGCGCAGGTGTTTGAATCAGGATAGCGGGACTGTTTCGCGGAAATCTTCACGGAATTGGAGACTTTCTGGGTACAATTGTCGTTGCGCTTGCCAGAATGTGCGCTTACGTGTATTATATGTTTCATACACCGGAACAACAGAAAGGGAGATACGGCATGTATCGAATCCTGATTGTCGAGGACGACGAGATCATTGCCAGCGAAGTGGCAAAGAGCCTGAACAGCTGGGGGTTTGACGCGGTGATTGCGCAAGATTTTGCGCGAATTGATGAGGAGTTTGCCCGGCTCGATCCGCAGCTCGTCATTATGGACATTTCGCTGCCCTATTACAATGGTTACTACTGGTGCGAGCGGATTCGCCGCGGTTCCAAGGCGCCGATCGTATTCCTTTCCTCGCGTGCGGACACGGCGGACGTGGTCATGGCGGTCAACATGGGCGGGGACGACTACATCGCCAAGCCCGTCGATCCGGAGCTGCTCATCGCCAAGGTGCAGGCGGTGCTCCGCCGCGCCTACGACTACGAGGCGTCGGCAAGGGCACGCTTCTGCGGCGCGGAATTTGACGCGGGCGCTTCCTGCCTGCTCGCGGGCGGCGCGCGCTGCGAACTGACCAAGAATGAAAGCCGAATCCTGACCGCCCTGCTGGAGCGCCGGGGAAGCATCGTCAGCCGCGAAGAGCTGATGCTTCGCCTCTGGGACAGCGATGAATTTGTGGACGACAACACGCTGACGGTCAACGTCAACCGCCTGCGAAAGACGCTGGCGGATGCGGGGCTAGCCGAATGTGTGAAAACGCACAAGGGGCAGGGATACTCGATTGACGCGTAGGAAATTGCCGCGTCGAATTGGAACGAGGGGGAGGCGGACGAAACATGCGTAAATTGATGGACTATCTCAAGTCGCGCCAGTCCGTTGTGTGGCTCTATCTGCTTTCGATCGGGATCATTCGCCTGCTTGGCTACCTTGCCCAGCAGGATTCTGTCTACGTTCGATACGAAACGATCCTCATAAGCTTTGTGTTTGTCTGCGTTCTGCTGGCGGACGGTGTACGATACCGCCGGAAACGACGCCAGCTGGCGCTGATTCACGAGCGGACGGAACTATTGCCCCGCGAACTGCCGGACGCGCTGGACGGCCTATGCGCGGACTACGAAGCGCTGATTCGCGTTTTGTCGCAGGAGAACGAACGGCTCCGCACGGAGAACTTGAGCCAACTGGAGGAGCAAAAGGAGTATTACACGCTCTGGGTGCACCAGATCAAGACGCCGATCTCCGCCATGCGGCTGCTGCTCGACGCAAAGGACGACGAAAGCGCCCGCCTGCTCAAGCAGGAGCTCTTCAAGGTGGATCAATACGCCGACCTTGCGCTCAAGTTCGTGAAGCTCGGCGACATTGCGAGCGATCTGGTCGTCGAGCGCTGCGACCTCAACGAGATTGCCCGCGCGGCGGTGAAGAAATATTCGCTGCTGTTCGTCTACAACCGGCTCTCGATTCAGCTCGAACCGCTCGCAAAGGACATTCCGAGCGACGCCATGTGGCTGGGCTTTATCCTGGGGCAGTTGCTCTCCAACAGCGTAAAATACACGCGAACCGGCGGCGTTCGAATCTATATGGACGGCGCTGCGCTCGTCGTCGAAGACACGGGCATCGGCATCCGCAAGGAGGACCTGCCGCGTATCTTTGAAAAAGGGTACACGGGTTACAACGGGCGAATGGACACCCGCGCGAGCGGAATCGGTCTTTACTTGGTCAAGCGCGCGGCGGACGGGCTGGGGATATCGATCCTTGTTGACTCCGAGGTAGGCAAGGGAACGCGCGTGTCGCTGCGGTTTCCCGCTTACGATGAGTTTGAGCATATGTGACAAATTGGTAAGATTTACCCCGGAGATCGTAAGGCCATTCGATGGCAGGCGGTCTCCGCTTTTCGTAAAATAGCGGCATCAAGCAAAAAAAACGGAGGGAATTCCATGTCGCTTCTACAGGTCAAGGGACTGGGAAAGGTCTATAACACAAAGCTCGGCATGCGCCAGTGCGTCGCGCTGAAAAACGTCAGCTTTGAGGTCATCGAGGGCGAGTTCGTCGCCATCATGGGCGCAAGCGGCAGCGGCAAAAC